>JAOZPP010000085.1 GCA_029932675.1 bacterium
GTGATCAACTACTCGCTGAGCGGTACAGGGAACTACGGCGATTTTGCTGCCTGGGCCGATACCACAGATGCCAATGGTGCAGCTACAGGAACCTATCAAGCTGGCACTACTGCCCAGTTGGTTACCTTAACGGCTACCGCTGCTGTAGGTGGAGCTACGGCCACCAAGACCATTGCCTTGGAGGCAAAGAATGGGGGAACGAATATTACCTCCATTTCCATATCCTCCTCTGAGGGCAGTACCATCTCTGCTGGCCAGACTACAAACTTGACCTTTTACTACTATGACGAGTTTGGCAATGTGATGGATTTCACCATTAGCCCGCCCAGTGATACCTCTTGGACGAATATGCATGCCGATATTGGGACTCTCTATACCGCAACTACGACCGACACGATAAACTCGCTCTGGCCCAGGGTCTTTGGGGTGACCAGGGGCAAGACCTATAGGGCGCAGGATACCCTCACCGTGGCCAAGTGGGATACAATCATCGCGGTGGCAAACTCCGTAGCAGACACCTTCGCCCTTATGATAGTTCCCGCGGGTGAGGTTGATCACTTCACCATCACCTATAGTCCTACGAGCCGGACCACCACTGTAAACAACTGGATCACACTTACCATCTATCCTTACGATGCTAACGACAACCAGATCTTCAGCTACCATTCTCACGGACTTGCCTTCACTTATAATGGCAGTGCAGATAGCAGCCGGCTCTGGTGGGCTGGGACGGGTGAGACAGATAGCCTAACGGAGAGCGCTACCGGTGCCTATCTGCCGGATACTGTGTTGACGGGTGGCTACTTCCAGATAATGGTGAAGAGCACCTACGCTGAGGTGGCCAACATTACCCTCACTGACACCAGTTCACTAACTACCTTTACTAGCCAGAGTACATCTAATCTCACCTGGACTCCTGGCTCTCTGGACTCCTTCGCCGTGGTGGCCCAGTCTACCCCCATCTATACCGGAACCCCATTCACCCTTACTGTCTATCCTCAGGACGTCTATGATAACACCATCACCGCCAACTCCTACTGGATTGACTTCAGCACCGACGAGTTAGGGGTAAACCTGCCCAGTGGTACCCAGCGAATCACCGGGGCCACAGCCTACCAGGTAACCGCGGACAACCCGACCACTACACTTCAGATTACGGTGACCAAGCATAATGACTTGAGCTACTTCGGTGTCTCCGATCCGATCACCGTTCTGGCCGCTACCCTGGCCTCCCCGACTATCGACAGCCTTTACGACATCGGGAACGATCAGGGAACCAGGGTGAGGATCAGTTTCACCGGATCTGCCGATGAGCTTGGTGGGGTATACAAAATACAGAGGAAGATAGTGGCCAAGTCCACTGACTGGGATGATGTGTTGGATCTGAAGGCGGGAAGCGATGATGGAATCTACAATGCGGTGGTTCCTACCTTGGCAGATTCTGAGTGGAGTTGGTTCAGGGTGCTCTATGCCCGGGTGATCGGGGATAACACCTATTATGCCATTTCGGCCGAGGACTCCGTAATGTCTGTGGATGACATTCCACCCACGGCTGCCCAGTTTGTCCGGGCTATGGATACTCCGGCTGATGGAGGCGGGAGCATAACGGTTAGCTGGGACCTTTCTTCCTCCGATGGCATAGTGAGACCAGCGGAGGGGATCTTCCCTGCCGTATATGGCGTCTCCGAATACTGGATCTATCGGAATGGCGTTAAGGTGGGTACAGTTCCGGCTGGCGAGGCCCAATATACCGATGCTGTTCCGGAGAACTACCCCACAACCTATGACTACACGGTCTATGCCTATGATGGCTCCAACCTCTCCGAGGTTTCCAATACCGAGGGGGCTTATGCCGCCGACAACAGCCAAATAGCTGACTTCACTTCTGATGGCTACGTTGATGTCAGCGATCTATCCCTGTTGGCGGATAACTGGCACATCGACGACACTGCCCTTGGCTGGGATAACCTCTATGATCTGGTTGCTGATGGCTACATCGATGTCAGCGACCTCTCGGTGATGGCCGATCACTGGCACGAAGGGACACCAGCTCAGTTGGCCCATGGACCTAATGCGGATGCTCGTGTGACCATTCAGACAGTCCCTGGTTCTGCTCCCGATGAACTGGTGGTGGAGATCTCGGCCAACAAGGTGAATAACCTAGCTGGATATGAGTTCACCTTGAACTATGATCCTAACCAGTTGACCTTCCTCAAGGCCAACGGTGGGGATCTGTTGACCAGCCGAGGTGGGGAAACTCCGGTTCTGCTCTCCGTCTCTACTGCCGGTGAGCTGAAACTGGCCAATGTAATCGCTGGGGCCACCGAGGAGACTGCACCAGAAGGCGCTGGGATCATTGCCCGGATCAACTTCAGGATGGAGGGGAAGGAGGCTAATCTGAAGCTGGATGACATCATTTTTATGGATGTCAACGGCACTAAGGACGAGATTCCTTCTCCAACTGGGGTTGGCGGATTCCATATCGGGGACCTAATTCCCAGGGTCTACAGCTTAAACCAGAACTATCCCAACCCATTCAACCCGACAACTCAGATCATCTATGGGTTGCCCAAAGACAGCAAGGTAGAGTTGAAGGTCTACAACATAATGGGGCAAGAGATAGCCACTCTGGTCAATGGCTGGCAGAGGGCTGGATACAGGTCGGTGGTATGGGATGGAACCGACAATGGTGGCCATCCAGTAGCCAGCGGTGTCTACTTCTATAAGCTGAACGCTGGGGAGTTCAACTCCATCAAGAAGATGGTGCTGCTTAAGTAAGGTAGTGCTTAACCGAGCAGGGAGCTTGGCCAAGCTCCCTGCTCGGCCCCTTTCCTAAACTTTTTAAGCTTCGCCTCCGCTCCTTTGGTTTTTGAATCTATGGTTTTCAAAGTTAAGAGGTAACAATCCCAAGTATTTGTTAATGATCTTCTAAAATGTTTTAATTAGGAAGCTGTTTTTCTTAGGTGAATCTAGTCTAATTGATTGGATTTTCAGTGGTTAATTATTTGGAAAATAATGAATTAGTAGGAGAGGAAATAATCCTAAAGTCCCTTTAGAAGGAGGGGAGAAATGAGAAAAAGGATAAGACTAAGTTCTTTCATCATCGCCTTACTCTTCTTACTGCTCTCTTCAGGTGCTGTCCTCGCCGGGTCTAACACCCATGCGGGCATCACGATTGACTTCAACTCGACGACAAGCGGCGATGATGGAGAGAATATTGCGACAGGGGTAGGTCCCGATCAACCGGTCAGGATAGATGTCTACGCCCACGATGTCGTTGCCCTCAAATGCTTTGAGTTCGACTTAGTGATAGACACGAGCAAAGTCGATTATCTAAGTGTTGCATTTGCAGGTGCTATTACTTTTGAACCTAATATTTTAGACGGTGCAGTTGCTCCGGTTTACAAGCTCTCTGGAGACACCTTATCCGTTGCTTACGCCAACGATACCACCTCAGATGGGGCCAATGGCGATGGGCTTCTGGCAGAGATAACCATTAGGACCAAATCCGACTTTACCACATCTACCGAGGCTTATTTCACGATAATTAGCGCTGTTTACCAGGATATCAATGACTCCAAGGACCATATCCTGGATCTGAATACTTATCACATCGACGGGGCAATCAACCCCGCGGATACTATTCCCCCTGATGCAGTGAGCGATCTGGTGGCCACGCCTAGCGCAACGGATTCTACCATTACCTTAACCTGGAGCGATCCAGGTGGTGGTGCGGTAACCTGTCTCTTTAAATATTCAACAAGTCCTATAGACAATGAGGCTGAGTGGGAGGATGCCACCTTGTTGGCAAACGCCGATTTCCAGGGGGGAGTAACCCCTACGCCCTCTGCGGGGACGGCAACCGTTGTTGGGCTGCCTGAAGGGGACTATTATTTTGCGATGAAGACGATGGATAGCACTCCTAATGTCTCCAGTCTCATTCCTCCCACTACCTATACAATTTCCGGGACAGTGGGACTCGCAGACAACCCCGTGGATTCCAGTGGAAGTGTGGTTTGTATTGGCTCCCTCTGTGACACTACCAACGCTCATGGAGCCTATTCCATTTCCGATGTTTCCGGGGGAACTTATGAGGTAGTTGCCACCCATACTGGCTATTACCCAGACACCGCTACTGTGACGGTCTCCAGCGACACCACAGTCGATTTTACGCTGATAGGGATACCATCTATCACCGTCTATCCAGGGGCGCTGGCATTCGATAGCGTCGAGGTGGGTTCTTCCAGTTCCCTAAAGCTTTATATACTCAATGCTGGTCGAGGGTTTCTTGCGGTCGATAGCATCTCCAGCACTAACTCCGTCTTTACCACGGACTTCACCGGGCCTGACACCCTTGGCCCAGGAGATACCACGGAGGTTAACGTCACATTTACCCCGGATGTTAACCAGGATGAAATGGGGAGCCTGAGCATCTTCAATAGCGACCATCTGGTAACGGTCTCCCTTAGCGGTACGGGGATAGCACCAGCCATAAGGGTGGAACCCGAATCCCTTGACTTCGGGGAGGTAACTTTGGGCCAAAGCTTTACTCTGCCCTTGACCCTTTACAACGATGGCAATGCCGTCCTGGTGATTGATAGCACTACCTACCCTGAGGCATACTCGGGGAATGTGAATTCGACAACTATTGCCCCAGGTGATAGTTTGGTTGATTCGGTCACCTTCACCCCTCCGGACACCTTTACCTATATAGGTGTGGTCAGCATCTATAACAACGCTGAGTTCAGAACTGTGTTGGTGGTTGGAAAGGGAACCCCGCGGCCAGTGCCCAAGATAGTGGTCAATCCCACCTCCTTGGCCTTTGAGGATGTGGAGGTAGGTGGGTCCAAAGATCTGTCCTTCACCATTCATAATATAGGGGGTGCCACATTAGAGGTTACTGATATCAATCCCCCCGAGGCTTATACGGTGAGTGATACCTCATACTCCATTGAACCCAATGACAGCGCGGTGGTCACTGTAACTTTTGCTCCCCCGGATACGCATAGCTACACAGGCTCGATTGAGATAATCAACAATGATGTGGATAAGACGGTTGATGTCTCTGGACGGGGGATAATATACGATGTGGGCATTGAGGTCGTCTCTTGTCCGGACACAGTATACCGCAACCAACCAGATACGGCGTTTATCGATCTTATCAACTTCGGCAATGTTACTGCGGAAGAGATCCAGGTTATCGGTCGATTGAGGCATAATTCAACAGTTGAGGAGACCACCCTCTTCACTGTTCCTAGTCTATTGCCAGGGGCTACCCTGCATATGGATTTGGAAGTGTTTTCTGAGGATACTGCGTCTTACTCGGTCATTGCCACTCTCTGTGCACATTTTGCTGAAGATTCTAATCCAGCGAATGATTGTGACTCATGCTCATTCTTCTACGAGGAGGTGCCAATTCGCCGCATGGGCCCCGAACTTCCTCAGACATATTCTTTATCCCAGAACTACCCCAACCCGTTCAATCCCCTTACCCAGATCGAGTACTCCATCCCCCGCCCAAGCTGGGTGCGGCTTGAAGTGTACAACATTTTAGGGGAAAGAGTTGCTATCCTCGTGGACCGAGAGCAACAGCCTGGAAATTATAGGATCGGTTGGGATGCGGGGGACCTGAGAAGCGGGGTTTATTTCTGCAGGATGGAAGCAGGGTCCTTTACCTTCACCCGCAGGATGGTTCTGCTTAAATAACACCCGAGATAAAGAGGGAAGGGGAATCTCTCCCCTTCCCTCCCTTTCTGTCTATCCCCCTCATTATGAAGTGTGTAATCTTAGAGATGAAAAAAAGAGCCTTTGATGGAGGGAAACCTAAAGGGGATCCATTCCCCTAAGTCGGGTGGAACGGAAGCCATCCATTGGTCTTATGAATGATTTGGGTTAGAAGGAGGAGAATATGACAGATGAGGCTTTAACCCAGATTAAAGGAGTAGGTGAGAAGACAGCAGTGAAGCTGCAGGCTGGAGGATTTGACACTATCGGGAAAGTGGCTTCAGCTAGCAAAGAAGATCTGTTGAAGATAGGACTTAACCAAGCTGAGGCTAAGGGGATCATCGCCTCGGCCAGAAGCCTTTCTGGAGTGGGAAAGAGGGAAGAGGCCAGAAGCCTCTCTGGGGGGGAAGAGAGGGTAGAAGGCAGTTTCTGGAGGTTTGGTTAGCTAACTCTCTCCATTTGAAGTTCTCTCAAACATAAAGGGGGTGGTTCATTTGTGCATAGATTCCAAGGAAGGGGAACCGATGGAAGAGGACTATAAAGATTTAGAAACCGACAAAAACCAGGGGAAATACAGAATAGTATTTCAGTGTGGTTTTTCCTTAGATGAGAAAGAGTAATTTTGGGGGAAGGAGGCCGTGGACGTTTCTGCACATATTCCGGTAGGTTAGAATAAAAAATTGACTTAGGAAGGAGGTGAGGTAGATGGCCAGATTTAATATGCATGATTTCGACAGCATAGAGAAGTCGCCCACTTCTCCATATTCTCTGCGGAACAAGATTAACTCCATGCTCAACTGCTCCACTTATGTGCGCGCCAAGGTTGATTCTGTAAATCCGGATACCGGAGAGTACAGGATCGTCCTCCAGGGCACCCTGGAGAAGGAAGATACCAAGTGGGAGGAGTAGTATAATCTTAGCAGAACATCTCACTTGGCCTTCTTCCCTTTTAAAATATACCCAGGAAGGAGGTGAACGGAATGCCCCGTTTTCAGATGCACGATTTCAAGCTTATCGAAAAGTCACCAACTTCTCCCAGCACCCTAACTCATAAAATCGGTCAGATGATAGAGTGTTCGACCAATGTTAAATGTTGGGCAGAGTCCTACAACAAGGAGACCGGTGAATATAAAGTTGTCCTGCAGGGGACTTTGGAGACGGAAGACACGAAGTGGGACTGGTGATAGGCGAACCTACTTAATAAGACAATGACTGGGGGTCTCTTTTGAGGCCCCCTTTTGTTTAGGGTAACAATCTGTGCAAAATCTTGCACAATAAAACAACTTTCCCCCTCCTCTCAAATATGAACTACCCCCAATGATTAAGTGCCGCTAATCTATGTTTTTATTTTTCAAGCAGATAGAGGAGTCCATTAGATAGTGATCGATACGGTTTGAATTGGCACAAACTTTGCGGCTTTAATGGGATAGGGAATGGAGGACAAAGAGAGATGATGAAAATATTGGAGACAAAATGGGGGAGATTCCCCCAGGTAGATCACTTAAACCCCAAGTTTATTCCCCAATCCCCCAGGTTAAAGGCCACCTTAGAGATTGACCCTAACGGTTTAGGGGAAAGGAGGCTCGAGGGCCACATTGAGGAGCTCGCCGAGCTTTTTCCCAGCTTCACCAAACACCGTTGTGAGAATGAACATGGTTTCTCCACGTCCTTTCGCCCCAAACCTGGGTTGAAAAAAGTTGATTTAGCAACTGATGTAGCCCATCTCATTGAGCACATGGTTATTGACCTCCAGTGTTCATTAGGCCAGATGAGATCTTGTAGTGGTATTACCTGTGCCTATCGGAAGCCGGAGAATCGTTATGATCTCTTCGTGGAATGTGCAGATCCCAAGGTAGGGGTTTTTGCCCTTAGGTTTGCCAGTGAGGTGGTGGAAGAGGTCCTCAAAGAGGGTAAGTTCAGTCCTAAATACAAGAAACTTCTGCAATTAGCCAAGTTCATTCAAAGGAATCCTCAAATTTCCAATAATCCACAGAGCTTATCCTCCGCCTTAGGATGGAGTAAGGGGGCCGTTGAGTCCCATCTTAAAGAACTGATCCGTATGGGATATCTTTGAACCCACCATAGTGTAGCCCTTCCATAGTTGTTTTAATCTCTTTTCGATTTTTAAGGCCCACCATAAAGCTTTGTTAGCTCATCTTGAGGAAAGAGCGGAAGATCCCCTCCTCCCTTCCACTTTACCCCCTCTTCTCCCTCTACCCTTCCAATGACTGTAGAGGGGATACCCTTGGATTTCAGTGCCGCCATTACCTGAGGGGAATCCTTTGGAGAGAGGGAGATGAGGAGGGAACCGGAGGCAATTATCCCCAAGGGGTCAAGCCCAAACTCTCGACAGAGAACCTCGGTTTCTGGGAGAATGGGCAGGGATTCCCTCTCCACCCTTATCCCTACCTGAGAGGCCCAAGAGAGCTCCCAAAGCGCGGTGGCTATCCCCCCCTCCGTAGGGTCATGCATAGCGTGAACGCGGGCGACATTTACCACTATTCTGGCCTCTTCCACTATGCTTATTCCAGGTTCTCTTGTGAAATTTTCACACCTCCGGACAAATTCCTCCCCATACCTGTTCTTGAGCTCACCCCGCCTTTCCTTAGCGATTATGGCCGTGGCCTCAATGGCTATCCCCTTGGTGAGGAGGAGAAGATCTCCGGCTTGGGCTCCCGCGGAGGTAACCAGTTTATCCCTCTCCACCTCTCCCAACATTTGACCTATAAGGATAGGTCTTTCTATGCCGTCGGTTATTTCAGTATGCCCCCCACAGAGCACAACTCCCAGTCTCTGGCCTGCCTTATTTATCTGGGAGAATATCTCCTCGGCCATCCTTGAGGCCCCCTTGACCTGGGGCAGAAGCAGGGTAGCCAAAAACCACCTCGGCTCTGCCCCCATAACGGCTACATCATTTGCATTTACCTCCACCCCATAAGTCCCTAATTCCTTAGTGGTTAAGGTGACCGGATCGGTAGCTACCACCAAGAACCGATCACTCATATCGATCACTGCCGCATCCTCTCCGATTTGAGGGCCCACCACCAACCGAGGGTGAGGAGGGCAGAACTTCTTCAGGAACCTGGCCAGGACCTTAGGATCGAGTTTCCCCAAATTTGGCCTTTTTCCTAAATGCTCAGGGAGATCTGTTTTTCTTCTCGCCTTTGGGGGATCCAAACTTTTCCCCTTTCGATGATGTGCACCACTTCCCAACCTTTCTCCTCCAGCCTCATGGAGATGAACTTCCGATGACATCTCCAGGGAAACCTTTCCGCACAGAGGATTGCCGTGGGCTGCCTGGAGGCAAAGGCTTTTAATCCCTCCAATCCCTCCTTAAACTCCTTGGTTTCCGTATAGGCCTGATATCCGCCGGTTCTGTATCCACCCAAGCTCTCACCTAAGTAGAGATATCCGAGACCCTCCTTTTGGCAAAGCTGGGCCAGTTTCTCCCTCTTAAAGTGCTCATATCTGGATTGGGGGAACCTGCGCACATCGGCCAAAGCCCTTACTCCAAAGGAGCTCGCCAATTCCTTGAACTCCTTCCAAGTCCGATTGCTCGTCCCGATTGTATAGACCTTCTTACCCACTTCTTTTCTTCAGCCAGACCAGAAGCCTCTCTAACGGCCAAGTGTTCAGGATCTGTTCGGGGCCAACCCATCCCCTTCTGGCCACAGCTACCCCTAATCTAACCATCCAGAGCTGGTCAAGGTGGTGGGCATCTGTGCCTATGGAGAGCTTTACCCCTAACTCCATAGCCCTTCTGCATCCCACATCGTTGAGGTCTAAACGGTCATAGTAAGCGTTGATCTCCAAAGCAGTTTGAGTTTCCGCTGCCTTGGAGAGGACTTCGCCCATGTTTACATTGTAAGCCTCTCGGCTGGAGATGAGCCTCCCGGTGGGATGGGCGATTATATCCACATGGGGGTTCTCCAGGGCGGAGATTATCCTCTGGGTGATCTGCTCCTCTGGTTGCTTAAATCCCGTATGAATTGCAGCAATGACCAAATCCAACCTCTCCAAGAGCTCATCGGGGTAGTCCAAGGTTCCATCTGTCCTTATATCCACCTCTGTGCCGGAGAGGATCCTAATCCCCTTCAGCCCCCGGTTCAGCCTATCTATTTGGTCTAACTTCTTGGCCATATCCTCCACGGAGACCCCTCCAGCAAACTTCAGGGATTGGGAGTGATCGCAGATGGCTATATATTCATAGCCCATCTCCTTGGCCTTCAGAGCAATCTCCTCGATGGTAGCCGTTCCATCACTCCATTGGGAGTGGACGTGGAGGTCCCCCCTGAGCTGGCTTTCCTCGACAAGCTGGGGAACCTTCCCCTCTTGCGCGGCCTCTATCTCTCCCCGGTCTTCCCTCAACTCTGGGGGGATATAGCTTAAACCTAAGATGGAGTAAATGTCCTCCTCCCTCTCTCCACCCAACCTCTCCTCCCCGCGAAAGATGCCATATTCTGATATCTTCATCCCCCGCGACTTTGCTATCTCCCTCAGGTGGATGTTATGGGCTTTGGAACCAGTGAAATACTGCAGGGCTGAACCGTAGGACTCTTGAGGAACTACCCGGAGGTCCACCTGAATCCCCCCTTCGGCGATTATGCTCCCCTTCGTCTCCCCACAGGCTAACACCTCCTTTACCCCAGGGGCGGAAGTGAAGGCCTCGATTATCTTACCCCCTTCGGCTCCGGTGGTGAGGATGTCGATATCCCCCACTGTCTCCTTCATCCGACGTAGGCTGCCCGCTGGATAAACCTGCTTTACCTTTGCTCTCCTCTTTAGACCATCCATAATCCTTTCCACCAGCGGAAGGGCTACCCCGATGGAGATCCTCTTACCTGCCTCCTGGAGCAGTTTTATCCCTTTGAGGATGTTTTCCTCCTTCTTCGCCCCTAATCCAGGAAGATCCCTCAATCTACCCTCCCTCACCGCCCTCTCCAGGCCCTCTATATTCTCAATTCCCAACTTTTCATGTACCAAGGCCACCGTCTTGGGGCCCACCCCGGGAATGCTCATTAGCTTGATGAGCTCATCGGATATACCTCTCCTCACCTCCTCATATTTGCTCATCCTGCCGGTCTCCAAGTATTCAGCGATCTTCTTGGCAATCCCCTCCCCCACACCAGGGATGGATCTTAACCTTCCCTCCCGCTGGATGACCTCAATATCCTCGGTGAGGTCTTGGAGCACCCTTGCCGCTTTGCGGTAGGCATTGACCCGAAAGCTACTATCGCCTTTGAACTCTAAGATATCACCGATCTTCTCGAAGATCTCGGAGAGTTCCCTGTTTTTCATCGCTCTCTCCTTGGCCTCAAAATTTCAGAGCCTCCCAGGCCTATTAACTTGGGTTGTTCCCAAGCTCAATCCATTAAGTCACTGAAACAATTGGAATCCCCTGGTCTAGGTGGCCAGCGCACTTCCAGATCTCCCCCAAGCCAGTTCTAAGCTCCCTTCCCCCAGGCGAGCCAAATCAAAATTAAGGGTTTCTCGCTTTCCGTCCAGACAACATGATCTGAGTTGGGCGGAATGTAATATGACTCACCAGCTTTTACTTTGGTGGTTATGGTTCCGATCTTGGCGAAGCCCTCACCCTCTATGAAGATGAAAGCCTGCGGGAAGGGATTGGTATCTCCAGGCTCATTTAGTCTCTCCCCCTTTTTCAAGAGATACCACCCACTTCGGAACCCGGGATGGTAATATAAGGGGATGACATGGCCACCATGCACAAGACGGGAGAATTCTTCCCCCAAGGAGATCTTCTCCGGGACCGAGGGGTTGAAGAAGTGGTAAAGGAAGGTGTAAAGTTGAGTTCTAACCAGCGGGGTAAATTCCCCATCCTCCGCCAATTTGACATCTAAAGGGGCATAATCGGAGCCTTTTGCCTTACCTGCTGCCGTCATTGCCGTCATCTTTCCTTGGTAGATAAGCCTCAGCGTATCGGTGGTAGTGACAAAGGAGAAATGGGCTCCTGGGTGCGGACCTTTGCCGAGGGTAACTTTTCTTCCCTTTTCCACAATCACATGCCAGGATTCCTTACTATCCCTCATATCAAGCTGAACGATCATTGAGAGATCATCGTTGATCTTCCCCTTGAACCTTTCCACCATTGTTCGAAGCATCTCATCCACGTCCTCCACTCCCGAGTTGGTAAACTCTCCATAAGTTATTGTCCCCAATAGGAGCCAGCATAAAGAGAGGAGTAAAGCCAATTCCGAAACATATAGAGCAGGCACCCTCATTGATCCTCCTTGTAAAGTTCCCTTGGTACGTATACCCAAGCCCTCAATCCCTTCTCATGGATAAGAAGGGCAAGAGGTGTTGAGCACTCAGTTTCTCACCTCGTTCCTTAATTGGGGGAATTTTCGTCCTTCTCCGCCTGCACCTATCTTTTCACCGTCCCCTTGAAATAACCTTTCTAGCCGATGACTGCAACTCCAATATATTTACTGTTTACGTGACCCCAGTTAGAATTGCTTCGTTTATTTTCATAGGTCTCGAAGACAACGAGGCTTTATTGCTCGATCTTAAGTCATTTGGCAGCTATTCCCGGAAGCATCCGATTACACGCTTCTCGCCTTCTCTATGTCTTGCCCGCCCTTGGGTGGGACGAGGAGAGACGATTCTATCAGGTACTTCAACCGTTAACTTTATTAAACCTCCACAGGGGTCATCTCAAGCCTGTAAAGCATTTTAATAGGAAACTTCTTACTGGCATCAAGGATTTCTATTGCGGCAATCTCGTTACTTGCTGTAGTATGAAGAATAACCCCTTCTGCTATCTCAACACCGCCATCAGGCTTTTTTGACGACATCTGAATCAAAGCTGCATCAGCTTCTCTATCGTATCTCACTTTCAAGGTTCGTCACCTCCAACTTTTCTTTTTTAATGGATAGACAGTAATAATGAATGGCTCTTTATCTGCTTTTTCATAGACCACTTACCACATCTGTTTTAATTTTCGGAATACCGCAAAAAAGGCTTGACTTTCGCTATGGAAAAGATTATATTTAAAATAATCCAACGTGTTTGGAGGTGGATGGTTCAGCCATCGCCCCGCTTCGGCGGGGTTTTTTATTTTCAGGGAAGCCATTTCTTACCATACCCCCAAAGCCGATTGGATACCCCTCGGTAATATTTCTGGCCTTCCAAAATATTGACGATCTGTTCTCCAAACCTTCCGACTTTCTCAATCCTGCCTTTCTGAAACAACATCCGCTTGTAACTTGGATAAGCAATTAAGTCAGCCAACTGCAGGCCAGCAATGTTATTTGATTTAGGTTTCACCTTTAGTTGAGAACTGGTCAGATGATCTTTAACCCGACTTTCGCTTTTCTATTTAGCGTCAACAGCCTAAGAATTTAGCTA
>JAOZPP010000028.1 GCA_029932675.1 bacterium
ACATCTCATGAAGGTTCTTTCAAAGATCAACCTTGTCGCCTGATAACATTACAAACTCGCAACGATTAAGATTGTATCTTTTGATCGCCTGGTGGACGATGTGATGGAGCAAGAGCCTTATTGCTCTGCGAAACGAGTCTTTTGGATTGTCGACAATGGTTCTTCTCATAGGGGGCAACCTTCAATTGATAGATTACAGCACAGATGGCCTAATATCGTTTTAGTACATTTACCGGTTCATGCAAGTTGGTTAAACCAGGTGGAAATTTATTTTTCCATCCTGCAGCGAAAAGTGCTGACTCCATGCCTGGCAGAAAAAAGGCAAAGCTATTCAGGTTGAATCCAGTTGCCCAAAGCGGCTAAGCATCCTGGGATTCTTGAGTCAAAAGCAAGGTTTGATTGCCTACACTACAGAAGGAGCTGTGGACAGTAAATTAGTCATTGCTTGCTGCCTCAATCTGGAAGAAAGACTGTAGTCGTAATGGATAACTCTTCCTTTCACACAAGTGCCGCAATTTCAGAGAAGGTCTCTGAGTGGCGAAGCAAGAACTTGGAGATATTTCATCTTCCCAAGTATTCTCCTCAATTGAATCTCATCGAGATACTTTGGCGCTTTATGAAGTACCAATGGATAGAATGGTGGGCCTACAAGGGGTGGCCCTATCTGGTGAGATACATTGAGAATGTGGTATGCAACTATGGAACAAAATATGAAATTAATTTTAGCTGACTACTTATATCTCACTCAGATCTCTTCACATATATGCGCACTGAATCTCGTCCAATATTTCCAGCGTGATCATAAGCTTCTACCGTATATTGGATTTGGTGCTCGGCGGTGTATACATAACCCACAAAGCCCTCATATTCTCCAGTTGCTAAATCATTGTGGTTTTGTTTCTCACCGTTCACATAGATAGACTTAATTAGCCCATCCTTATCCCTTATAGTAAATTGTAGAGCCACATAGACACGAGGTATCCCGCAACAGTAGGGATTTAGATAGAAAATTTCTCCATCCTTTGGTGAAGTTATTTCCACCTTTGGTGGAGTAACGTCCTTGAGCTGTGGGATTGGCTCATAAATTTTCTTGGTGTCTTTACTACACCCGCAGAGTATTAAACCCATTAAGACTATACTCCAAATTGTGCTTTTCATCTTTTTCATCTCCTCCGATCAAAAGTTAAGATATAAACAATAAACCGTGGGGGTCAGACTGAAAAATGGGATTTTGTCGACGAATTTGGCAGAAGATCGTATGAATATCAAAAAAAGCGAGGAGATAAGGGTTGAAGTAGTAGGTGTGGGACAGTAGTTATAATCATTTTTCAGCCTGACCCCAATAAGCGTAGCCTGCGGGATGCTTACCTCAATAGGATCATTTTCCTCGTCTCCACGACCCCCCCGGCTTGCAGCTTATAGATGTAGATCCCACTGGAGACTCCCTTGCCCGTGGTATCCCTTCCATCCCAAACCACTGAGTAGGCGCCTGGCGCCTGTTCCATCTCCACCAGCGTCCTCACTGGTTGACCTAAAATGTTGTAAATCTTTAGGCTGACCCGAGGTTGCTGACCGCCAACCGCAGGCAGGTAGTAACGAATGAGGGTGGTGGAGTTAAACGGGTTGGGATAGTTTTGGGATAGTAGAAAGGGACCAGGAACTCTCCCCCAGCTCCAAGCTGGGTTGACTTCTACCACATAGTTGGAGTCTGAGATGGCCCAAGGGGAAAACTCAGTAACACCACTTAAAGTAATGGAGTTAGTCACCGAGTCAGGTTCACCACCCTGGGCGACCCAGCCATAACCATTAAACCTGTAAAGCTGCAGGCTTCCCTCAGTGGGCAATCCGGAGCTATCGAATTCAGCCTGGTCATAGATTAAGGTCATCGTGGCTACGAAGTTAGCTGTGTCCGGATAAGGAAGAATCATAAATGACCGGTAAACCCATAAGTCTCCTGGGCTTCTCTGCGGAGGGAGCATATTAGGATATCCTATAACCGTGAGACTGTCCAATTCTTCCTCGGAAAAGTTGAAAATGGCTAGGGTATCCCCCTCCTGGGCGAATACTATATCTTCCCCAACCTGGTCTATGGATAGGGTGATTCCAGGTTCAGGGACGGCACTGGCTGCCTGGAGGACTTCCTTGGTGGTGTTGCTTTGAGCGAAGACCACAACAGATAAATGATCTGGGTCCCAGTCCTCGCTAACGGTGAAGTCACGCTCCACCTCAACTGAGTCCCCTGGGGAGGAAATGCTCAGGCTCTCTGAAAGCAACATATCCCTGACCACGAATCGATAATACTTCCCCCCGTAGTAGACCGAGTCTTCACAGAGGACGAACTGAATCACCACATTGCTCTCTGTGATGGTGTCCGTCAGAGCGATGTCAGCCCTTACCCTTCCCTGATCTCCGACGATGGCCTGGCTGGCCCATATGGTTATCGGACTGGGTAAGGTGAGGTGGTCGCTTACAATGGGGTCATAGTATGGAAACATATTCCCCCCAGGTGGGAGGCCGCCTAGTACATTATCTCCTCCGTCGAAGTAGGCAGAAGGATAGCCTGTCTGCCCATACCAGGTGTAGCGTCCCTCTGTCTCACTGGTAGCCAAACCATCGTAGACATGATAGATAAGGAGGGCAAGCTCCTCTTTGCCATACTTATCAGCCAACTGGCTGAAGCCCAACTCTGCGCTGGGACAGTATGGTCACCCAATGTGGGCAATGAGCTCGGCCAGCACAACCCTCTGCGAAGCCAAAGAGGAGCTGACCAACCCAAAGAGCCCAATGACCATAAACAAGAGAAGTGTAATCTTCTTCATCCTTCCTCCTGGTAAAAGGTTTAAAGAACCGACTCTGATCAGGCTGCTAGTTGCTCCTTTTATCACCTCCTCTCCAATGTGTCTGGGAGCGACCCCAAGGCTGCCCTCCTGGCTGAACTTAGCTCCCTTCGGTCGCTAACTTCTCCAGAGGGCCTCACTGGCCCTATGGCGCTCCGCAATCCTACGCTCGCTCGGATTGCTCCGCTGTCACCCTTAAAGGGGGCATGCCCCCTTTAAGACCCCCCACGTTTCGGAATTCTTAGAAATTCCGAAACGTCAAGTTACCTTAGGGCAGATCAGGGCTCAGGTGGGCCCGTTGACCTCAGAGGAGGAGTACATGCCTTGCCCCAAGGGTGCTCTTCTCATCATCTACAGCAGGCTTCTCCTGCTGCCTCTACGCCTGCCCGTAAATCCAAGTAGACCTTGTATGCCTTCATAGCCCACTCCTCCCCTGGACACCCTCCCTCTGTAATTGCCACATTCAAGAATTCTATGAGCTCCTCAAGGGTTACACCTGACTCAATTGCCATCTTGGTGTAGGCAGTGATGCAGGGATCACATTTAGTAACGATCACAGTCACCAGTGCGGCAAGGACCTTATACTTTCCGGGAACAGCACCGTCCTTGAAGGTCTCCTCCCGCATCTTGAGCAGGCTACCAGTAACCTTAGGGGTCTGCCTCCTAAGTTCTGTGTAAATCTCCATCATCACCTCCGAAAGGGTTAAAGAAGAGATTGATCAATCCGGGCAATTGGGCCTTGAAAAGCCACCAACTGCGATGTAGGCAATGGATGCAACTCCACCCCTGGGTTGTTTCACCGCAGGATCATCATGTTGGCTGCTCCCCTTTGGTACCGATGTTCATAAACCGGATTCGTTCCCTCCCGCTGATCTGCACCCGGGCGGTCCTTTTTTCCCATGTATCCAAGGAGCGTCGAAGGGCTTTCACTGCCTCGCGCAGGGAAACTAACTCCTCCTTTAGAACGGAGTGACTCCCTCCTCGACTAAGGGTGGTTGTCTCCCCCTCAAATCCCGGCTTCTCCAACCTCAGTTCTAAATCTTTGATCCGCTCCTGGAGTAGATTTACCCTTCCCCAGAGGGTATCAATCTTGGCTTCAGTGGGAAGTTGTCCCACTCCCTGGGCAGAGGCTGGGGTGGTCAAGCAGATTAGGCCAACCAGACAAAGGAGGAACATGAGCGATTTTCTCCCTCCACCTCTATCCCCCACTCTGAAATTTGCACTACCTCTACGGAGCAAGCTATTATTTTTATAAGGGTTTAGCGAGCGCCTTTCCTCCTGGCCCTTCCCGATTGATGGCCCAGAGGTACTCCCCGTTACAATCATCAAAGTTCCCCCTTTCCATATCCTCCTGAAATTATCCTCTACGATAGTGAAGCCCTTCAATAGCGGTGTAGCCCTTAAGCCCAGACTCTGCGCACCGAGGAGCAAATGTTCCCTTCCAGCAAAACCTCCCTCATCTGCCTCTCCACTAACAGCCCCTATCTGGATGTTGCCACCCTCCCCTTTTCTCTTTTGAACTTCTTTAGGTAGTCCTCTATAGCCTTGTGCAGCCCCTCGGCGGCCAGATTAGAACAGTGCATCTTGATCGGGGGGAGCCCCTCCAACTCCTCGGCCACATCGTTGCGGGTGAGCTTTAGGGCCTCATCCAAGGTCTTCCCTTTGGCTAGCTCGGTGACCATACTGCTCGTGGCGATGGCCGCTGCACAACCAAATGTCTTGAACCTTATGTCCTCTATCCGGTTGGCCTTAACCTTTATGTAGATCTCCATAATATCCCCACAGACGGGGTTTCCCACCCTACCCACTCCATCTGGGTCTTTGATCTCCCCCACATTTCGCGGATGCTGAAAGTGCTCTATCACCTTGCGGCTATACACTTGGCCCCCCCTTAGGCTTCTCCTTTAGGGCTTGGTAGAATGCCTGCCAGAAGGGGTCGACCCGGGGGTGGAGGAGGGGTTGCTCCTCACCATCTGTGCAGAGGATCATCCCCTCATCCGGGGGGGTCAACTCCCCCACAACCTGGGAGGTTATCCCCTCAGTGGCCAAGGCATCGACCACAGCGGTTGCCCTCTCCTTCTTACAGCTAATGATCAGGGTCCCCTCAGATATGGATTTATAAGGGTCTATCCCAAAGAGGCCGCAGATCTTCTCCACTTTCTCATCCAGCGGGATTAACCCCTTTTCCACTCTCACCCCCAAGCCTGCTGCTTGGGCCAGCTCATATATACCCCCCCAGACCCCACATTCGGTGGCATCATGCATAGCGGTTACCCCCTTAGCCCTCACCCCTACCTTCACTGCGGTGAGGGCATCCTTTACCACGGACATCTGATAGAAGAGCTTTTGGGCCCTTTGAGAGAAACTTTCTCCGAACCGATCGGCCAAAAGTTGGGGAAAGATGGTGGCAAATATCCCTGATGCCTCAATGGCTGGCCCCTTGGTAACGATGAGTTTATCGCCGGGGGCAGCTAGCTGCGGGGTAACATACCCATCTATTTCCCCTACAGCCATTAGGGTAGCCCCGCCGACCATAGGATAATGGCAGTTCTCATACCTTGCTGTGTGCCCACAGATGATGCTTATCCCCAGTTTTTGGCACTCGGTGTGGATCGTCTCCCAAACCCTTTCCAGTTGGGCCTCGGTCATCTCCATCGGGAGGTTCAAATCTATGGAGAGATATTTCGGAGGGAGGCCGCTGGTGACCAGATCAGAGGCCAGTATATGTACAGCAAACCAGGCCGCCCTCTCCCAACCATACTCAGGGACTATAAAGACTGGATCCGTGGTTATGGCTACCGCTTGGCCGCCTACCTCCACTATGCCCACATCTACCCCATTCTGGGGACCGACCAATATCTCCTTGCTCCTCATCCCCAACCGGGGATAGATGAGCTCTTCAAATATCTCCGGGGATATCTTCCCGATCTCTGGAAGTTTAGATTTCATTGTTCCCCTCTGCTCAAAATATTACTTATCTTCAACCTATCCTGTATCTGGCCACCTTATCCTCCTCGAGGGGAGGGACCTCAAATAGGCCGATTTCCTCCTCCTCCCTCCAAACCTTCACCCCCACTACCCCCTCCCCGTCGCTATAGCGGGCACAGAGGGAAGCAGCCTCCCTTAGATCCCCTTCCCCTTTTCCCTTCCGCAAAAGGGTGAGAGGACCGGGAAACCCCACAACTTCAAGGAGCAGATCCTCAGGCCCCACCAAGGAGGAAAGCCTTTCATTCTCTCTCTCGTTTCTCCCCACCACAACCTTTCCTCCAGAGGGAAGTCTAAAATGGCGTCCCAGCTTGAGGAGTTGCATATCCCTTAGGCTATCCTCCTCGAACTGGAAGGCCTCCTGCAACCGATGGGAGAAGCCAGGATCGGTGAGCTTGCACCCTCCGGCGGGAGTGGGGTAGCTTTCTATCCCCCAACGGCGGGCCAATTCCATCTGCGGTTTGCGACTCCTCCCCCGGAGACCCAGAAGAGCCCCCCGGTTTACCCAACCCTCCCTTTCTGGGGTGGTGGGGGGAAGGAGCTTAGCCGAGAGCGGCCTGAGGACCAGTCCTTCCACCCCGGCCTCTCTTTCTATCAATCTGAAGGTATCCCTCCTTTGGGACATTGGTCTCTGGCCGAGAACCTCACCAGTGACAATGAAGGAGGCCCCCACCTCTTCCATTAGCTCCTTGGTCCTCCGCAGGGTGTAAATACGGCAGTCTATGCAGGGATTCATATTCTTTCCCCATCCAAAGGAAGGGGATTTGACCAGATCTATATATTCTTGGCCAAAATAGATGCTTCTACATTCTACCTGGGAAAAAGGGGGACGGGAAGCCTTAATCAAGGTAAAGGGGGTGGAGAAGGTGAGGGTCACTGCCTGAAGCCCCTGCTCCAAGATGAGCTTCAGGGCCAGATTGCTGTCTAAGCCTCCTGAGTAGAGGACCAAGGCCTTCATCCTACCTCCTCTATCCACCCGCTTCCTAAGACCTTCTCCCCCTGGTAGAAGACGGCCAACTGCCCAGGGGTGATTGCCCTTTGCGGGCTATCGAACCTTACCCTCACCCTCCCCCCTTGGGGCTCTATCACTGCCGGGGAAGGTTCCTGTCGGCTTCTGATCTTTACCCAAACCCTTGCTTTACCAAGTGGCTCCTCTTCTATCCAGTTGGGCTGGGTTGCCCAAAGCATCTTCGCATATAGGTCCCTCTCCTCCCCTAAGACTATCTCCTCCATTGGCTTTATTTCCAGCACATAGAGGGGTTTCCCCTCAGCCACCTTCAACCCCCTCCTCTGGCCAAGGGTAAAACCATAAGGGTTATCTGTGGTTCCCAAGACTCTTCCCCCCCTATCGGTGATCTTTGTCTTCCCACTTCCCAACCTTTCCTTGAGGAAAGGGGCCACCCCTCCAGGGGGAAGGAAACAAACCTCCTGGCTTTCCCTTTTCCCCTCTAAGGCTAAGCCCAGCTTTTGCGCCAGCTCCCTAACTTCCCCTTTCTCTAGCCCTCCTATGGGGAAGAGGATTGAGCCAAGCGTCCTCCTGTCTAACCGGGCTAAGAAGTAGGACTGATCCTTTTGAGCATCTACACCTTTTTGCAGGGATAGCCTCCCATTGTGGGCCTCAAGCCGGGCATAGTGGCCAGTGGCCAAGCGCTTAGCTCCCAAGGAGAGAGCTTTCCTCAGAAGTAGGCCAAACTTTATCCTCTGGTTACAGATCGCACAGGGGTTAGGCGTTCTTCCCCTTTTGTACTCAGCCACGAAATAATCGACTACCTCCCTCTGAAAGCTGGGTCGCAAATCCAGGGTGTAATGGGGGATAGCAAGCTTCTGGGCTATTCTCCGCGCCGCCCTAACCTCCTGGGGGGAACAGCACCTGGAGCCCTCCCCCCAGAGGAGCATAGTCAACCCCACAACCTGGTGGCCTTTCTTTTTGAGGAGGGCAGCGGCCACCCCGCTGTCCACACCTCCAGACATAGCCACCGCCACGAGATCAGCCATACTTCAACATCCTATCTAAGGCTTTTCTTGCCCCCTCTATTATAGTTTGGGGAAGTTCCACCTTAAACTTCTCCTCCTTAAGCGATAAATAGACATCCTCTAATCTTGTATACTTCATACTTCGGCACATCCTGGCCGGTCCAGCGGAGTAGAACCTCTTTCCTGGGTTCTCCCTCCGCAGCCTGGCGATCAACCCCTCTTCGGTGCCGATGATGAACTCCTCCGCGGAGAGTTCCCTGGCTAGCCTGACCATCCCCCCTGTGCTCTCCACCCTATCGGCAAGATCAACCACCTCTGGCCTGCACTCTGGATGGACGATGACCACTGCCTGGGGGTGGAGCCTCTTCGCCTCCTTTACCTCCTCTGCAGTAAATCTCTCATGGACATAACAATAGCCATTCCAAGGAATTATGTGCTTAGAGGTAAATCGAGCCACCCAGGAAGCTAAGTTCCGATCGGGGACAAAGATGACCTCATCCTCCTTCAGGTTCTGTACCACCTTCACCGCATTGGCTGATGTGCAGCAGACATCAGACTCGGCCTTCACCTCTGCTGTGGTGTTTACATAGCTCACCACCACGGCCTGAGGATGGCTGGCCTTCAATCCCCTCAGTTCTGGAAGACTCACCATGGCAGCCATCTGGCAGAGGGCCTCCTTGCGGGGAAGGAGGATGGTCTTCTCCGGGGAGAGGATCTTTGCCGATTCGGCCATAAACTTCACCCCACAGAAGCAGATAAGCTGGGCTTTAGCATCCCTGGCTTTGCGGGAGAGATCTAAGGAATCGCCCAAGAAATCGGCGATCTCCTGGATCTCCGGAGACTGGTAGTTATGGACCAGGATCAAGGCTCCCTTCTCCCTCTTCAGCTCCCTAATCTTTGTCCTTAAGCTCTCCCCCCTCATAGCGGCCTCCTCTTGCCAAATGGGGAGATTGCCCTCAGTTTCTCCACAATAGGGGGAAGGACCTCGATTACCTTCTCAACCTCTTCTTCAGTGGTTTTCCTTCCTAGGCTGAAGCGCAAGGATCCATGGGCCACCTCAGGGGGGATCCCCATCGCAGTGAGCACATGGGAAGGTTCCAGGGAGCCAGAGGTGCAGGCTGAGCCGCTGGAGGCGGCAATTCCCTCCATATCGAGGTTGAGAAGCATCGATTCACCCTCCACATATTTTACGCAGAGGTTCAAGGTGCCGGCAAGCCTCCTCTCTGGGTGACCATTGAGGAGGATATCGTCTATCCGGGAGGAGAGACCCTCCCAGAGCCTATTCCTCAGCCCCTTCACCCTCTCCTCATCCTCTATCCCCTCTTGGGCCATCTGACAGGCCTTGCCCAGTCCGACGATTCCAGGGACATTCTCCGTTCCTGCCCTCATCCCCCTTTCATGCTCGCCTCCATGATGGAAGGGGTGTAGCTTTGTCCCCTTTCTAATATAGAGGGCACCGATTCCCTTTGGCCCATAGAACTTATGGCCGGAGAGCGAAAGGAGGTCGACCCCAAGTTCTCCTACATTTAGAGGCAGTTTGCCCACCACCTGAACGGCATCGGTATGGAATGGTATTCCCCTCTCCTTGGCCAGCCTGGCGATCTCCTCCACCGGTTCGATCGTCCCCACCTCGTTGTTAGCGAACATAATGCTGATTAGGATCGTCTGATCGGTTATGGAATCGGAGATCTGATCGATATCTACTAACCCATATCTGTCCACATCAGCCCAAGTCACCCGAAATCCAAGTCCTTCCAAGTACCGACAGACATTGAGAATCGAGTGGTGTTCTATCTTTGAGGTGATGATGTGGGTGCCCTTCTCCTTTGCTGCCCACGCCACTCCCTTTATCGCCCAATTGTTCGCCTCTGTCCCGCCGCTGGTGAAGTATATCTCCGATGGGTCAGCCCCTAAGAGGTCAGCTACTTTTTCCCTAGCCGTCTCCACTGCCTCCCTGGCCTCCTGGGCAAGCCTATAGATGCTTGATGGATTACCATATCCTTCCCTTAGCCAAGGAACCATAGCCTCCAACACCTCCGGAGCCATAGGGGTAGTGGCGTTGTGGTCCATATATATTATATCCGACATCCCTCCCCCCTTTTTATTCAAGAACCCTTCCGGGTTACTACTCCCTGGGTTTCCCCTTCTGGGAAAGTTGGCAGAGGTCAAAAAGGGTCCTGGATGAGAGAAATCCTTTTATACTCCCATACAACCCTTCCCAGTACCTGCGGGCCACACATTTTGGTGCCCTTTCACAGATCCCTTCTAAACAGAAAACCGGAGCCAATGTTCCCTCCACCCCCTCAAGGATATCCATAATGGTGATCTCCTTGCTCTTCTTACCCAGAAGATACCCCCCATTAACCCCCCTTACTGTCCTGATCAACCCAGCCTTTTTTAGCTTCAGAAATATCTGCTCCAAATACTTCTCCGAGATCCCCTCTTTTCTCGCTATCTCCCGTAGGGTTAAAGGGTCTCCATTTTGGTCTAAGGCTAAGGCAAGCATAGCCCTTACCGCGTATCGTCCTTTAGTGGAAAGCTTCATCGTTAATATAATACTAAAATGGTAGGGTATTGTCAACCCATTTTATGATTTTTATGCTGGATGGGGGTGCAGGGAGTATCCCACACCTTCGTGGGGATTCATGGCCTTTATGGCTTTCTCCGGAGGTAAATACGCCAAACTCCTGGCTACCTTCCCGAGCCGAGAAGCAGCTTTGATCTCAGGCTATCGGAGGAGCTTCCTGCTCTGCGTCACCTCACAGGGTGGCGCGGACAGGGGGATTATCTTAATATGGGTACCCGCCATTTTGCTTTTTAAAACACCAGGCCATTGATACCCTTAATAATTTTGCCTCAAATTTAATGACAAATCCTATTCTTGACTAAGCCATTGAGCCATTTGCGTTGTTGTAGAGTCCGCATGGAATAAGGGTGAAATGGGGGGTCAAAAAACCAGCTCACCTACCTATTTCTTGCACTTATGGCCCCTACCCTTGGAGAAAGTGGGAAATTCACCCTACCTTAATTTAGCTAACCCGCATCATTCATAAATTCGCATACAGATTGCCGAGGGTTTCTTATACCAGGGATAGGTCTTTAGACCTGTCCGCAGAAAGCGGACAGACCTGAAGGTCTGTCCCTACATCTTAAAACTGAAAAGGTTATGTCAATTAGCCATCAGTTTATGAATGAATGAGCCGGGCTAAGAGTCCCTCTTCCCTCAAAAAACCTACATCCCAAAAAGTTTCCATTTCCCTTGACTTTTCCTGCTCGGCCCTTTAATTTTCATTACACCCTCATCTAGCGAAGCTTCGCCTCAAACCGACGAGGTCTGGCAGTATAAATTGGGTGAAGCTTCGAATGTAAAATGAAGAATGTAGAATTGAGAATGAAAAAACCTGAAGCCAAGGGGCCTGAGTCTAAGCTCATTGTCCATTCTTTTCTCTCTGCCCCAAAAACTTGACACAAATTCCTGAACCCCTGGGCCAGCCAAGGGGCAGGCCTGTCAGGAACAGGGTTTAAGAAGTTGCCTTATGAAGGAGGCTAGGGGACTTAACCATTTTAACCTTAAGGGGGGAAGATGAGAACATCCTTCAGCAGATCAATCCCTCTTTTGTTATTGGCCCTCAGTGGAGCTCTCTCTTGGCTTTCACTGGCGCCAGGGGGGGTGTTAAAGGGATCCCTAAGGTTCTCCAAGTCTGAACTTAAATTCAGCAAACAGAAGGGATACGATCAGGTGACCCTGTCTGGTTGTGACCTCACCGCAAAGCCAGGGGAACCTCAACTGCCGGTTTACATAGCCAATCTGGTCATCCCAGATGGGATGAGAGTGGAAGGGGTGGAGGTTCTCTCTACAGAAGGTGAGGACCTTCCGGGGAACTACCTTCTCTATCCTGTCCAACCACCTCAAATCCTCTCTAAAGGGGAACCCACCCCTTTTGTCCAGCCCAAACCCACAATATACAATTCATCCATTTATCCTCAAAAGATTGTCGAATATAAGGGCGCGGGCTCTCTAAGTGGGTATCGGGTGGCTAGCTTCTTGGCCTATCCACTCCAATATCTACCAGCGAAAGGGCTGTTACGTTTCTATTCCCAGGTCGATTTTGCCGTCAGACTTGTCCCCGGCCCAAAACATTTCTCCAGCAAGAGATCCAAGAGGGCAGAAGAGGCCGTCCAACGCATAGTAGGTTCCCTAGTCCTCAATCGGCAAGCCATGGGAAAAGATCAATCTCGTAGAGCAAAGGTCCCCACCCTCCTGCCGCCTGGGGAGTTTGAGTATCTGATCATCACCGATGACCTCTATGTTCCATACTTCAAGCCCTTGGCGGACTGGAAATTGAAGAAAGGATTGAGGGATACAATTGTAACAACATCCTGGATCTACTCCACCTACTCAGGCTATGACCATCCAGAGCAAATCAGAAACTTCCTCAAGGATGCCTATCAAAATTGGGGAACGGTTTGGGTTCTCCTGGGAGGGGATACAAATATCATCCCAGCCAGGATAGCCTATGCAATGACCTGTGAGGCCGGTTATCAGCCTGAGGATGAAGATAGCATCCCCTGTGATCTCTATTACTCTGATCTGGATGGAACCTGGGATCTAAATGGCAACCATATCTATGGGGAGGTAGCCGATAGTGTGGATATGTGGCCAGATATCTGGGTGGGTAGGGCTTCGGTAGGGAGCCTACAAGAGACCCAGGCTTGGGTAGGTAAGGTCCTAACCTATGAGAAGAGCCCACCAACAGATTATCAGCTTGCTATGCTCTTCGCTGCTATGGTCCTATGGTGGGATCCCTATACCGACTCAGGCATTGGCAAGGATATGATCGATGACCTATGGGTTCCCCCGCGGTTTGACCCAATCACCAAGCTTTACGAATCCCAAGGGAACGAAAGCCCTTCATCGGTAATTGCGGCGATGAACGCAGGCCAAAACATCATCAACCATGATGGGCATGGCTGGATCTGGCTTTTAGGGGTGGGAAATGGTTATCTGGACAACCAGGATATGGACAACCTCACCAATGGGGATAGGCAGTCCATCCTCCTCTCCATTGGTTGTTGGACGGGGGCTTTTGACTATGACTGCATCGCCGAACATTTCATCACCAATCCAAATGGTGGAGGGGTAGCCTATATAGGGAACTCCAGATATGGTTGGGGGTCTCCGGGAAATCCAGGCTATGGCTATTCGGATAGATTTGACAGCCACTTCTACAGATGCCTCTTTAAGGACGATATCTACAATATAGGGGCTACATTGGCTCTCGACAAGGCGTTCTACATTCCCCGGGCCCAACAGGAAAACGTGTATCGCTGG
Organism: bacterium; assembly: GCA_029932675.1. Lineage (GTDB taxonomy): Bacteria > SM23-81 > DAOVCL01 > DAOVCL01 > DAOVCL01 > DAOVCL01. Next base: position 13,129 of record JAOZPP010000028.1, read on the forward strand.
TGTGAATACCAGATAAATCTCCTGGGCGATCCGGAGATGCCCATTTGGACCGATACCCCTGAGAGCCTTATCGTTGTGCATCCAGACAGCGTTCCCACCGGAGAAAGCCTATTCCTGGTCACCGTAATGGCCAACTCCTCCCCTCTCAGCGGGGCTTTGGTGTGTGTAATGAATCAAAGTGGGCTCTATAAGAATGGACTCACAGGCACCGATGGTCAAATAAGCTTTCCCATTCAACCAACCACCCAAGGAACTCTATGGGTGACGGTTACTGCCCACAACTATCTGCCCTATGAGGGGTACACAACCGTCTTTTCTAATGGACCCCATGTGGGCTGTTATAGAGAGGCTATCTTTGATACCCTTCAGGGGAATGGGGACGGGGTAATCAACCCCGGTGAGGAGATCTCCTTGGCCATCACCCTGAAAAACTATGGTAACCAATCATCCAGCGATGTTACCGGGGTTCTATCCATTGATGACTCGATGGTAACGATTTTAGACAGCCTGGGGGAATACGATCAGATCCTCCCGGGGGATACTTCCCAAACCTTGAGTTATGGATTCTCGGTCTCCCCTGATTGTCCTAACGGTAAGGTCCTATCATTTAACCTCAGGATTGCAGATGCCCAAAGTAATTTCTGGAATGAGAGGTTGAACTTGGTTGTCGCTAGCCCCTTCCTGAGCTTTCAGACCTATCAGATAGATGATGGCTTCGGAGGCGATGGGGACTCTGTCCCCGAACCAGGGGAATCCTTTGACTTAGGTTTGCACCTGAAGAATGGGGGGTTGGCTTTAGCTCGGGGGGTGACGGTCAGGGTCCATACAGAAGATCCCTATTTGAGTCTGACGGATACAGTCGCCGATTTTGGGGATATCTGGCCGGACTCGACCATCGAGGAGACCTATAGGATGAGCGTCTTAGCAGGTTGTCCTCTACCTAATTTCCCAGCGGTGTATATGGAGATTCAAACCGAGGAGGGATATTCCTTCCAGGACAACCTTATCCTCACCATAGGGGAGACGGGATTCTCCGATGATATGGAAGCTGGTCCAGATGGATGGAGCCATTCCGGTGGAGGTGATCTCTGGAACATATCTACCTATAGAAGCCATTCTGGATCGCATAGTTGGTACTGTGGCCGAGATCCTATCCATCAATACGAAGATGGGATGAACTGCTCCCTTACTACCCCACCTTTCGTGCTGGCCCCCAATTCCAGTCTCTGCTTCTGGCATTGGTACGATGTCACTATCTATGGAGTGGATGGACTTTATGTGGAAATCCTTAGGGGTCCTAAAGCCGATACTTTAGACTTTATTGGCAGTGGAGGGGCCTTAGACTCCCTGCTCATCGGAAATGATTGGTTAGAGGAGAACTATGACCTCTCCCCCTACGGGTTTGGGGATACGGTGCAGGTGAGGTTTACATTTGTTAGCGACGATAGTGAAGTGGCTGAGGGCTTCTACATCGACGATGTCAATGTAAAGGGAAGCCACTCGGTCCAGTTGGGCACTGGGCAGATAGAACAGATCCTCGTCCATCCAACCCTCTTTCAGCTTGACCAGAACTACCCAAATCCGTTTAATTCAAATACAGCGATCAGCTATCGATTGTCAGCGGTCGGCGGTAAGGCCGTCAGCTTAAAGGTCTATAATATCTTAGGGCAGGAGGTGAGGACTCTGGTCGATGGAGTGGAGAGAGCTGGAATTTATAACGTCATCTGGGATGGTAGGGATGACAGGGGTAGGGAGGTAACTTCCGGGGTATATTTTTATAGGTTGAAGATGGGCCGTTTCAGTCAGACGAGGAAGATGGTTATCCTCAAGTGAGAGAGAACATATCGGGAGATATATATAAAAGGGTCCCTCAGCAAAACTGAGGGACCCAATCTGGCGGAGAGAGAGGGATTCGAACCCTCGTCCCGATTCACATCGGGAACACGATTTCCAGTCGTGCACCTTCGGCCAGCTCGGTCATCTCTCCCCAAAGCCTTTTCTGGCGGAGAGGGAGGGATTTGAACCCCCGGTCCCCGAAGGGGACAGCGGTTTTCGAGACCGCCCCGTTAAGCCTAACTCCGGCACCTCTCCAAATTACCGAATTTACAAAATCTCTGAAGACAGCCTAAATTGTGGGCTTTAATGATTTAGTGGCTTTTCTTAAGTTTTGAAAGAAGGAACTGAGGAGCAGGGAGCATTCCTCTCTGAGGATGCCGGAGGTGACCTTAAATCTACGGTTTAGTTTACAATTCTCAGGGATGCTCATCACTGAACCACAAGCTCCCAATCTATGGTCCCGCGCGCCGAAAACCAGCTTATCCAACCTGGAAAGGAGAATAGCACCCATACACATAGGGCAGGGCTCAATGGTCACATAGATGGTAGCCCCTTCCAACCTCCAGGAGCCAAGAGCACTCGCTGCTGCCCCTATGGCCAAAATCTCGGCATGGGCAGTGGGATCCTGCAGTTCCTCTACCTGATTATAACCCTTGCCGATTACCCTCCCCTGGTGGACAACTACTGCCCCGATAGGGACTTCTCCCTTCTCATAGGCCTTTTCGGCCTCCTGGAGAGCAACCCTCATCCACCTAGCCTCCTTCATAAGGCAACTTCTTAAAATTTGTGTCAAGTTTTGCAGCCAGCAATTGTAAATCGCAGATTGAAAATATCAAAATGAAAGCCAAGCTATAAGCTTAACAGGGTGGAAGCAACAATAATTTTTACTTTTACACTTTGCAATTTTCGATTTGAAATTCGAAGCTTCGCCCAGTTTATGCTGCCATAGCTCGACGATTTGAGGCGAAGCTTCGCTAGTAGTCTGATCCTTCACTTAGCGCGCCCGGAGGGAGTCGAACCCCCACCCTCCTGATCCGTAGTCAGGCGCTCTATCCAATTGGGCTACGGGCGCAAGAGCCTTCGGTCAAATTTAATTCCCTGCTGGATAAATGTCAAGCCAATTTTAGGGTTGAGCTTAAAGAAGAGGTAAGGGTTGGTAAAATCCGTATCCGAATTAGGGGACCCCTTTGCTTTACGGCTCTCCCCATCGCGGTGAGACCATGAAATTCTCTATTTAATTGCTCCTCGGTAGAAGCCAATAGTTGTAGTCGCCGGATTTAGCCGGCGAAAAAGATTTATTAAAATTAATCATTTGCGTCAACAGAATCTTCAACCTTTTTATGGTTAAGCATTACTAAATACTTGACAACCATGGGGAGGGATATTATTTTTTTCCAAAAATTAGAGAGAAAGGAGGGAAGGTAATCAGTGCCAAGCGTTAGGGTAAGGGAGGATGAACCGTTTGAAAAGGCCCTCCGGAGGTTTAATCGCATTGTAGAACAGGAGGGCATCCTTTCGGAGATTAAGAAACACCAATACTTTGAAAACCCCTCTGAAAAAAGAAGGAAAAAGTTAAATCAGTACAAAAGGAAAAAAGAAAAAGAGGCAATCGGTCCCTAAACCAAGGCCTTTTAGAACTTAGAGCACCTGCGGTGCAAGTTTGCTGGGATACAGATAGACTACTAAGCTGTAGCCAAGCCAGAGGGCTGTCGATTTCACTTACCAAAAACTACTCAGCCTTCCCCGGGTTCTTCTACCCAGCTTTCCCGTTCCGGTGCGGGAGGGGTAGCTGGGATTTTGGGGGCCCTTAGCCCCACGAGAAGGACCTAAAGGTCCCAAACCCCCACTGAAGTGCGGTAAAACTTTTACCCACAAGCTAAGCAGAAAAGGTTTACCCCAAAGCCCTTGAGGGGGCAGAAGCCTCTTCAGCTTCCTTCACCGAAGATAAGAAGTTAAGGACTATATAGGAGTCCTTGGGTTGATTCCCCAAATCTCCTGCCACTTCAAACCAAATGATAGATCATACCCTAAATGTTTTAGAGTTTGATAAGATCAGGGGATTTCTTTCCCAAAAGACCACTTCCCCTCTGGGGAAAGAATTCGCCCAGAGGATTGTGCCCTTAAGGGGAAAGGAGGCCATTGAAAGAAGATTGGAGACTCTTCTTCAGCTAAGGGATGCACAAGCTGAATTCCCCTGGGAAGGGCCTGCGGATACCAGATTCCACCTCCAAAAGTTGAGAAGGGAGGGAACTTTCCTTCTGCCAAAGGAACTTTTGGAGGTTCTCTCAAATCTCCAACTCTGCAAGAGTCTCCTTCACTTCTCCCAAAGAGCAGGGGATAGGTATCCAGAACTTTCCTCCCTTCTCAAAGGGTTCCACCCCCATGACCAGATTATCTCCTCCATCCAGAAGGCCATCGAACCAAATGGAGAGATCACTGATTCGGCCAGTCCCCAGCTTGCCCTGATCAGAAAAAGAATGAGGATTATCAAGGGAAGGCTGAAGGAGAAGCTTACCTCCATTATTGCTTCCTCGTTGGGAAGGGGTATTCTTCAAGAGCCCCTGATTACCTTGAGGGATGGCCGATTCGTCTTGCCGGTTAGACAGGAAGAGAGGGGGAAAATTAAGGGGGTAATCCACGACCGTTCCGCCAGTGGAGCCACCCTCTTTATTGAGCCCCTCGCTGTTTTAAATATGAACAATCAACTCAGGGAACTCCTCTCTGAGGAGAAGAGGGAAGAGGAGAGAATACTTCTAAACCTATCCGATGGCCTCCGGGAGGGCTTAGGAGAGTTGGAGGAGGAACTAAAGCTTTTAGGGGAAATAGATTTCCTCCGGGCGGCTGCCCAATTGGCCATAGAGATGAAGGCTGAAAAGCCGCTTTTGGGGATGAATGGAGAGTTAAGGCTGGTGGGGGCTAGACATCCCCTTCTTATCCTAAGAGGAGAGGGATCAGTTGTCCCCCTCTCTTTACGATTGAGAAGAGCCAGGGTTCTTCTAATTACTGGTCCCAATGCTGGGGGAAAGACCGTGGCCCTAAAGACGGTAGGCCTCCTGGCGCTTATGGTTCAATCCGGCCTCTTGGTCCCTGCTCAACCAGAGAGTCATTTTCCCATATTTGATAAGATCTTTGCCGATATAGGAGATGAACAGTCCATTGAGAAATCATTAAGCAGCTTCTCCTCTCATATCCAGAACATCGCGGAGATCCTCAGGGAAGTCGATTCGCATAGCCTAATCCTTTTAGACGAGCTAGGGGGAGATACAGATCCCAAGGAGGGTACCGCTTTGGGAGAAGCTATTCTGGAGGCCCTGCTCCATAAGGGGGGGATGGTATTAGCCACCACCCATCATACTCCACTTAAAGCCTTTGTCCACCAGCACCCCTTGATGGAAAATGGTTCAATGGAGTTTGATGAATCTACCCTCCAGCCAACTTATCGATTCAGAACTGGGGTTCCTGGCCGTAGCTACGCTCTGGAGATCTGTCACCGGATAGGTCTGCCCAAGGAGGTAATCATTAGAGCCTCTGAGCGGCTGGGCAAAGAGACATCCAAGCTGGAGGAGTTAATAGCTGACCTCGATCGCACCATTCGGGAGGAGAAAGAAAAAGAGGAGAGCCTAAGGGTTAAGGAAATGGAGGCTTCCCAGCTCTTAGCCCTCTATGAGGAGAAACTTAAGGGGGTTAGGGAGGAGGCCAAAAGAATTAAAGAGGAGGCCATTCAGGAAGCCCAAGACCTCCTCTCCCGGACAAATAGAAGGATGGAGCATCTGATCGCTGAACTAAAGCGGAAGGGGGCGGAAAAGTCAGCCATTCTCCAAGCCAAGAGGGAGCTAAAAAAGGAGAGGGAGAAGTTAAGCGCTCAGCTCTTGCCTCTATCCATGGATGAGGAGATAAAGGTGGGAGACTCAGTTTGGCTTGATTCACTGGGTGCGCTGGGGAAGGTTCAGGCCATTCTCAGTCGGAGGAGAGTAAATGTCAGGGTGAGGGGAAAGGATGTAATCACCTCCTTAAATGAGTTGAGAAAATCTGAGGAAAGTGAAGAAGAGATGCCTAGCTCTGCAGTGAGATATAACCCCCCATCGGAGATCCGCTTAGAGATCGATCTGAGGGGTCAAACGGCTGAGGAAGCCAAGGAGCGAATAGACAAATATTTGGATGACGCCCTCTTGGCTGGGTTGAATAGGGTAAGGATTATCCACGGAAAGGGGACCGGAGCACTGAGGAGGAAAATCACGGCTTATTTAGAGGGTCACCCCTTAGTTAAGTCAACCAGACTGGGGGAGTGGGGAGAAGGTGGAATTGGAGTCACCATTGTAGATCTAAAGACCTAAAAGGAACTTAATTCGCTACCCTCGCCAAGTTCTCCAGGGAGGCTTTCGTCCCTCTGGCGCTCTATAATCCCCTCCTTGGTCCACCCTCACCCTTGCCGGGGGTATACCCTCGGCAAATATTCTCCTGCATTTCGGAATTTCTGAGAAGATCCGCAAGGTCTATGCAACCGATCCACATAATTGATTAACCTTCGCCCCATGGTCTCACTACCCCCAAAGCCTTCAAACCACATAGTTCACGGAGAAATTTCCTTGACTTAACTCCACCGCTTTAATATGTTTGACTTAGGATGCGTAGACAGATCATTGTAGAGAGGGCGGAGAGGGTTCATAGGCTTCCTCCCTCCCCTCTCCTTCAAACAGTTAGTAGGCTGAGGAGGGCTGAAAGGAGAGGAAAGGAGGTCTTGGATCTGGCCAGATGTGAGGACCTGCAGTGGAATCTTCCCCTGGTTGATGAGGTAGTCACAGAGCCTCAGGTTCGCCAGGAGATCGGCAGGATGTTAAAGGAGAAAAGAGGAGTGGATCTCCATCCCCAAAGAGAGATCCTCCCCTTGTCAGACCTGAGACTGGGCTTAATCCTTCTTCCCCTTGCCCTCTTAAACCCAGGGGACAAAGCCCTTCTTCCCGATCCAGCCAATCCCCTCCACCGGGTTGGGATCGCGCTGGCTGGGGGGAGGATCGAGACCTTTCCCCTTAAGGAGAGAAATGATTATCTTCCCAACCTCAGCCAGTTGGACGAACTCGCCAGAGGGGCAAAACTTCTCATCTTGAACTATCCCCACAACCCTACAGGGGCAGTGGCCGATCAGGCCTTTTTTAGAGAGCTTATAGGTTTTGCTCAAGTCCACAATCTCTTGGTGGTAAATGACTTTTCTTATGGAGAATGGGGGGGGAATTCCTCCAGCTTTTTGGGACTTTCCGGGGCGAAGAGGGTGGGGGGGGAGATAGGAGCCCTTACACCCCCAGGGGATCTCCTCTCCCCACAGCCTGGGTACTTGGCTGGGAATAGAGAATTGGTTGCCGCACTTGGTGCCCTTCTTAGGGAGTTCTCCCCTGGGCTTACTGGGTCCCTTCCCTGGTTATCCTGGGAGGCTCTAAGGGCCAGAGACCTGGAGGTTGAGGCTAAATCTCTTATCTCCGAGAGGATTAATCTACTTTCTGATGGGCTTTACCGGTTAGGGTGGAGGTTGAGGAGACCGGTATCTACCCCTTTTTTATGGCTTCATACCCCTGGTCGTTATACCTCCAGAGGGTTTTCCTACGCCCTCTTCCGTAGGGCTAGGGTTCTCGTAGTTCCTGGCTCATCCTATGGAGAGGAAGGGGAAGGTTTTCTCAGGATCTCGCTGACCCCCTCCCCAGAAGTATTAGAGGAATTTCTCTCCAGGTTGACCCACCATTTTGGCTGGAGAGCGCGCTCTCGCAATTGAGGAGGTAAACATGGATGTAATAAGGTTGCAGAATATGTCCTTTTACGGCTATCATGGCCTCTCAGCAGCGGAGAGGGAAACCGGCCGTAGGTATGAAGTGGACGTGGAGCTTCACCGGGATGTATCCAGAGCTGCTCAGACCGATAGCTTAAAAAACACCATTGACTATCGTCGTGTTTACGACATTGTGGAGGGGGTGCTTACTGGTGAGGAACACCACCTTTTGGAGTCGATAGCTGAAGCCATCGCCGATAAGATGGTGGCAGATTTTCAGCTCGATCAGGTGGTGGTAAGGGTGCGCAAGAGGATGCCCCCGATCCCTGGGAACCTTGACTTCATCGAGATAGAGGTAAAGAGGCCTTGCCGATAGTCTCATTAGGGATTGGTTCCAATCTGGGCTCAAGGGAGGAACGGATAAGAAGAGCGATAAGAGAACTAAGTTCCCTTCCCCATAGTGAGATCCTTACCCTTTCCTCCCTTTATGAGACTGAACCGGTGGGGGTCAGAGATCAACCCTGGTTTCTAAACGCTTGCGCTGTCTTGAAGACAGAACTTTCTCCCCAGGAGCTTCTTCTCAGGCTTAAGGGGATTGAGTCTCGAATGGGCAGGGAAGAGATAAGGGAGAGATGGGGTCCAAGGCTCATCGACTTGGATATCCTCCTCTATGATAGCCTGACCCTCAACTCTTCCCAGTTGATTATCCCTCATCCCCGGTTACATCAGAGGGGTTTCGTCCTTCGCCCCCTTGCTGAAATAGCCCCAGAGTGGCGACATCCGGTATTGGGGGAGAAGATACGGAAATTAGCAGAGAGGCTTCCCCGAAGGGAGGTGGTGAGGTGGAAGGGGAAGCTATATGCTTGAATTCGAATATTTGGCCATAGAAGGGGTTATTGGGGTTGGGAAGACGAGCTTGGCTAAACTTTTAGCCCAAAGGATGGGGGCCAAGCTTATCCTTGAGGAGGTGGAGGAAAACCCATTTCTCGAAGGATTCTACTCTGATGCGGAGAGGTATGCCTTTCAGACTCAGATCTTCTTCTTGCTCAGCCGCTATCGTCAACTGAGCAACCTCTTCCAAGGAGAGCTCTTCCACCGCGGTATGGTATGTGACTACATCTTGGCCAAGGATAAGATATTCGCCTACCTCAACTTAAACGATGACGAACTTTCCCTTTATAACAGGCTCTATGCCCTCTTGGAGAATAAGGTTCCCCTGCCAGATTTGGTTGTTTACCTTCAGGCGGGCACGGATTTTCTCCTGAAGAGGATAAAGGAAAGGGGAAGACCGTTTGAGCAGGCCATCTCCCGTAGCTATATAGATTCCCTCTGCCAAGCTTACAACCACTTCTTTTTCCATTATGACCAGACCCCCCTTCTTATAGTTCAGACAGAAGGTCTGGATTTTATCGAGAGGGCTGAGGACCTGGAATGGCTCCTTAAGGAATTGGCTAACCCTCCTGGAGGCACGAGGTATGTAAACCCAAAGGGGAGATAGAGACAAAGGTGGAAAAGGTTACCACCAAAACTTTTATGCAACTTAAGTCCCGCAAGGAAAAGCTTGCCCTTCTCACCGCCTATGACTGGCTTACAGCCCGTCTTCTGGATGAGTGCGGGATTGACGGCATCCTAGTAGGGGATTCGGCTAATATGGTCTTTTATGGTCAACCAACAACCCTTTCCATTACCATGGATCAGATGATCTACCATACAAAGGCTGTAGCCCAAGCGGCCACCAGAGCCTTAGTGATCGGGGATATGCCATTTATGTCCTATCAGGTGGATGCTCAAGAGGCACTAAGGAATGCAGGGAGATTTCTCAAGGAAGGAGGGGCTGAGGCGGTGAAGCTGGAAGGAGGGAAGGAGATCGTTCCCACGGTGAGAAGGTTGGTGGGGGTAGGAATACCGGTTATGGGACACATTGGCCTTGTCCCCCAGTCTGTGCACCGCTTTGGGGGCTATGGGGTGAGGGGAAAGGGTGAGGAGGAGGCCGAGTATCTGGTGGAGAGCGCTAACTTGCTTGCCGATGCCGGCTGCTTCTCCCTAATCTTAGAGAAGATCCCCGTGGATTTGGCCAAGAGGATAACCGAGGAGGTGAAGATACCCACAATTGGCATTGCCGCTGGCCCCTTCTGTGACGGCCAGATCTTGGTTGTGCAGGATATGCTTGGCCTATTTGAGGAATTTAAGCCCAAATTTGTGCGGAGATATGCCCAATTGGCTGATCAGATGAGAAAAGCCTTCTGCCAATATATTGAGGATGTAAAGGGGGGTAAGTTTCCTTCCATAGAGGAGAGTTACTGAGTTGATCACGATTGGAAGGATAGCTCAGATGAGGGAGGTTTCGAAGAGGGCAAGGGAGGAGGGGAAGCTTATTGCCCTTGTCCCCACAATGGGATTTTTCCACGAGGGGCATCTCAGCCTGATTAGAAAAGCCAATGAGGTGGGGGATTTAGTCGTAGTAAGCAGTTTCGTCAATCCCTCCCAATTTGGTCCTGGGGAGGACTATGAGAATTATCCCAGAGATCCGGAAAGGGACAGGAGGTTAGCCCAGGAGAATGGGACAGATATCCTCTTTTCCCCTTCTGTAGAGGAGATGTATCCTCAGGGTCACTCTACCTGGGTGGAGGTAGAAGGACTGACCGAGGTGCTCTGCGGCAAATCTCGACCTGGACATTTTCGGGGGGTAACTACTGTGGTGGCTAAGCTCTTCCTCATCGTCCAACCCCATTATGCTATATTCGGTCAAAAGGACTACCAGCAGGCCCAAGTAATCAAGAGGATGGTAGAGGATTTAAACTTCGATCTGAAGATCTTGGTCGAACCCATAGTGAGGGAGCCAGATGGCCTAGCGATGAGCTCCCGGAACCTCTATCTCACCCCCGCGCAGAGAAGAGAAGCAACCATCCTCTACCGTTCGCTTCTTCGAGCCAAGGAGTTAGTGGAAGGGGGGGAGAGGGACGCGGAAAGGGTTTCGGCCCTGATTAAGGGGATGATTGCTCCCCTACCCAGTGCCAAGATAGACTATGTCTCCGTAGTAGATGGGGAAAACCTGAGGCCGCTTTCCAAGTTAACTGGAAAGGTGCTCATCGCCTTGGCGGTGAAGATTGGCAGGGCGAGGCTGATAGACAATATCCTGATCTCAGTAGATGAATGATCTCGTGGCCATAATCTTAGCTGCTGGGAAGGGGGTGAGGATGGAATCAGAACTGCCCAAGGTTCTCCACCAAGTTTGCGGCAGGCCTATGATAGGATGGGTGGTCTCCGCGGTTATGGATGCCGGCCTGAAGAGGGTGATCCTGGTTATTGGCCATCAGGCAGAGAGAGTAAGGGAGGCCTTAAGGGAGGAGAAGGTGGAGTTTGTGCTCCAGGCCGAGCAAAAGGGAACAGCCCATGCCGTGCTTCAGGCAGAGGGACTCCTAAAGGGTTTTTCAGGTATAGTTCTTGTCCTCTGTGGGGATGTACCCCTATTGAGCCCTCAAACCATTAAGGATCTAGTCCACCATCATCGAAGCTCTAATGCCTTAGCCACTGTTCTTACCGCTGAACTGGAAGACCCTACCGGATATGGGAGGATAGTAAGGGATGATCAGGGTATGGTGGATAGGATCGTAGAGGAGAAAGATGCCACTGCTGAGGAGAAGCGAATAAGGGAGGTGAACAGCGGCCTCTTTTGCTTTCAATCCGACCACCTCTTTCCAGCCCTTAGAATGGTTAAGGCGGACAACCAGCAGGGGGAGTTCTACCTTACCGATGTCATCTCTATCTTTCGAGAGGAGAACAAAAGAGTAGCTGCCCTTCTCTGCCCCAACGAAGAGGAGATATTAGGAGTAAATTCTCCGGAACAGCTCCTGCGGGTGGAGGGGATTATGAAAGGTAGAAGGGAGAAAAGTACCTGATAAATCAAACCTTTACGAAGGTCAAGCGAGAATTCTCCGCCACTTGCAGTGAGGATGAATTGCTTCCTTTCGTGGGGTTAGGATAAGGCTTCCAATAAGAAAACTCCTACCGCTTAGAAGCTTCACCTTTTAAGGTGGGGAAGTTCGCTTTTAAAAAGCAGAGGCCATCGGAGCTGATGGCCTCTGCTTGTGGTCGGATTCGGGTGGAGGGCTACTTCAGGAGGATCATCCTCCTGGTTTGCACAAAATCTCCTGCCTGAATCCGGTATATGTATATCCCACTGGCCAACTCCCTGCCGGCATTGTCCCTTCCATCCCACCTCACCTGGTAGTAGCCAGGAGTCTGTGGCTCATCCACCAAAGTCCTCACCACCTGCCCTAAGATGTTGTAGACCTTTAAACTAACGGAGCTCGTGCTCGTAGTTTGTGCTCGTGAACCCCCCTCCCCTGACTGCCCTTGACGAACTACGGGTAACGAGTAACGAATCACAGTAACAGGGTTAAAGGGATTGGGGTAGTTCTGGTAAAGCTCCAACCACTGAGGCAAGCTGAGACCGGAGATGTGCCTCTTCGGTTGTCCTGGGTTTCCAATGGATGCGTGGAGGATCAACAGAGGACAGACCGCCAGGTCGCCGGATAGCCCGGAAATAGAAATCATAATCTGCCCGTCTGCATAACAGGTATCCGGAAGCAGCACAACCATCTTCACCACGCTATCTGAGGGGACCTCGACCTCCTCATCAATTGCCCCATCAATCTGCAGCCTCTGCCTTAGCTCTTCTTCCATTTGATGATAGAATATTACCTCCAGCCCATATTCCTTCCCAGGGTCTAAATCAGAGAGCCTATAGATCAGGGCAGCAGAGCTATAATCAACGGACTGAAACATCAAAGAACCATAGGAGATGTAGCCGTCCCTCTGCACCGTCTCCGGCAGGGGTTCCTCCTGTCCCAGGTTGAAGAGATAGAGTGTCTGATCATGGGGACAGCCAAGGTCGACCTCCCGGGAATCAAAACCGAGCACCCAGGTCCCGCTTACCGCTTCCGTCCAGGAGGTGTAGAGCCTCAGGGAGGCTTCACCTTCAGGCAGGGCAAGAATTTGGGGATAGGAAGAGGGGGCTTGAGGGGAATGGGAGATATTGCCCTCATCTACCCAACCAAAATCAGGACAATACCTCTTCAGCAGGATATCCTGGCCACCTTCCTCCCTCTCCTCACTCCAGGCAACGATCCCTTTCTCTACCACCGGTGAACGAGATGCAAGCCCAGGGCTCTGGCTGACATCATCGGTTTCTTCTAACACCCCACCGATGAGTTGGGCACAATAAACCTCTCCACCTGCCTCCCAGCTAATCCAGACCTTGGAGTCATAGCAGTCAAGGGATGGATTCCGAGAGTTCACCCCAGGGCTTTGGGAAACATTCACTATGGTGGAAAAGTTTGCTCCATCCCATTGCCCATAGTAGATCTCCCCATCCTTCTCCCAGCTTATATGAACCTTTCCTTGGGTGTCCACATCCAGGCTGGGACCAGGTTCAGGCGGAGGTGGCGGAGGGTTATGATGATGGTCATAATCGGCCACACAGAGCATCTCCCGCCGCTCCAAGGACACCTTGTCCCCTCCCTGCAGGCTGTCAAAGGGGAAGTATTGGAAGCCTCCGGGGTTCTCTAAGTCGAAATAGCCTAAATAGTATCTCTTGGGAGACTCCTTCAACAAATACCAGGCCACATAACCCTTATCAGCCCCTTTATCCACGGCAAAACCCGGGGCACTAAAATCCAAATGGACCATTCGAGTTAAAGTAACCGCATTATCCCACCAGTCATCACCAAGTTCATATTTATTGTATTTGAGCAAATCGTTTTGGGGGTAGACCATAAGGGCCTCCCCCTGGCTGTTTATATCTACAGCAACCCTTCCAACTTTTGCATTGCCCACCCGTTTGTTGGTCCAGTTTAGGCCTCCATCCTCGGAGATGGTATACCAGGCCCAATCAGAGGACAAGCCAGAGGACGAGAAACAGACCATAAGCTTATCGGAATCAAACTGCACAAGCCTGTGGGCGTTATTGAAGGATGTGGCCTCAGATGAGCTGACCGTTAGGCCAACCTGGGAGGAACCGAGCCAGGGGAAATACAAGCCGTTCTTGGTTACCGTAACTAACATCTGACCTGGCTTCTGAGGGGAGATAATGAAATTAGCGATTCCATCTTCACCAGTATAACCGACCCTATAGAGGTCACCCACCTCCTTGTAGAGGCAGACGGTGGCATTGGCCACTGGAATCCCATTTGATTGCACTGCGACCGAGAACGAACCGTTCCCTACTGGAACAAGCTCTGGATAGGACACCTGCAGGCTCTCTGGAGTCCCCAACCAGACCGGCATTGCAGGGTCACCCAAGAGGGTAAACGAGGAAAGTTCATCGGATTGGGCGTAGAAGGCATAGAACCAATTTTCCCAGGCAGAGCATTCCTCTGGGGTCCAGAAGTCAAAGCCATCTTTGGCAAGGGTCAATGCCTGGCCAAGGGAACTCTGATGGAGGATGAGCGAGTTGAGGAAGGGTCTATCGAGATGCTCCCAGGGGCCCATAGCATCTCCCACTACCCCCCAACCGAAGCTGCTGTGGCCAAGGAAACAGGCTCCCCCGCCATTGGGGTTGGTGATCCAGTGGGCCGCCAGGCAGCTATCCGGAGACTTGTCAAAGGGCGCGCTCAAGCAGGCAGCGGTGGAGAAGAGGCCATACTTTTTGCCATTGATGAACCCATCGAAATCCTCTGTAGTAAGGACATTTAGCCTGTTGTTAAAACTCTCCGCATCCGGATCCATAGAGATGATCCCATAGTTCCCATGACCACAGTGGTTGATAAAGCGGTAGCCATGGTTGATCTGAGTTGTGGCCTTGATTTTGTTTATCAAGCCGGGGGGAGGTGTAGACGGTGGATAATTCACATCATAGAGCCTATACCCGCTCATCCCCAGATCGGCCACTGTGCTGTCCTTCTTCACCCCACCGGAGGTCTCCATGTCAATAATAGCTCCCAAGAGGAGGAAATCGTTATCAGCATAGGCAGAATCAGGATCAAACTCATAATCCAACACCTTCTGCACAAACAGTTCAACCTCATCTCGATTGGAGACCTGTGCCCGGCCCAAGTAGATCTCCGGGCGGTAGTCCAGAACCATCCACTCCATAACGGGCCACTCCTCCCCATGCACCTCTATGGTGTCCACTGGCGTCCAGACCTCCCCATAGACCCCATTATGGTTGGGGTCCCAGTCCCCATCCAGACAGCAGTAATAGAGATCAGAGGCAAAGTCCGGCTCATGGTGGAGGGCAGCAGCCCCCTTCCTTACTCTGCCCGGCACCACCTTCCCATCTCCACCCAAGAGCACCCACTGGGTGCCCATCCGGGAATACCAGTCCTTGATGAAATACCTGATCCGCTCCTGGATGTCACTTCCCGGATAGAGCTGGCCATAGATCTGGTCGATTAGCTCCAGGGTGTAGATGACCGTGCGCAGCCCCCTCCTGGTATTCCAGTCGGCCAAGGGTTGGAAGCTATCGGCCAGGGAATCCGGGGTGATGATCACATAGGTCTGGGCCGAATCCAGGCTGAGCACCTCAGGTTGAGGCCCATAGAGCTCCACATCCTCTGGATTGGCCACCAGGTCCTTAACCAGTGCCACATATTCATCCTGCTGGTTCTGGGTTCTTCTCTCCACCGGTGCAGACCAGTTCTCCGTGGGTTCGAGCTCCAGAGAATAGTTGAAGCTATACAGCCAGAGCTTGCCAGTGGAGGGGATATACTGCAGGGGGTGGATGGAGATATCCACCAGCTTCCAGCCTCCAATGAAGCTTTCATAACCTGAACTGGCCAGGATGCCTGGATAAGGCTCAGAGGAGGAGTAGATCTCCGAATCAGGTTCGGTAAACCCAGGAGGTGGAGAGAAATTCAGGGGATATGCTGGCTGACCGGGATAGAGGTTATAGGTTCCCGGGATCTCTACCGAGTCCACACCAGTAATGGTAAAGCCTGAAACCTTCATATCCCGGGGGATGACAAACTTCATTCGGAGCACTGGCAGAGACGGTGCCCCTGCTATCCCCATATTCTCACAGCCAGGCAGAAAAACCACATCATACCCTTCAGACTGGCTGAAGGAAAGTTGTGATGGACCATAGCCCACACTCTTCTGTAACATAGCAGAAGCATCTCCTCCGGCTAAAACAGAGATAGCCAAAACAGCCGAGGAGATAACGAAGAACTTCCTCAAAGCTCTCATTTTCACTCCTTTCTTGGTTTCAACTTTCAGCTTCACATCTGAAAAGCTCTTTATGTCTTGCATTTTGTCCCTCCTTCTAAGGCTAACGGCTACTGACCCAAAAATCTTCTAAGTAAACATCTTCATCACCTCCAGGATTCAACCCTCCCTGTGCTGTCAGGGCTCTGCCCTGACAGACCCCGCCAAGAGGTCAGTTCTGACGCTAACCTCTTTAGCACCATAATCCCCATGACTCCAAGTAGTCCTACATCTCTACCTCCTTCTTTGAGTTTTTGCACCCAGATTATACCCACATTCTCAATCATCTGCGAAAATCTGCGTCCATCTGCGGTTCATTTCTGGGTTTATCACTGAGGCGTCAGAACCCCGATTCTGACGCAATCCTCGTGCTCTCAAGGCTCCTGCCTTGACAGTTTATGACTTGACACTTAAGTTTGTGAAAAACTCTTGCCTTTCCCCCCAACTTGCCCTATATTACAGAAAGGGCATAAGAAAGAGGGATATCCTCTTTCTTTGTGCTCGCGGGGGTTATCAGTTGGCCTTACTTGTCAGGTTGGCAACTGATAACCTCTTTTTATATATTCCCCACGTGCTGTCAAGGCTCCGCCCTGACAGATACCCCCATCTACCAACAGAGCTATCAGAACCCCGATTCTGACGCATTTCAGGTGCTGTCAGGAGTTACCTCCTGACAGTCCTACCCGAAGGCAGAAAGACTTACCGCAAAAGCAGCATCTTCCTTGTCTGGCTGAACCTTCCTGCCTTAAGCTGATAGAAGTAGACTCCTGATGCTACATCCATTCCATTGTTACTCTTCCCATCCCACACCACGGAATGTCTCCCAGGCTTCAACGCCTCATCCACCAGCGTCCTCACCTCCTGCCCTAAGATGTTGTAGACCTTTAGGGTGGTGCGGATAGGGGAATTCTTAATTCTCAATTCATAATTAATAATTGTGGTGGGGTTGAAGGGATTGGGATAGTTCTGTCCCAGCTCAAAGCCCCTTACCACCGCCGGATTCTCCCTCCAATCCTCTATCCCACTAAAGACGGTGTCTGAGGAGAAGTAGATGTCCTCACTAACTGAGTCTTTTGATCCGTCCCAAGCCACGTAGAGCTCACCATCTCCTATTGCCTGAAGTGAAGCACGACCTGCTCCTACACGGCAGTCATCTACCTGAATATTAGGGCTGAGCCAGGTTTTACCACTGTCCTGGGACATAGAAAAGTAAACGTGGCTCATGTTCCCTCCAAAATCTGGACCTGCATTCCAGGCGACATAGAGCCTGCCCTGATCATCAATGCTCAGGCAGGGATCAGTATATTGGTATATGGAGTCTGTGTTCACCTTCACCGTCCTGGTCCAGCTCCATCCCCCATTCCCCGAGCGAGAGAAATAGACACCCGTCGTATTGTTCCCTTGATAGGTCCAGACTACATATAGACCACCATTGCTGTCTACCACCAGGGAGGGATCATTTGCTATGCTTCCGTTAATATCATCATTGTTCACTTTCTTGCTCAGAGACCAGGTAGAGCCAGCATCTGCAGACTTGGAGAAATACAGATCCCATTTCACCCCACTCCGGAAATCTAACCAGACCACATAGATAACTCCCTTCTTATCCACAGCTATGTCACTCGCCAACTGAAGATTGGAAGGTGGGTAGTTTACCCTCACATTGGGAGTCCAAGTGGTCCCCGCATCTGTGGACATAGAAAAATAGATATCCCAATCCTCCCTGGTATCACTCCAGACTACATAGATCCATCCCTTATCATCCACAGCTAAGGCTGGGCCGTATGAGCTATGGAGACCATCATCAACCCTCACTGCCTGGGTCCAGGTTGTCCCCTTATCACAGGACATAGAGAAGTAGATCTCCCCCTTAGGCTCGTCGCTCCAGACAAAGTAGATATTGCCCAGGGTGTCTACTTCTAATTGGGGTTGAGTTGGTGTACCCCTGTCCGGGTCTATCATCCTGTTCTTCGTCCAAGTTCGGCCCCCATCAAAGGATGAGGAGAAGTAGATGTTGCACCTTCCGGTGATGTCTAAATTCCTCAGATCCAGCCAGGCCAGGTAGAGGTTGCCATCCCTGTCCACAGCCAGGGAAGGAGAAAACTGGTTTCTGGTGGTGGTATCATCATTCACCTTGATGCTGGGACCAAAGTTTACATCCTGGGCCAAAGCACTGGTCCAGCTAAAGACCACCAGCATTCCCAAGAGGCCAAACCATCTCATTCTCATTCCACCTTCTTTCTCTAAAAAGTTATTTGAATCCACCACCCAACGAGGTTCCCACAGAGGCGTCAGAACCCCGATTCTGACGTCCTGCCTATCTCCTTACCGCAAAAGCACCATCTTCCTTGTCTGACTGAACCTTCCTGCCTTAAGCTGATAGAAGTAGATACCTGATGCTACATCCATCCCATTGTCACTCTTCCCATCCCACACCACGGAATATCTCCCAGGCTTCAACTCCTCATCAACCAGCGTCCTCACCACCTGCCCCAAGATGTTGTAGACCTTCAGGGTGGTGTGGAGGGGGGAATTCTTAATTCTCAATTCATAATTAATAATTGTGGTGGGGTTGAAGGGATTGGGATAGTTCTGTCCCAGCTCAAATTGACGGGGTTGGCTATACCCTGGTTGCTCCCTACAGCCTTCCTTATGGATGTAGAAGGTGCCATCAATACCATGATACCAACTTACTGGCCACCACCCTACATCCTTTATGTCCAGGATGGTGGAATCGGGTGGGATAAGATCCGGATTAACATCCAGAATTACTTCAAAAAGAGGCACCTCCTCTGATTGAGCCGGGAGGGTTATACCGCCCGTCATACTGAGAACACAACCCACATAGAGGTGATTCCCCTGGACATCCACCTCCCACAGGAAGGGATTTGAGCATATAGAATCTATTAGCGCTCCCTTAATGGCAGCGGTGTCCGCAAAGCTCAACTTTGTAGAGTCAACCTCCAGCTCAAAATTAAAAGCCTCTACTTCCTGATTGGCCTCATAGAAGACTGGGATTTTGACTCCCTTCTCCCCTGGGTATCCCCCGGCTGACCCAAACCAATAGAGCATCTCAAACTCATATTGCCCCTGGGCCAAGCTAAAGGGCAATGCCAGGAGGAGAAGGACCAATAGGAATTTTATCTGTTTCATAGCTTTCCTCCTTACTTCTGATTCTCCTCTTACTATAGCAACCTCCGCCTTATACGGATTAACTTCCTTACCACCTCCTTTCTTCCTACTGTTTCATCCTCCCAGGACTTTAGCACAAAACCAAGGGGCATTTCAACTCTTTTTTGAAGAGTGCCTAGAAATTTTCCCTCTACCAGTCAGTGGGATCTCTGCTCTCCTCCTCCCTCCCTTTTCTCACCTCCTCCTCCAACACCTCTAAGATCCTCTGCCACACCCCCTTCTTCTTTTTCTCCTTCTTTGGGGGCCTAATCAGTTTAAGCTCCAGCCTTAATTCTGGCTTTGGCTTTCTATCATCAGATTCCATAAGGCTCACTCCTCCTCCTTCACCGAGCCGTCAGAACCCCGAATCTGACGGCAGGCAGGTGGCAGAATCGGGGTTCTGCCACCCCATTTCCCTCCGTCAGGGCAGGAGTCCCGGCGGGCCCCAGAGGCCCAATAAGGCCCGCCAGGTTGCTAGGCTGCGAGGGCAACAGGAATTCTGTAGTGGCCACCCATCCTACGGCATGACATCACCGATAATCTCCCGGGGGACCCACAAGGAGATTATCGGGCCACACTCTACCGGCCCTCGCTTGCCTCTTTTCCATCTTCTGTCAGGGCAGGTAGGTAGTGGGTGATAGGGCTAACTCCTCCTCCTTCACCGAGCCGTCAGAACCCCGATTCTGACGGCAAGGGTAGGTGGCAGAATCGGGGTTCTGCCACCCCATTTCCCTCCGTCAGGGCAGGAGTCCCGGCGGGCCCCAGAGGCCCAATAAGGCCCGCCAGGTTGCTAGGCTGCGAGGGCAACAGGAATTCTGTAGTGGCCACCCATCCTACGGCATGACATCACCGATAATCTCCCGGGGGACCATAAGGAGACTATCGGGTCACACTCTACCCTGCCCTCGCTTTGTCTCTTTTCCATCTTCCGTCAGGGCAGGTAGGTAGTGGGTGGTAGAACCGGGGTTCTACCACCTCATTTAACCGCAGATTCTACCGAGCCGTCAGATGCCCTCATCTGACGGTGTGGTTCTGGTGGCAGGAACCTCATTTATGATCGGAGGGGTAGGCAGGAGGAAGCCTACGGGCATCTCCGCTATGTTTGGTGGCAGAATCGGGGTTCTGCCACCTCATTACCTCATTTAGGGGTGGGACAGGGCAGGAGCCCCGTCCCACCACCCCTTCCTTTGGAGGAAAGCAAGCAAACGGGAAAGAAAGCGTGACCCCGCCTGCACTCATTTCACACAGCAAAAAGCGTGCCAGAATGGGTCTTTGAAATCTTTTTTTCTAAATTGTTGCAAATATTAAAGTTATTTCTTTCCCTTTTAAAGGGCACAGACACTTAAACAAAAAAACCGCTGAATTATCAGCGGTTTTTTTTGTGAATCATTTGTGATAAGCTTTTAATTAACAATGAACTACTGTATAGCTGAATTTTCAGCTATTTTGCTGAAATCTCAGCTCTTTGTAATCCCAAGCTTTTTCATCTTACTTTGGAGGGTTCCCCTTGGTATCCCCAGGATATTCGCTGCCTTAGCAATTTTCCAATTGCTCTTTCTTAATGCCCCTAAACACTCCTCCCTCTCAACAAAGGCCAATTTCTCCGGAAGAGAAGCTGTTCCCTCTGAAAGAGCCTGGGGTTCTTTCCAGGGAACTCCCACCAGTAGCAGGTCTGCGGTGATCTCCCCTTCCTCACCCTTTATATGGCTTACTGCTACCTCAATGGCCCGCTTCAACTCCCTGACATTCCCTGGCCAGTCGTATTCCATCAACCCCTCTAAAGCACCAGGAGTAATACCCACCACCCTCTTTTTATACTTCTCCCCAAACAGCTCCATAAAATGCTCACAGAGAAGCGGTATGTCACCCTTCCTCTCCCTCAATGGCGGAAGCCTCAAAGTTACCCCCTCTATCCGATAGTAAAGATCATTCCGAAAAGAACCCTCCACCATAGCCCGGTGGAGATCCTTGTTGGTGGCCACTATCACCCGCACATCCACCTTGACCTCCTCTGTCCCCCCTACCCTGCGAAAGCTCTGGGTCTCCAGAAAACGAAGGAGCTTTGACTGCATAGCAGGGCTCATATCCCCTATCTCATCCAGAAATACCGTCCCCCCATCGGCTACCTCAAACAACCCCTTGTGTTGGGTCCTGGCATCGGTGAAGGCACCCTTCTCATAGCCAAAAAGCTCTGACTCTAAGAGGTTGTCAGACATATTGGCACAATTTATGGCCATAAAGGGCCCCTCCTTCCGCGCCCCAACGGAATGGATGAACTTGGCTATTACCTCCTTCCCTGTGCCAGTCTCCCCCCTCAATTATAATCGGGTAGTCTGTATCTTTGATCCTCTCCACCTCATCCAATACCCTGAGCATCTGGAGGTCCTGGGTGACTATTTCCCCGGAGAGCCTGAGCTGTCTCTTCAGGGAGGCCAACTCTTTCTCCAACTCCCTTTGCCTCTGCTCGGCTATCGCCTTGGCTACCCTCTCGGAGAGAAGATAGAAGAGGTCAAGCTCCTTATCCAAGAAAGGTTCCTTCCCCTTACCCCGATCCACATAGAGGTAACCCTCTATCCTCTCCCCATTCCCATAGGGGATCAACATCAGGCTACCAGCCCCCACAGCGAAGAACCGCTCATCCAGGGAGCTATCATAGAGGATAAAGGGACTGCCCACCTCAAAGCCATCCCTGTCTGCCAACAGGGAGAGAAGCCCCTTGACCTCCCCCTTGCTGAGGTTATGGCTCGCCCCCAGCTTCATCTCCTTATCTCCATCTGCAGCGTAGGCCACAAGGCCCCTGTCTGCTCCCAAAACCTTAATCACCTGGCCAAAGACCTCCTCCAAATCCCCTGATGGCAACCCTTGCAAAAACTCATACTTCCTGGAGGGAAACCTCTTCAGCCTTTGGTTAAGCTCAAGTTTTAGGGCTTGCACCTCCTCCAGCTTCTCAGCCTCTCCCTTGCCCTTCAGTAGTTTCTCCACCTCCTCCAAGGTCTCTATCGCTTTCTTGAAGGAAGGCTCCACCTTAGCAATCTGGAGCAGGGCCAAAACCTGGTAGAACTCTGCCCCTTGGATTTGGGCAAAGAGCCTCTGGGCTTCCCGTAAGGGGTCATCCCTCCCGGTAAGCTCCCCCTGAGCTAAAAGAGTGTGTGCCAACTCAAACCTGTCCTCCAGGGAGCGCAAGACCTCAACCGACTTCTCAAAGTTGGCATTCGCAGCCTTAGCATCACCTTTGGCCTGGGCGAGTCTCCCCATTGTGCGATAACAGCAGCCCTCTTCAAATCTGTCCCCTAAGGATTGGGAGATTCGGAGGGCCTCCTGGACGCATTCTGAAGCCTCATCAAGGTTTTTTCCCTCAGATATAAGAAGGTCTGCTCTCCTTCTCTGCACTTGGTTGATCAGGTCACCTTGCGGAGCTATCTTTCTGCCTATCTCCAGCGTCCTCTGATAATACCCCTTCGCCTTCTCAAGCTGGCCCCTCTCGGCGGCCAGATCACCAAGGGATTCCCAAACCATTGCACTCTCCCTGGGGTAGGTCTGGCTCAGACCCTCTGCTCTCTGCAATAGCTCCTCGGCCTCAGGGAAATTCCGCTGCATAATGAGCAACCGAGCAAGGGCAATAGCCCTCCTGGCGATCTCCAGGCTATCCCCTATCTCCTCATAGAGCTTCAGGCTCTTCCTCAGCATATCAGAGGCTAAAGGCCATTCCCCTGTGAAAATCCGGCAAGCTCCCAGGTTGCCCCTGAGCATAGCCTCCTGGGCCTTATCCCCCTTATTCTGATGGCAGAGATCAAGAGCCTCTGTGAGATGCTCTATCGCTTCCTTTATGCGACCACTCAGAAAACAAGCTCTACCTAACGTATTGAGGACTTGAACCTTCCTCCTTCCATTCTCCATTCTGTCAAATTCCGAAAGTGCATTTCTCAAATATCTGAGGGCAGCACTTGCCTGCCCTAACCCTAAGTGCATCCGCCCCAATATCCATTCAATTGCCCCGATTTGCCCGTGTCTGTCGGTGAATTTTAATACCTCGTATGCGGCCTTGGCTGTTTCGGTATCGTACCTACCTAACTGCTCCTCGGCAAAGGCTAACCTCACCTGTAGCTCCGCCCAATCCAGATCATTTTCTCCCGGAGTATACCCCTGGGAGAAGACCTCTATCTCCTCCACAACCTGCGCATACTCCCTCTGCCTAAGCAGGATTTCAACCCTTTCCTTCAGTTCCCTCAATGCCACCTCTTCCTGCCGTGGCTTTGTCCTGGCTTCCATCCTATCCACCTCCATCCCTACTTGCCCCCAAGGAGCAGCCTGAAGTTGAACAGAAGAACCTTCACCAGGAACCAGGGTGACTGAGAGGGTTTCTGCTGAGGTTTTTGAAGTTCAAATTTGTGTTCAGAGTTGGTATTCTTGGCTGACGGATAGGGTAAGGTCTGATTTGAAGGTGGATGTGGAGTCGCACTGTTCCAATCCCCCTCACTCCACGGCCAGGCGGCGCAGAGCATAACCCTGCGTTCTGAACCTGTATTGGCCTGTGCTGGCTTTGCCCAGAAGCCACCCACAGGGCCAAGCACAATCACCAAAACCAGCAAGCCAACCCAAAATTTTCTATTCATCTTACCATCACCTCACAAGGGGGGAGAATGAAGAATGAAAAACCTTTTTCACCGAGCCGTCAGAACCCCGGTTCTGGCGGTAACCCGGTGGCAGAATCGGGGTTCTGCCACCTCATCTAACCGCCAATTCTTCTTCGTCAGGGCAGGAACCCTGACAGTATAGGGAAAGGATTTAAAAAACCCGTAGCTCCTAAATTCACTGTTAAATATAAGGCAAAATCCATTCTTTGTCAAGCCCTTTTTTTGGTACTGGGGAGGCAGATGGTAACCAGGGTGGAGGGGCTGGAGGTCCAAGGGAAGGGGTAGGGGGTGGGGATATTCCTCCGCCAAAATCGTCGGCCCTTCTGTGCTTAGGGGGTGTAATTGGTCTGAGCTATATAATGGCCTATAATATGCCAACAGAAGGAGATTCTCCAATGACCTATTACCAGAGGATCAAAGGGGCACCCCGGAGGATACCCCACAAGATCCCCAAGGAGATTGAGGAGAAGGTAATTGAGCTGCACCGAAGCCATCCTGCCTGGGGACCTGAGCGGTTGAAGTTCCACTTTGAGCTACCCATCTCTACCAAAGCCATAGCCA
>JAOZPP010000029.1 GCA_029932675.1 bacterium
GGCACAGAAGGGCGGACGATTTTGGCGGAGGAATTTCCCCACCCCCTCCCCCCTTTCTTGGACCCCCAGTCCCCCCACCCTGGTTACCATCTGCCTTCCCAGTACCAATAATTCACACCAAACGTTCAAGTGCCCTGCCACAACAACAATTTGGTACTTGTCTAAACGCCTATAGTATAGATATTTACATCCTCTTGGCTAACACGAATTTCATCGGGATCTTCAAAAGCCTTCTTAACTCCATCCCCTCAATTTCCAGATGTTTGAAGGAAATGATGAAAGACCAGTAGGATTTTGTAACCCGAATCTTCTTTCCCAATCGAGAAAAAACTTCAAAATAGATTCATCCATCAGTCTTCAAAATAACCCATTAGAGTATAGGAGTCAAGGAAATCGAAGATGTGCAAACACCCTCTCAAGTTAAGATGTTGTTATGGCATAAAAAAAGGGCGATGCCCATGGGCATCGCCCCTGCAGGTTTAACCCTCCACCCAATCTATCCCTTTTTGCACCGCCTCCTCATTTAAAGGGATGAGATCCCTCCTCTTGATGAAGATGGGGAATGTAGATATCACCGCTTCCTTAGTGAGGATCCCAGTCTTGGCGATATAGCTTCCCAGGACCACCATGTTGGCTACTCTGGTGTTTCCCAAGTTATCGGCTATCTCTGTAGCTGGTATGGCGATCACCTCCACATCTGCTCTCTGGGGTCTGCGGTCAATAAGGGAGCTGTTGAAGATTATCAGCCCCCCCTTTTTCACATCTGGCTCAAACCTATCCAGGGAGGGCCTATTCATCGCGATCAAGACATCTGGGGCCGAGACAAGAGGTGAGCCTATGGGGTCATCGCTGATAATCACCTGACAGTTCGCCGTTCCCCCCCTCATCTCCGGCCCATAGGAGGGTAGCCAGGTTACATGATAGCCAGCCCTCATCCCCCCTTCCGCCAGGGCCTCACCCAAAAGCAAGACCCCCTGTCCTCCAAAGCCAGCTATCTTAATTGCTGGGTTACGATACCTTGCCGCTGGTGGTTCAATCCTTACCTCTTCCTTTCCCTTGGTGGCAGCTATTCCGATTATCTTCTCTATCTCACTTGTGGTAAACTCTTCTTTAGGGGGGATATATGGTTCCTTCCCCTTGGTGTTATCCTTATAGACGCCAAGCTTAAAATAGGGCATCATCTTTTCCTCTATCCATTTCCGTGCCTCTACTGGGGTAGCCCTCCAACCGCTGGGGCAAGGGGAGAGGGCTTCCACCATTGAGAAGCCTTTATTTTCGATCTGGCACTTAATGGCCTTGCGCACCGCCTTTCTCGCCTTGAGCACATTCTTGGCATCGGTGAGGGCCACTCTCTCGATGTAAACAGGTGATTCCAAGGTGGAGAGAAGCTCAGAAAGCCTAAGAGGATAACCTTCATTGTGGGGGTTACGACCTCTGGGGGTGGTCATCGTTTTCTGTCCTAACAAGGTGGTGGGGGCCATCTGACCGCCGGTCATCCCATAGATGGCATTGTTCACAAAGATGACGGTTATATTCTCCCCGCGGTTGGCCGCTTGGAGGATGTTATTCCCTCCAATGGCCGCTATGTCCCCATCTCCTTGGTAGCTGATTACGATGCTCTCTGGATTGGCCCTCTTCAGACCAGTAGCCACCGCCGGTGCCCTTCCATGGGCCGACTGTACATTTCCGCAGTCAAAGTAGTAGTAAGCAAAGACACTACAACCAACTGGGCTGATGATAATGGTCCTGTCCTTGATGCCGAAGTCATCTATTGCCTCAGCGATGATTTTGTGTAAGGTGCCGTGGCCGCAACCAGGACAATAGTGGGTGGTCAATTTGTCAGCCCCGGGTTTTCTCTCATAAACATCATAGAATGCATCTGCTTTCTTTAATATCTTCCCACTCATCTTAGTTCCTCTTATCTCTTTTATGAGCTCGCTATGGCCAGATAAAAACTGAAATTATACACCAGAAATTTGCTGGGTTGACTCTAATCTTACCTGATGATCTATCTGAGGATCTCCGCGGTTACCCTATAATCGCTTTGACCTTCTCCCAGATCTCATCTACGGAAGGAACCATTCCTCCAGTCCTTCCATAGAAATGTACTGGTTTTCTCTCTTTGACCGCCAATTTCACATCATCAACCATCTGGCCGGTACTCATCTCCACCACTAAGAAGGCTCTCACCTGCTTAGTCAACTCCTCTATCTTCTTTTTGGGGAAAGGCCAGAGGGTAATGGGCCTCAGCAGCCCTATCTTTATCCCCTCCTTCCTCGCCCTATCCACAACAGTGTGGAGGATGCGGGAGACGATGCCGTAGCCAATGGTGACAACCTCTGCCCCATCGGTTCGATAGGCTTCGTATCTCTGTTCATTTCTTTCCACCTCTGCGTATTTGCGGGCCAACTTCCTCACGTGTTCTTCCAGCTCCTCTGGGGAGAGGTAGATAGAGGTGATCAGGTTCTTCCTGGTTTCCCTTGTTCCCTTCACTGCCCAAGGTTTGTCCACTTCGACTGTTCTTGCCTGGGGGAACTCCACTGGCTCCATCATCTGTCCTATGAACCCATCGGCTAAGACAATAACTGGGTTGCGATATTTATCAGCAAGATCGAAGGCCAACATAGTGAGGTCACACATCTCTTGCGCAGAATTCGGGGCCAATACCATCGTCTTGTAATTTCCATGGCCGCCCCCTTTCACTACCTGGTGGTAGTCCCCTTGTTCAGGGGCGATGTTTCCTAACCCAGGCCCCCCCCTCATTATATCGATGATCACACAGGGAAGTTCTGAACCCGCTAAATAAGAGATTCCTTCTTGCTTCAGGCTGATCCCTGGGCCTGAGGACGCCGTCATTGCTCTTAGACCTGCGGAAGCTGCTCCATAGACCATCTGGATTGACGCTACCTCGCTCTCTCCTTGAATAAATGTTCCCCCGACAAGAGGGAGATATTGGGCCGCGGCATGAGCGATCTCACTGGCTGGAGTGATTGGATAGCCGAAGTAAGCCCGACAACCAGCCAGAATAGCCCCTTTAATTACCGCCTCATTCCCCTTGATCAGTTCCCTGGCCATTTCACCTCTTCTCTCCCTTTGATGGTTTCATATAAACGGTTATCGCCCCTGGTTCGGGGCAGATATAGAAACAGATTCCACAGCCAATGCACCCCTCCCCCTTGTAATGGGCTGGATGATACCCATGGCTGTTCAGGGAAGGGGATGCTTCAATAACCTTTGGGGGACAGTAATGGATACACAATCCACAGCCCTTGCACTCTTCCTCGCAGATCTCTATGCGCGGAAGAACTTCTTCCAAAACGTGTTCCACTATAGGTGCTCCTTTCCGCTTCTTTATCAATCTAAAGAAAATTTCGGTTTTGGCAAGTTATTTTTTTCACAAAAAGACCAAGGCTATCGCCTTGGTTAAATGCAAATCAATGGGAGGAATCTTAGAATTTGGGCAGGGTTTTCGCCCCCTCAAGGTAGATGAGGTGATGCTACTTTAGCAGAGGATTTAGCTGCCTTCGGCGGACTTTTTTGACAAGGTTCAGGTAATTCTTTTATATCTAAACTATCCTCCCATGAGAGAAATAAGCCAAAGTTGAGGTTTACTGGCATCGCCCAATTCATCTGAACCCAACAATTTCCCTTATTCTTTAATTCTCCAATTTCTATCCGTAGATTTCCTTATGGTTGCATTTACAAACTTTTACCATATTCTTCTTGAACCTCCAATTACCGGTTAAGGGCGATCTCTCTGATTTGATATAGACTACTGGCTGTATTGCCCCCCCACATATAGGACATATCTCCCCCTTAACTGCTGTGCTCTTCGCCACTTTAGCCGCAAAGCTCCTCTCTTTTTTGGCCATCTTTCCCCCTTTGACTTAGAAATCTCCCAAAATATTCGGATTATTTATATATCATCCTGCATGGACCATCATTAGGTCTGTTCGCTCTCCATTGGAAACTTAACTAAATCACCCTTACCTGTCAAGGAGAAAAACCGCCCCGTAAGGAGAAACCCTAAATGGCCATAATCTGGGTAATTTGCGGGAATCGGGAAGGGCCATCTACTTGGGAACCAAAATAGTTGCAGTTACAGTTTGACCTAACCATCTCTACCAAGGTCATGGCCAGGATAATCAGGCAGGCGGGGTTAACCAAGGGAAGGAGGAAGAGAAGAGGTTTATTTAAAGGAACAGAAAAAGGGGCTGGGGGCTATGGACCTTCTATTATTCACGAAGGTTCACCTGGCGCGTATATCGCCGATACGTCTCCCCAATGGCAAGCCTGAGACCCCCTTTTTCTGAGAGCAGAGCAATGAGATGAAGATAATTGGGCATCAGGCAATATGTCCAGATGTGTCAACACTATACACCCTCCACCAGTGTGCCATTAGATCGATGTAAGCTGGTAGTCTTCATAAAAGAAGAAGGTTTACAGGCTTCTGTTGCTTCGTAGGGTAATATGGTGAGGTAGGGTTGGTGCCATAACCTTGTAATTCCTCCTCCACGACCATCACCTCCTTCCTTTTTATCTCATTGCGGGTCCTACAACACCGCAAATACCTTCCGTTGGTTTGCTGTTCTCCCTTCTCTCAAGGAGAAAAGACCATTCTGAGCTTGACAGGGGGAGATAAGTTTGTTATTTTACTCCACGCATTCAGTAATTAAAGAATTATAACATTTTGGCTAACCCTCAACTAAGGAGGAGTGGGTGAAGGAATATAAGGTTAAAGAGATTCGCAATTTGAGTTTGGTCGGACACGGAGGGGTGGGAAAGACCTCCCTGGCCGAGGCTATGCTCTTCTCTGCTGGTCGGATAACCAGAATGGGAAAGATAGAGGAGGGATCCACCCAATCGGACTTCAGTCAGGATGAGATAGAGAGGCAGATCTCCATATCTACCTCTCTCCTCCATTTGGATTGGAAGTCACACAAGTTGAACATCCTGGATACTCCAGGATATGCCGATTTTGTCGGGGAGGTTATCAGTGCCTTAAGGGTTTCTGATGGGGTAGTAGTGCTCCTGGGCTCCACTTCCGGGGTAGAAGTGGGGACAGAGGTGGTATGGGAGTATGCGAAAAGGTATGGAATACCCTGTCTTTTTTTCATCAACCAGATGGAGAAAGAACACGCTGATTTTTACAAGGTGCTCAGTGGGGCAGTGGAGAACTTCGGCTCAGAAGTCGTCCCTCTACAGCTTCCCCTTGGGCAAGGTCCTAATTTCAAAGGGATAGTTGATCTGGTAAACGGTAAGGTTTACAATCTGCCCTCTGGGGAAGAGAGCAAAATTCCTGCAGATATGGAGGGAAAGGTCAAGGAGTTTAGAGAAAAGCTAATGGAGGCTGTGGCCGAATCGGATGATGAGCTCTTGGAGAAATACCTGGATAAGGGAGAGTTCTCCGCAGAGGAGCTACGGGAGGGGTTAAGGAAAGGGGTAAGGGAAAGGCTTATTTTTCCCCTCCTCTGTGGATCAGGGACCAGCAACTTAGGAACTCACCAACTCTTGGATGGTATTGTCAACTACCTTCCCTCACCGGCAGATCTCCCCTCACCGGAGGGACCCCTCCCAGGTAGTGAGAAAGTGGAGAAGAGGGAGGCTAAGTCAGACGCCCCGTTAAGCTCCCTGGTTTTCAAGATCGTCTCTGAACCCCACGTAGGGGAACTGGTCCTCTTCCGGGTCTATTCCGGGGTGCTTAAATCTGGGGATGAGGTGTTAAATTCTACACGGGGACATACGGAAAAAGTAGGGCAGATATATTTAATTAATGGCAAGGAAAGAAATGAGGTGGGAACTGTCTCTGCTGGAGATATGGGGGCTCTGGTCAAGCTTAAGGATACCCACACCGGAGATACCCTCTGTGACAGATCTTCCCCTATAGTCCTGCCCGGGATAGATTTTCCCAAACCGGTGATCAGAATTGCCGTGGAGCCGAAGACAAAAGGTGATGAGGAAAGGATCAGCAATGGCCTGAATAAGCTGAGGAGTGAAGACCCCACATTTTTCACTGAGGTGGATAACGAGATAAAACAGACTATAATCTCCGGTCTGGGGGAACTCCACTTAGAGGTCATCGTGGGAAAGTTGAAGAGGAAGTTTGGAGTGGATGTGGACTTGGTCAAGCCCAAAATCCCTTATAAGGAGACGATTCAAGGGAAAGCGGAGGCCCAGGGAAAGTATAAGAAACAGACCGGAGGAAGGGGACAATATGGCGATGCCTGGCTGCGGATAGAGCCGCTTCCCAGAGGGGGAGGCTTTGAGTTCGTGGATGCCATTGTCGGTGGGGTAATCCCCTCCAAGTATATCCCGGCGGTGGAGAAGGGGGTGAGGGAAGCGATGAATGAGGGTATCTTAGCCGGCTATCCACTGGTTGATCTTAAGGTTACCCTCTATGATGGCAGTTTCCATTCGGTCGACTCCTCTGACCTGGCCTTCAAGATCGCTGGCTCACTGGCCCTAAAGAAGGCCTTTACAGAGGCAAGGCCCGTTCTCCTTGAACCAATCTATAACCTCGAGGTTACTGTACCAGAGGAGTTCTTAGGGGAAGTGATGGGAGACCTCTCCAGTCGGAGGGGAAAGATACAGGGAGTCGTCCCCTCTGGACAGTTCAAGAAGATAAAGGCTCAAGTTCCTTTAGCTGAGCTATACAAGTATTCCACATCCCTTCGTTCCCTTACCCAGGGTAGAGGAATGCATAGCATGGACTTCTCCCACTACGAGGTGGTCCCCAAGGAGATAGAGAACAAGATCGTTGCCGAGGCAAAAGAATCGAAGTAAGGCGAAGAAGATCGCAAAGGGGAATGTCCCTAAGGCTCTCTTTCATTTCAACGGTCCAACAAGTTCTTGGCCAGATGGATGGGGAGGATTATCCCTCGGGAAAGTCCCTTTTTGTTCATCACTTACCTTCAATTGAGACCTTTAACGAGGCTAATCCCATTTCTTCTCCTCTTCCTTTGGGGAAAAGCGATCTCTGGGGGGTTGGGAGGGAGGTCTATCCCCTGGGGGGATCCCACCTATGGGTTGCTCGTTCAACTCAAGCTCCAGGGTCTCTTTCCTGATCTTTCCCCTTCATCCCTTCCTTATACCGAGGAGGAGATAGCGCAAGGGGTAGAGGATGCCCTCTGGGAGCTACGGATGGGAAAGGTCAAACTTTCCCCTTATTCCCGCAACCTCTTAAGGAAGCTGGAAGAGGAGTGGGGAATTGAGGAGGAAGGGTGTTCATTCTCCTTCTCTCCTCAGCTCAAATTGGAATCGGGGAGAAAGCGGAAGTCAGAAAACAACTTTTCTTTTACCGGTGATTTCTCCTTTTCACCTCTGCCTTCTCTTCTCCTCAGCCAAGGGATTAGAGTGGAGGGGGGGAACTGGTACCCCTCCTGGCTCTTAGTTCGCCCCTGGAGGAAAAACCTTTGGGGATCAACCCCTTATACCTATATCAAATGGGGGTTCAAGGGGGGGTGGCTACTTATGGGCAGGTATCCCCTAAAATGGGGTCCATCTCCTGATGTCTCCCTTCTTTTGGGGGATAACTCTCCCTCCTTTGATCAGCTCCAGGTGGGAGTGCAGGTTGGTCGGCTAAGGTTTATCTGCCTTTCCACTAAGCTGGATACCTTAGAAGGGGCAAACCGCTATCTCTCCGCTCACCGGATAGAGTTGAGGGCAAGACAGGGATTGTACGTAGGCCTATCTGAGGTGGTCCTTTATGGGGGGGAGAAAAGGGGGCCTGAGCTCTATTACCTCAATCCCTTGACCATATATTATGGGGAGCAGTTCAACCATAAGGTAGATGATAACATCCTTCTTGGTGGTGACTTCTCCTGGTATACACCTTGGGGAAGGCTCTATGGAGAGCTTATGGTAGACGACTTCCAATATGACCTGCACAGTGAGCCCCAGCAAATTGGGCTCAATGGGGGTATAGACTTGGTGACCTCAAGGGGGGTGTGGCTGAACATAGAATATACGAGGGTAAACAATTGGGTATATGGCCAAAATAAGCCCTGGAATAGATATACCTACTGGGGGAAGGTAATTGGCTGGGAGATGGGCCCAGATGCCGATCAGCTATCCTCAGCATTCCTTTACCCATTGAGCAAATCCTTATGGATGAAGGTTTCTATTAGGTTGAGAAGAAAGGGAGAGGGCAGGGTGGAAACCTCCCAAAGCTCCGCCGTGCCCTGGCCGAAAAGTTTCCCCTCGGGAGTGGTGGAAAGAAATCTCAAGTTGGGTGCGGAGGTTGGTTGCTTGTCTTTGCCCTTTCTCTGGTTCAGGTTTGGGCTTCAGGTCGAAAGGGAGTGGAACAGAGGGAACATAAAGGGGAAAGGATTTACCTCCCCTGGATTCGAACTTGAACTATCCTATCGGTGGAAGAAGCCAACTACTCTCTAAACCTAAACTCCTGGGCCAAGATTAACCTTGGGCTAAAGATCTTAGGAAAGGTAGGGGCATACCACCGGGTAGAGACCATACTCCAATCCATCGATCTGAAAGATAGGTTGAGTTTTTCTCCTCAAGGTGAGGAAATGGTTATCCTCTCCTCCCACCCAGGGCTTCCCCAGGGGAAAGAAAACCTCTGTTATCGGGCTTGGAGGGCCCTCTGTCCAGGGAGGGGGGTAAGGTTAACCATTGAGAAGAGGATCCCAGTGGGGGGTGGGTTAGGAGGAGGAAGCAGCAATGCGGCGACTACCCTTTGGGCCCTAAATAAGCTCTTTGGCCTTGGCCAGACCAGGGAGGAACTTCTGCATATTGGCTCCCAGATCGGTTCCGACGTCCCCTTTTTTCTTATCGGAGGAACCGTCCTCTGTTCAGGAAGGGGGGAAATCCTTAAACCTCTCCCTCCCTTACGGGGGGTATATTTCCTCTTGGTTAACCCGGGTTTTGAGGTCTCCACAAGGTGGGCCTATAGTAGGTGGAGTTTTAGCTTGACAGATATGGACAAATTTATTAGAGTTAAAGACTCTCTGGTTCAGACCGAATCCCAAGAGTTCCCCAGAGAGTTCCCTAATGACTTGGAGGAGGTGGTAGCCCAAAGATATCCCATTATAAAGCTTGTCAAGGAAAAGCTATACGGCTGCGGGGCCCTGGCAGCCTCCCTAAGCGGCAGTGGCCCCACGGTTTGGGGTCTCTTTAAGGAGAGAGGGGAGGCAGATGCAGCAGCCGAGGTTCTGTGCAGGGAAGATGGTTGGTGGACAAAGGTCACCCACCCCATAAGCTCTGCCCTTCCTGAGGAGGATGAAAATTGGAGATAACGGACATTAGGATCAGCTTGCGGGATGAGGAGAAGTTGAAGGCATTTGCGGATGTAACCTTCGACGATTGCTTTGTGGTGAAGGGGATGAGGGTGATAAATGGAACGAAGGGTTATTTCGTCTCTATGCCCTCAAGGCGCCGCAAGGACGGAACCTTCCAGGATATCGCCCATCCGGTGAACGCCGAGACAAGGAGGTTAATCGAAGAGAAGGTCATAGCCGCCTATCAAAAGGAAAGAGAGAAACTGAGTAGCTGAAACCCCGCTCGAGGGTCGTCTAAGGGCAGGACAGTGGCCTTTGGAGCCACTAATGATGGTTCGAATCCATCCCCTCGAGCCTGGTTGAGATCTTCTGGGAAGTTTTGACCATTAAGCCTTTATTGCCCTAAGGGGGAAAGATGCCTTTTGAGTTAAAGCTCCTATCTGGGAATTCCAACTATCCTCTGGCCGAGAAGATCAGCCGCTATTTAGGAGTTCCCTTGACCAATGCAGATGTCTCCCGATTCCAAGACGGGGAGGTGTCCATCAAAATAAATGAGAACATTAGGGGGACAGATCTCTTCATCATTCAATCCACCCAGGCCCCGGCTGAGAACCTGGTTGAGTTGCTGGTAATGTTGGACGCTGCCCGGAGGGCCTCTGCTCGCAGGATTACCGCTGTTATCCCTTACTTTGGATATGCCCGGCAGGATAGGAAAGATCAACCAAGGGTTCCCATCTCAGCTAAGCTCATGGCCAACTTGATCACCACGGCGGGGGCTAATAGGGTACTAACCATGGACCTTCATGCCTCTCAGATTCAGGGTTTCTTCGATATCCCCTTGGATCATCTCTATTCAGCCCCCATCTTCTTGAAATGTTTCGCCCAGATGGAACTTTCTGACCTCGTGGTAGTCGCCCCTGACCCAGGAGGGGTTCATATGGCTCGTGCTTATGCGAAAAGGTTAGGGGCTTCCTTAGCCTTCATCGATAAAAGGAGGCCAGACAAGGACAGGGCTGAGGTTATGCATATAGTGGGGAAAGTAAAGGGGAAGACAGTGATAATTCAGGATGATATAATCAACACCGGAGAGACTTTGACTAAGGGCGCTGCCGCCATCAAGGATAGGGGGGCTAAGGAAGTGTATGCCTGTTGTACCCATCCCGTGCTCTCGCGGGGTGCTGTGGAAAGGGTGGAAGAGTCTCCGATTTCCCGGCTATTGGTCACCGACACCATCCCCTTGAGGAAGGGGATCAACTCCAAGAAGATCGAGGTAGCAAGCATCTCCGATCTTTTAGGTGAGGCCATCAAACGAATCCACCAAGAGGAATCGGTGAGTTCCCTCTTCTATTAGAAAGGCCACTAGCGTTCAGGGAACAACAGAAGGCGAAAGCCCCTATGGATAACTTGGCAAGCGTGACGAGCTAAGTTCTTTTAAAAAGGAGAGAGTGGATGAAGGAAATAAGTTTAGAGGTGGAGAGAAGGAAGGGGGCAGGTAAGGGTATTTGTCGAAAGCTGAGGAGGGAAGGAAAGATACCAGCTATCCTCTACGGCCCAGGGGAGGAGCCCACCCCCTTAATGGTTGATTCAACTGCCTTTACCCACATCTACCGTGATTTGAAAGGGGAGAATGCAATATTTACACTTAAGTTTAAGGGAAGTAAGGGGAAGAAGACGATTCTCAAAGAATTGCAGAGGAATCCCATAAATATGGAGATCATCCACATAGACTTTGAGCACATCTCCCCTCGGAAGAAGATAACGGTTGAGGTCCCCATCCATCTGGTAGGTGTCCCAAAGGGGGTTAAGGAGGGAGGTGGGGTGCTTGAGCATTTGCTGAGAGAAGTGGAGATAGAATGCTTACCCACAGACATTCCGGAACACATAGAGGTTGATGTATCTGGGCTAAATATTGGGGATTCAATTCATGTAGGGGATTTGGAGGTTCCCAATGTCCAGCTCCTGGTCAGTGCTGAGAGATCAGTGGCTACCGTTCTCCCGCCCACAGTGTATAGGGAGGTCAAAGTGGTGGAAGAGGAGTTAGAGGCCCCCGAGGAGAAGCCAGCAGAGGAGACCATAGAGGAGGAAAAGGAGGAGAAGTAAGGCTTGTTCGCCTTGATTGGCTTGGGGAACCCAGGTAGAGAATATCTAAGGACGAGGCATAACATTGGCTTTATGGTCATTGATAGCCTGAGCAGAAGCTTGCAGGTTGAGTTTAAACCAGGGGAGGATGAATATCTTATTGCCCAGGGTGAATATGGGGGGGAACGGCTTCTTCTGGTTAAACCCACAACCTATGTGAATCGAAGTGGAATAGCTATTACCCAACTACTTTCCGTCTTCCCCTTGCTACCCTCCCGGATTCTGGTTGTCTGTGACGATGTCAACCTTCCCTTAGGCAGAATCCGTATTCGACGCAGCGGTTCGGATGGAGGCCATAAGGGTCTGGCCTCAATCATCTACCATCTGGGGGAGGAGGGATTCCCCAGGTTACGCATAGGCATAGGGGGAGGGGAAAGGGATAATTTAGTCGATTTCGTCTTAGGGGACTTCACTCCGGAAGAAGAGGAGGTTATTGGAAAGGTAATTGAACGGGCTGCAGAGGCCTGCCTCGTTGTTGTTCAGGAGGGGTTGGAAGAGGCGATGAACAGGTATAACCGCAATTTAGATGTCCCTTAGACTGGGGGTTATTAGAATCTATTTGTTAAAGAAGGTTATCTTCTTTGATGTGGCGGAAATTGACTTACACCTAAGAAAACTTGCCTATGGGAGGTGAGATGAGCGGTATCATCTATCCGATTTTGGCCAGTTTAGTAGCCTTACTCTTTGTGTTCTACTTGGCCTGGTCTGTGCTGAGGAGGGATGCTGGTTCCCAAAGGATGAGGGAGATCTCCTTAGCTATCCAGGACGGAGCACGCACATTTTTATTACGGGAATACAGGTATGTAACCTTAGTGGTTATCTTGGTGGCTATCTTCTTAACCCTGGGGCCATTGTTCGGCCAGAGGGTGAAGGTGAACTGGGAGACGGCTTTGGCCTTCGTAATTGGGGCAATTGCCTCTGGTATAGCTGGCTGGACAGCTATGTGGGTAGGAACAAGGGCCAATTCCCGCACAGCCCAAGCGGCCCGCTCAGGGCTCAAACCTGCCCTCTCTGTCTCCTTCTCTGGAGGGGCAACGACAGGGCTCTCCATCGTTGGAGTGGCTCTCTTGGGCCTCTGCGTTGTCTACCTCCTTTTCGGTGGTAAGCCAGTGATCATTAATGGATATGCTATGGGCGCCTCCCTGATGGCCCTCTTTGCCCGTGCTGGTGGGGGGATCTATACCAAAGGGGCCGATATGGGAGCCGATTTGGTGGGAAAGGTGGAAGAAGGTATTCCAGAGGATGACCCCAGAAATGCTGCGGTAATTGCTGATAATGTGGGGGATAATGTGGGGGATACCGCTGGCTTGGGGGCAGATCTCTTGGAGTCCTACGTGGAGTCGATTATCGCCACCATTGCCATTGGGGTGAGTCTCACCATGATCGGCTCAGAGCTCGTCCTCCTTCCCCTCTGGTTGGCCTCCTGGGGGATAATCTCCTCGATCTTAGGGGTGGTCTGCGTGAAAGCGGTCAGGGGATTAGAGCCCCAAAAGGCCTTGAATATGGGCGTATATATAGCCGCTTTCCTGATGGCCGTAGGGGGGTTCTTCATTATTAAGGGGATGGGGATAAGCTATGCTGTTAATGCCAGCTCTTATGGGGGGTTGGGCCTCTTCTGGGCCCTTATGGGTGGTTTAGCCTCGGGCCTGATAATTGGGATGGTGAGTGAGTTCTATACCTCCTCCAAGTATAAACCGGTAAGGAACTTAGCCGGTTCCGCCCGCACAGGGCCGGCTGTGGTGGTGGTAAATGGATTAGCCTTGGGGATGGGAAGTACCCTCATCCCGGTGGTAGTTATTGCTGGGGCTACCCTCTTGGGGTATAGTTCCGCTGGGATGTATGGGGTCTCCTTGGCTGCCTTAGGTATGCTCTCCATTTTGGGAATAACCTTGGCCGTTGATTCCTACGGACCGGTAGCCGACAATGCGGGAGGGATTGCGGAAATGGCTGGTCTTGATCCCCAAGTGAGGAAGATCACCGACAAGCTGGATGCTGTGGGCAATACTACCGCGGCCATTGGCAAGGGGTTCGCCATCGGCTCTGCTGCCTTTGCTGCCCTGGGGCTGATCACCGCCTACATTGCCACGGCAAATTCAGTCAGCTTAGAGAAGATCTCCTTGCAGCTTACCGATCCCACCCTCATTGCAGGGCTTTTGGTGGGCGGGATGATCCCTTATCTTTTCTCCTCCCTTCTGGCTGGGGGAGTGGGAAAAGTGGCCTTCAAAATAATAGAGGAGGTGAGGAGGCAATTTAAGGAGATAGAGGGTTTAAGGGAGGGGAAGGCAAAAGCCGATTCCTCCAAGTGCGTTGATATCGCTGCCCGGGGGGCGATACACAGTATGATGTTTCCGGGAGTTTTGGCCATTCTCATCCCCATTGCCGTGGGCTTCTTATTGGGCCCTGTAGCCTTGGGAGGTCTCTTAGTGGGGGCTTTGGTCACCGGCCTTGCCCTGGGCATCCAGACGGCCAACACGGGGGCAGCTTTGGACAATGCCAAGAAGTACATCGAGGAGGGGAACTTTGGGGGGAAGGGAACTGAAGCCCACAAGGCGGCTGTTGTGGGAGATACAGTGGGCGATCCCTTGAAGGATACCCTGGGGCCATCGATCAACATCCTCATCAAGCTGATGTCGGTGATCTCCTTGGTCTTGGCCCCGTTGTTTGTCAGGTAAGGTAAAACGAGAAGGGCAGAGAATGAGTAGAGAGGGAGTTATCCTGGTAGCTTCCTGGTTGCTTGCTTTGGCAATATTTTCTCCAGGCTTGGCCACCAGTACACGGATTGCCGGTATGGGTGGGGTATCCATTGCCGTTGACGACTTGGAGTCAGATCCATTTGTCAACCCGGCCAAGGCGGTGAGGATTAGCAAACCTTTGGTTTTAGGGGATTTCTCCCATCAGGGATATTCCTATAGGCACACCTATGAGTGGAGTAATGTATTCCGCAGTGGAAATTATGCTTGGCATCATTCGGGAAATAGCCAAGATAGGTCTTCTCCCTATACCTCTATTTATAGAGGGACCTGTCTCTACCCCTTTGGCGCTGGGATAGTTCTGGGTGGCAGGTACCATTTTTCCTATTCCCGGCATCTCACTGAATACAAGGGTTACGGCACCGAATGGACGACTTTGGGGGATTCCATCACCTCGACCTCCTGGAATAATGGTCACAATTCGTGGAAGGATAAGGCCCCGGAAAATGAAATCTCCCTTTTGGGGGAAGTAAGGATTACCCCCCAGATTGCCCTTGGTTTTAGCACAGAGTTGATTTTGGAGAGCACGGAAAAGAGGACTTACAAGGACGAAAGCAGCTATTGGAGTTCTGGTATGTCAGACACATCCCACTACTTACGGGAGTGGGCATACAAGACTACCTACGCCCAAAAGGAGTTCACCGGTGGGATATTGGTTAACTTGAATCAAAACCTGGAAATGGGGGGTACCTTTTCCTACAGCAAATATAATGAGGATCATTGGCAGACAAAGAATGTTTGGGATACAACAGTGGTCGACCCCGACTCCCTCTCCAAACACAGGAACCTGGCAAAAGAGGATTTTTATTCCCTTTCTCTCGCTCCTAAGTATAGGTTCAATGACTTGGTTAGGATCGGATCAGTAATTTCCTACTCCTGGAGCAGAAGGACAAATAGTGACAGGGATTTTGGGGTGAAGACGGATACTGGAAAAGAGAAGTTCTCCTCTTTTAACATTGGCTTCGGCCTTTCCCTCACCCCAGATGCCAAGACTTTAATAGCCCTTGACTTGATTCTTGCCCCCGAGAAAAGCACTTGGGATTATTTCTACACGGAGACCGAGACAACTTACACAGGAGAGATACACCGGAAGGGCGATGTCCGGCGGACTGAGGAAAGCGATTATCTAAACAAGACTGTCCGTATCGGAATGGAAAGGGCCTTATCCGAGAATTTCTACCTCAGAATAGGGTCCAATTTCGTGATAACCAAGTATGATTTAAAAACTGAAGATAAGGAAAACGAAAGCCGAGAGCGTTCGTCTCCTTGGGCGGATCGGGAAACCTCTACACTTACTGCTGGATTTGGTTATCTCTGGAGGGGTAGGCTGAAGGTAGAGTATGCCCTACAGGCTCGTCCGAGCAGTTTTATGGGGTATGGCCCTTTAGAATTCCATCATCAATTAAGCCTAACTTGCCACTTGTAGCCTATGAAACTTGGCATTATCGGCCTTCCCAATGTGGGGAAGTCAACCCTCTTCAATGCCCTCACCAGGGCGGGGGCTGAAGCTTCAAATTACCCCTTCTGCACCATAAACCCTAACATCGGGATGGCCTCGGTCCCTGATGCCCGGCTGGAGGAGCTGGGCAGGATGCTCAACCCTCCTAAGCTCACCCCGGTGCATATAGAGTTTGTGGATATTGCTGGTTTGGTAAAAGGGGCACACGAAGGGGAGGGATTGGGAAACC
Source organism: bacterium (assembly GCA_029932675.1). Lineage (GTDB taxonomy): Bacteria > SM23-81 > DAOVCL01 > DAOVCL01 > DAOVCL01 > DAOVCL01. The sequence goes on from JAOZPP010000029.1 coordinate 15,811, forward strand.
AGTTCCTCTCCCATATCAGGGGAACCGATGCCATAGTGCACATTGTGAGGTGTTTCCAGGCTAAGGATGTTGCCCATATTGAAGGGAGTATTGATCCACTAAGGGACATTGCCGTGGTGGAGACGGAGCTCATCCTCTCCGATTTAGAAGTAGTAGAGAAAAGGTTGGGAAAGGCTAAGAGGATGCTGAAGACCGGCCAGGCCAAGATCAGGGAGGAGGTGGAATTCTTAGAGAAGCTCCAGGAAAGCCTAAACAGGGAGGAGGTCCCTCAACTTGACCATCCCAACGAACAACAGGAGGCCCTCCTCAAGGAGATGGGCCTTCTCTCCATCAAACCGGTCCTCTTTGTGGCCAACATCGATGAGGATCAGGCGATGGATCCCGAACAGGCTGGACTACAGGGGATCAGAGAGCATGCCAAAAGAAGGGGGAGTCAAGCCATCCCCATTTGCTCAAAGTTAGAGAGCGAATTAGGGGAAGTCACTCCGGAGGAGGCCAAGGAATTTCTCCAAGAGTTGGGATTAGAGGAGACGAGTTTAGAAAGGGTGGTGAAAGGGTCTTACAAACTTTTGGATCTGGTCACCTTTTATACCACAGTTGGGGGAAAGGAAGTGAGGGCCTGGCCTCTGAAAAGAGGAGGGACAGCGGCAGAAGCTGCCGGTCTTGTGCACTCTGATATGGAGAAGGGTTTCATTAAGGCAGAGGTGATCGGTTTTGATGACCTAAGGAAGTGTGGCTCTGAATCGGCAGCCCGGGAAAAGGGGTTGATTATGGTTGAGGGAAGAGACTATATTGTAAAGGACGGGGATATCCTAACCATTAAATTTAGGGCGACTTGATGCTACTCCGAGCACATTGTTGTTGGTAAGTCAGTATTTTAACTGTCATTGCGAGAAGTGTAGCGACGAGGCAATCCCATAGTCTAAACCACTATTCAAAGATTTAGGTTGCTTCGCTGCACTCGCATGTAACGTAACCTGTTTAGTGAAGTGATCCAAGTAGTAACTTCTACCGCACTGAAGGTCCGACTGAAGTCGGGTAGAAATTGGAGATAAAATCCTGTTATGCCGTCCAAAAACCCTAATACCAAAAGTTTAACCGACACTGAGGAGAGGAAGGATGAAAAAGTATGAGACCATCTTTATTTTAGATCCACTCTTAGAAGAGGATAAAATCGAGCAGGAGGTGGAAAAGGTTAAGAAGGTGATAACCGCTAAAGGAGGGGAGATCCTCTACGAGGAAAGGTGGGGGTTGAGAAAATTAGCCTACCAGATAAAGAGGAAAGAGCAGGGTTACTATATATTACTGGTGTATCAGGGGGGGGCTGAAATCCCAGCGGAATTGGAGGCCAGCTTCAAACTGAACGAGAATTGTCTTCGTTATTTTACCACCGTTGCCACCAAAGCTACCCGGAAAAAGATAAAGGAGGAGGCAGCAAAGTCTAAGGAGGATAAATGAGGAGAGTAAGCAAAAAAACGGGAAACGACCCCACAAAATCGGTGAGGAAGCTGAGGAGTTGTCCGTTTTGCCATGGTGATACTGAGGAAATTGACTACAAGGACGAGCGGGTCTTGCGGAGATACATCTCCGAACGGGGGAAGATACTCCCTCGGCGGGCCACTCATCTATGTGCCAAACATCAGCGCCAGGTAAGCAAAGCCATTAAGAGGGCACGCCATTTAGCCCTTATCCCCTTCACTGCTGAGATCTATCACTAAGGGGTGAGGAGATGAAGGTAATATTAAAGGACGACATCACCGATCTGGGAGGGTGTGGAGATGTGGTTGAGGTTAAAGATGGTTACGCAAGAAACTACCTAATCCCCAGGAATTTGGCTATAAAGGCTACGAAATCTACCCTCAAGGCCATTGAGGAGATCAAGAAACAGAAGAGGATGCGGGACAACAAGAGGATGCGGACAATGGAGTTGCTGGCCCAAAAGATAGAGAAATCCTCTTGCACGGCAACGGTAGCTGTGGGCGAGGATGATAAGGTCTTCGGTTCGGTAACCACTCAGACCATTTCAGAGCTCCTGAAGGAGAAGGGGTTGGAGATAGAGCGAAAGAAAATCCTTTTAGAGGAGCCAATTAGGGCATTAGGGGTCTACTCCATCCCTATCAAACTTGACTCAGAAGTCACCGCCCGACTTAAGCTCTGGGTGGTAAAGAAGTAGGAAGCTGTAATGGCCAGAGTGCGGCTTGAGGGAGTGGAGAAGGCCTTCGATAAAGGGGTAGTGGCCGTAAGGGACCTTACCCTTGAGGTTAAAGACAAGGAATTCATGGTGCTTGTTGGTCCCTCAGGTTGTGGAAAATCTACCACCCTAAGAATGATCGCCGGTCTGGAGGAGGTAACCAAGGGGAAGGTATACATCGGCGATAGGCTCTGTAATGATGTTCCCCCTAAGGATAGAAACATAGCCATGGTCTTCCAGAACTACGCCCTTTACCCTCATATGACCGCTTACCAGAATATGTCCTTCGGCCTGAAGTTGAGGAAATTCCCCAAAGAGGAGGTGGAAAAAAGGGTAAGGGAAGCTGCTGCTATCTTGGGAATAGAAAAGCTTTTAAACAGAAAGCCTAAGGAGCTCTCTGGAGGGGAGAGACAACGGGTAGCAGTGGGGAGGGCTATCGTGAGGAAGCCAGATGTCTTCCTCTTCGATGAACCCCTTTCCAACCTGGACGCGAAGATGAGGGTTCAAATGAGGGCAGAATTGAGCAGGTTACACAAGAGGCTAGCCACCACGATTATCTATGTTACCCATGACCAGATGGAAGCGATGACCATGGGGGAGAGGATCGCAGTGATGAAAGCTGGAGTAATCCAACAGGTCGATACCCCCCTGACCCTCTATCACCGTCCTATTAACAGATTTGTGGCTGGATTTATCGGCAGCCCCTCTATGAACTTCGTTGAGGGAAAGCTAATCAGAGAGGAAGGCTTAACCTTTTGGGCCAAGGGCTTCAAGGCAAGGCTCCCCCAGTCTTTTGCCCCTAAGCTGGCTCCGTTTCTGGACAAAGAGGTCATCTTTGGCCTGAGGCCTGAGGACATACATCCTTCACCTCCACCTTACCCAATTGAGGAGGGAGCGCGGATCAAGGTTAGGGTAGATGTGGTGGAACCGATGGGTAATGAGATGTTCCTCTACATTCGCGCCGAAGAAAATCAGCTTATTGCCAGGATGGGTTCGGATGTGAAAATGGAGGTTGGTGAGGAGGCAGAAGTTATTCTGGCCATGCAGAAGGCTCATTTCTTCGACCCTCAGACCGAAAACAATATCACCCTATAGATCTCCGATCTATTCCTCCCCCTACTGAACTGGATCAGAATCTCCTTCACATCTAAATATGGCCTTCTGGCTTTCTTGGCTGAGGGAGCTAAGGCCTAAAAAGGATGAAATCCTCCCTATTACAAACGGACTTATGTAAGGATCATCAAAATGGTTTGACAGCTTACTCACAGAGCCATATATTGGAATCAGGTCATCGCAGGCCCTGGGCAAGAGGGGCATAAAGGTTGGTATCGAAGCGCTGTGCATTTCTTTGCGCCTGGAAATGATAGAGGGGAAAGATTGCAAGCTGAGATTATCGCCATTGGGAATGAGCTCTTAAGAGGACAAGTTGCCGAGACTAATTCCAGTTTTTTGGCTCGTTTACTCTCGCAAGCAGGGGTAGAGGTGAACAGGGTGGTAACCGTGGGGGATAGCTTAGAGGCGATTATAAGGGAGGTGAAAAGGGCCCTTTCCACCACAGACTTAGTGATTACCACCGGTGGCCTCGGACCGACCGCAGATGATCGCACCAGGGAAGCCCTGGCCCAGGCACTAAAGAGGCCTCTGGTCTTTAAAGAGGGTCTTTGGAAAGAAATTAAAGATGGATTGAGGAGAAGGGGAATAAACCATTCCCCAGTGAGCCGATCCCAAGCTTTCCTTCCCCAAGGGGCAGTGGGGCTCCCCAACCCCATAGGGATCGCTCCGGGTTTACATATTGAAATTAATGGCAGCTATCTCTATGCCCTTCCGGGAGTGCCGGAGGAGATGGAGTCAATGGCGAAGAGGTATCTCCTCCCTAAGCTAAAAGGAAGTCCCCTTCCCTACCGCGTCTTGCGGACAACGGGAATTCCGGAGTCTGAGATCTACCAAAAGGTAAAGTCCTTAACGAAGTGGCCGAAGATAGAGATAGCCTTCCTCTCCTCTCCTCTTGGGGTAGACCTAAGGGTAGAGGCATCTCCCAAGGGTGCATCTGCAGATGTCTCTCAAGCAGTGGGGAAGATAGAGGAAATATTGGGGGAGGTAATCTATGGAGGGGAGGATGAGGGGTTAGAGGAGGTGGTGGGGAAGCTTTTGGTTCAAAGAGGAGAAACCCTTGCTGTGGCTGAATCCTGCACTGGTGGTCTTATCTGCAGCAGGCTCACCGATATCTCGGGAAGTTCTCGCTATTTTGAGCGGGGCGTGATTAGCTATAGCAACCGGGCGAAGATAGAACTCCTTGGGGTACCCTCTGAGGTGCTAAAGAAGTTCGGTGCGGTAAGCCCTCAAGTCGCTATAGCTATGGCTGAAGGGGTGAGGAGGGTAGCGGGCACCGATTACGGCCTTTCCGTTACCGGAATTGCTGGCCCCACTGGGGGGAGCAAGGATAAACCTGTGGGCCTTGTTTATATAGGCTTCGCTCACCGCAATGGATCTTTCTATCAGAGGTCTCTCTTCGTTGGTTCGCGCCAGTTAAACAAGGAGAGGGCCGCTCAAGCGGCCCTGAACATGGTGCGCCTATTCCTGCAAAAGGGAGATGGAAGAAATGATTAGAACCTTTGTTGCCCTCGATGTTCCCTCTCCAGTTAAGGAAGGGGTCCGAGGGATAATAGCAGAACTGAAGAGGTTAGGGGGAAATATTAAGTGGGTAAAACCAGAGAATCTCCACTTAACCATTAAGTTCTTAGGAGAGATAGAGGAGGAGACCTTGGAAAGGGTCTATCCAGTAGTGGAAAGATGTGCTGGGGAAACTCCAGTCTTTTCGTTTTCCCTCTCTGGGGCTGGTCTCTTCCCCGGGCCAAGGAGGCCCCGAGTATTCTGGATTGGGATTAAGGAAGGAGTTGAGGAACTAGAGTCGCTTTTTAGCTGCTTGGATAGAGGGTTGGAGGCTTTGGGCTTCCCCAGGGAGAGAAGGGGATTCTCCCCCCATCTCACCATAGGCAGGGCGCGCAGCCCTCAGGGTATGGAAAGGTTGGTTAAAGGGATAGAGGGGATTGAATACAACTCTGGGAAGATTGAGGCATCTTCCTTATTGGTGATGAAGAGCAGGCTAACCCCCCAGGGACCCATCTATACCCCGCTGAAGGAGTTTAAGTTCAGAGCATGGTAAATTCCATTTTTGGGACGCGGATAAACGCAGATTGTCAAGGTTTTAAATATTATTACGCGAGAAAACAGCGAATTTATAATCCTGATTTATGGGGACATTTTTTAATTGGAATTTTTTGGAGATTTTGTTATTTTAATATTTTTCAGTGATTTTCGGTGTTTAATGGATAACCTGGGATTGTTCCCCGTGGTTATCGGCGGAAATCTGCGTCCAACTTTAAGAAGGTAGGTGAGGATAATGGCTGAGAATTCGTCGCGAGAGAAAGCCCTAAACTTAGCTCTCGCTCAGATTGAGAGGCAATTTGGCCGCGGGGCCATAATGAGGTGGGGAGAGGGGACTGGATTGAAGGTCCCGGTTATTCCCACTGGTTCCCTGGCCTTAGACTTCGCTTTAGGGGTGGGGGGAGTCCCCCGGGGGAGGGTGATAGAGATCTTTGGACCGGAGGCCTCCGGGAAGACTACTTTGGCCTATCACATCATCGCTGAAGCCCAGAAGAGGGGTGGGATAGCTGCCTTCATCGATGCTGAACATGCGGTGGATGCCAATTATGCTCGCAACTTAGGGGTAGATATAGATAACCTCCTCTTATCCCAACCCGATTTCGGGGAGCAGGCGCTGGAGATAGCCGACACTTTAGTAAGGAGTGGGGCAGTCGATGTTGTAGTAGTCGACTCGGTGGCCGCCCTCGTTCCCCGCGCGGAGCTGGAGGGAGAGATGGGGGATTCCCATATGGGGTTGCAGGCCAGACTTATGTCCCAAGCCCTGAGAAAACTTACTGGCACCATAAGCAAATCCCATACCTGCACCATATTCACCAACCAGATAAGGATGAAGATAGGCACTATGTGGGGCAACCCGGAGACCACTACGGGTGGGAACGCCCTCAAGTTCTACTCCTCAGTGAGGTTAGACATCAGGAGGGTAGCCTCCATTAAGGAGAGGGATCAAGTTGTCGGTAATCGCACAAAGGTCAAGGTGGTGAAGAACAAACTTGCCCCTCCCTTCAAAGAGGCCATCTTTGATATAATGTATGGAGAGGGTATCTCTCGGGAAGGGGACCTCATCGACCTGGGAGTAGAATATGAGGTAATCGAGAAAAGCGGGACTTGGTTCTCCTATCAGGGGGAGAGGTTGGGGCAGGGAAGGGAAAACGCCAAGGCGTTTCTCAAGGGAAACAAAGAGATAGCCGAGCAGATAGAAAAGAGCCTAAGGGAAAAGCTAGGGCTGGCCGAGGTGGAGGATAAGCAGCCAGCTTCATAACACAGTTGGGAAAGATCACCAAGATCGAGCCCCAGAGGAGAAATAAGACCCGCCGCTCGATTTGGCTCGATGGATGCTACTCCTTCTCCCTGAGTGAGAGGGTTTTGCTGCAAGCTGGCCTCAGGGTCGGTGATGAAGTCTCCCCGGAGAGGGTAGAGAACTTGATCTCCCTTGATCAGAGGGAGAGGGCCAAGGAGATCGCCTTCCGGTATTTGACTTACCGCCCTCGGACGGTGAGGGAGGTGCTTGACAAGCTAAGGGGAAAGGATATACCAACTGATATAGCCGAAACGGTGATAGAAGATCTGAAAAGGCTGAAGCTTCTGGATGACCGCCACTTCGCCCGTTCCTGGATAAGTGAAAGGTTGGCTAACCGACCGAGCGGGAAGAGGCTCCTCCAGAGGGAATTGAGGCAGAAAGGGGTGGGTGAGGAGCTAATAGAGGAGGCCTTAGAGGAACTCTATCCCCAAGAGGTAGAGATAGCTAAGGGGCTTTTGCGGAAGAGGATGAGAAGGTTTAAAGGGCTGGAACCACATAAAATGAGGGCGAGGGCTTGGAATTTCTTACTGCGCAGGGGGTTCTCCCCTCAGACGGCCCAAGATTGTTTAGAGGAGCTCTCCGATGAGATCTGAAGAAATAAGAAAGGGTTTTTTGGAATATTTCCGGCAAAGGGAACATAAGGTGGTCCCCAGTTCTCCCCTCATCCCGCAAGACGATCCCACCCTCCTTTTTACTAATGCGGGAATGAATCAGTTCAAGGGGGTCCTCCTGGGGAAAGAGGAGAGGGGATTTAAGAGGGCAGCCTCCTGTCAGAAGTGCCTGCGAGCCAGCGGCAAACACAACGACTTGGAGGAAGTGGGGAAGGATGGTTTTCACCACACCTTCTTCGAGATGTTGGGAAACTGGTCTTTTGGGGACTACTATAAGAGGGAGGCCATAATCTATGCCTGGGAATACATCACCAACGAACTGGCCCTCCCTCCTGATAGGCTTTGGATTTCGGTATATGAGGAGGATGATGAATCCTTCCAGATCTGGAGGAAAACCATTGGCATCCCCGAGGAGAGGATAGCTAAGTTAGGAAAGAGGGATAATTTCTGGATGATGGGTGAGGTTGGCCCCTGTGGCCCTTGTTCTGAGATCTACTATGACTTCCAGCCGGAAGAAGGTAAAGGGTTTAATCCCCATAGTGAACGCTTCAGTGAGATCTGGAATCTGGTTTTCATCCAGTTCAATCGGGAGGAGTCGGGGAAGCACTCTCCCCTGCCATTTAGAAGCGTGGATACCGGAATGGGGTTGGAGAGGGTAGCCGCAGTAACCCAAGGGGTGAGGTCGAACTATCAGACGGACCTCTTTCTCCCCTTGATGGATTGGTTAGAGGAGGCTTCCCCCAACGGTAACCTCTCTTCTAAAAGGGTGATCTCTGACCATATCAGAGCCCTCTCCTTTCCTATTGCTGAAGGGGTTATCCCCTCTAATGAGGGCCGGGGGTATGTGATCAGGAGGATACTCCGCAGGGCAGCAAGACATGGGAGACTTCTCGGCCTAAGGAAGCCATTCCTATATAAGCTCTCCAGCCTCCTGGTCGACCTCATGGGCGGAGTTTACCCTGAACTTATCGCCAAGAGGGAACACATAGCTCTGGTAATTAAAGCAGAGGAAGAGAGGTTTGGGGAAACCTTGGACCTGGGGATGGAGCTCTTCTCCCGGGTGGCCAGAAGGGTCAAAGGTGAGGGGGGAGACAGGATTAGCGGCCAGGATGCCTTTAAGCTCTATGATACCTATGGGTTCCCCTTGGACCTCATTCAGGTTATGGCCGAGGAGGAGGGCCTGAAGGTGGATCTGGAGGGGTTCAATTCCCTGATGAAAGAGCAGAGAGAAAGGGCAAGGAAGGGAGCAAAATTTGGGCATGGGGTGCAGGTTTCCGTAGAGCCCATACCTCAAACCGAGTTTTTGGGTTACCAGACCTTACAAGTTGAAGGGAAGATAATCTGGCTAAAGGGAGAAGGGGAGGAAATCGAAGTGGCTTTGGATAAGACCCCCTTCTATGCAGAACAGGGTGGGCAGGTGGGGGACCGGGGGAGAATCACGGCCGCTGGTCTGGAGATCTTGGTGGAGGATACCACAAAAAGAGATGGGGCCACTATTCACCGAGGTAAATTAGTTAAGGGCCGGCCCCAAGAGGGAATGGTCGTAACTGCTCGGGTTGATGAGGACTGGAGGAGGGGTGTAGAACGAAGTCACACGGCGACTCATCTTCTCCAGGCTGCTTTGAGAAGGACCTTGGGGGGGCACATCCACCAATCGGGCTCCTTGGTGGAGCCGGACAGGCTTAGGTTTGATTTCACCCATTTTAAAGGCTTGGACCAAGAACAGATCCGAGTTGTTGAATCGCTGGTCAACGAAAAAATTAGGGAAGATATAAAAGTGGAGACTTACTTAACCTCGTTGGAGGAGGCCAAAGCCCAAGGGGCTATTGCCCTCTTCGGGGAGAAGTATGGGGAGAAGGTGAGGGTGGTGCAGGTGGGCGATTTCAGTAGGGAGCTCTGTGGAGGAACCCACCTACAAAGCACTGGACAGATCGGGTATTTTAGGCTGGAAAAGGAAGAGGGAATTGCTGCGGGGGTAAGGAGAATAGAAGCCTCGGTTGGGGAGAAGGCATGGAGGTTGGCTCGCCAGGAGAAAGAATTAGTGGGTAGACTCTCTGCAGTTCTCAAGGCCGATCCTGCCGAACTGGAGGAGAAGATAAGAAAACTTCTACAAGAAAGGACAACCCTCCAAAAGGAAGCCCAGAAGGTCCGTGGTGTTTCTTACCGTAAGCTTATGGAAGAGGTGGTAAAGAGGGCTGTGGTGGTCAATGGAGTAAAAGTTGCCCAGGGAAAGGTTGAGGCCAGGAACAGAGAGGAACTCCTCCAATTGGCCGATGCCCTGAGGGATGAATTGGGCTCAGGGGTAGGGCTATTGGGGACAACCCTGGAGGGTAAACCCACCCTTCTCCTTGTGGTAACCAAGGATTTGGTCGCCGCAAAAGGATTGAAGGCGGGGGAACTAATCAGCAAGGTTGCCTCCTTGATGGGTGGAAGGGGTGGGGGAAACCCATATCTTGCCCAGGCTGGGGGGGGTGATAGCTCTAAGCTCGATGGGATCATTAAGGGATTCCCCTCTATCTTAAAGGAAAGCCTCTGATGACTGTCTTCGCCAGGCTTCTTGATACAAGAAAGCGGAAGGGGGCAGGACTATGGGCGTTACTTGATCCGGACAGATCCTCAGGGAAGGGGATCGTTGAGCTTGCCCGTAGGTGCGAAAGGGCTGATGTGGACGCCCTCCTTGTGGGAAGTAGCCTCCTCCTCTCCTCAAAACTTGAGGAGGCGCTCAAGCTGATAAAGGGAGAGGTTTCCTTACCTGTGATCATCTTCCCGGGCAATGCCATTCAGATCTCCCGCTATGCCGATGCTATCCTCTATCTCAGCCTGATCAGTGGAAGGAACCCTGACCTCCTCATTGGGGAACAGGTGAAGGCCGCGCCTCTAATCAGGGAGTATGGGATAGAGCCCATATCCACCGGCTATATGATAATTGATTCCGGAAGTCCCACAGCGGTCCAATTTATGTCCAACACCCAGCCCCTTCCCCAAACCAAACCCGATTTGGCTAAGGCCCATGCCTTAGCCGCTCAATATTTGGGAATGAAGCTGCTCTACTTAGAGGCTGGAAGTGGAGCTAAGAATTCTGTTTCGGAGGGGATAATAGGGGAGGTAAAGGGCTATGTCGATCTGCCCCTCATTGTGGGAGGGGGGATAAAGACCCCTGAGGAGGCGGCTCGAAAGGTGGAGGCCGGTGCCGACTTTGTGGTTATAGGAAATGCCTTCGAGAAGACTGGAAGCCCGGAGAGGATAGAGGCCTTCTCCCAGGCAGTCCATCGGGCTGGGGCAGATAAGATGTCAAAACCATAGAGGGCTCTAATCGTCCCTTTCATAAAGGGCGGCTTTGAGGCAAGATGAAACCTGAATTCAAGCTTTGTAATTGTCCCCTTGAATCTTGGGAGGTAATTGTCGTAGATAGGGATGGGCAATGTGAGGACAGGAGCACAATTTACTACCACTGTGATGAATGCGGTGAAGATTATGCAATACTTGATTTTCACACAGGTGAAATTCTCTATCTCAACCCAAAGTTGAAAGGGACAAAAGAACACCTCAATATCGAGTACCTTAAAAATAAGGTCTTAGAAAAAACCAGGTTGGGAATTGGAATTAAATCTTCAATCCCAATTGAGAGTAACGGCGAGGATACCCCGATGTAGGATGTAGAGAGATGTAACCGGCACGCCCCTGGGTTGTAAGGAGCTCTCGTGAGAGTGCTAAATCAGTAATTAAAGGTTCGCCTCCTACTTCGCTTTTCCATGAACCAATGCGAGGTGATGAATGAGATATATTCCCTATCCTAAGAGAAATTTTATAATTATCTCAATTCTTATCATCGGTTCGGAGACAGCATTGTTCAAGCTACCTACCACCCTATTGGGTTGGATACTGCGCATACCTCTAATTATCACCATATTCTGGCTATATTCCGCATTGAATCATCTAACTGTTCTTACTCTATATAACGTTGACTTTTTTCAAGCAATGTTGTGGATCAACGGTGTTTTTGCAGTAAATGCACTAAACATCATATATGAGTTTCTTCCAGGAGTTGTAAATTATGTCCTTAGCTTTATTATGGTCTCGGTTTACTGGTACCTCCTGAGACAAGCAGGCAAGTATAACAAACTCGTTGAAGAAGGTTATGATCCAGAATTCGATGGAGAAGAATTCGCCAAAAAAATGAAAGAATAAAACAATCCTTTAAAATTCACAGAATTTAGGAATCACCGGGTCAAACCTCTAAATACTAAGTGAGAATGGCGAAGAGGACACTCTAATGGGTTTGACACGAAAGGCTCACCGTTCTAAGACACTGTAAGATCATAAATTGACAAGCAGAAAATCCCTTGTTTTCTTCATGCTATACAAAGAATGTAGTGACTGGAGGGATGTTTCCGGGGTGCTATTGAGCAGTAATGGAATTTGGCGTAAGTGCAACAGCACTTAAAGAGAAGCTGACGCTTTCCCAACCTGTGGTGACCACCTCTATGAAGGGGGGAGAAAATAGTGGAAGAAAGGGAATTTGAAGTATGGTAAAAAGAAGTTTTTTGAAATTTATGGATGCCTCCCTATCGTCCTAAACCCGAATTATTCATAAACTGTAGAGGGATTAATTATTGAGGGATTCTTTTATCACCCGTAGAGACAGACCTTCATATCTGTCGCCCCCTTTCGAACAGGGCTAAAGCCCTGTCATTACTGGTAGATAGTTACAGTGTTAAGGATGAATAGCGGTAATTTGTGAACAGTTTGGGTAAAAGAGGAGGTGTATAAACGCATAAGATAACTGCATATATTGAAAAGGTTCCAGAAACAGGGTTATATGTAGCAGTCATCCCAGGATTCCTAGTGCCTATACTTAAGCAGAGACTTTGGATGGACTGCAAAAGAATCTTAAAGAAGGAGTTGAATTATGTCTAGAAAATAGGCAATAGGGACACTTCTTTTTTGAACATCTTCTTAACCTTGAGGAGAGGAGGTAGTGGGGAAAGGACTTTAGTTTGTCCATTTATTTGGTCAATGAGGTCGGGCTGAAAAATAGAATTCAGGGCCACAGTCAGAAAAAGCGTGAAAAGGGGGTGTATCTTTAATCTTTATTTCTTGCAATGAAAGGCTGGTTGATACTCAGATTATGGCTGAAGATTAGAGAAGTTAAGAGTAAGAACGTGATCTCATTTCGGCTTTGCTTCTCCCCCTTTCGTCTCGAAGCGTATTAGTCAAGGTAGCAGCTCTGGAGGTCAAATTGGAAGATTCTGAAAACCCCTCAATCATTTGGACTGATTATATTAAATACAGGGCTGACTTGAGAGGGTTTGAACTTACAAAGATTGAAAACATATTGCGATATTCAGGAGAAAGATATTTTGATACTATAACACGGCGTCGGATCGCGGTTGGTATGCATAATGACCGTTTAGTTATGGTCCCATATGAGGAAACGGGAAATGCCATAACCCCTATCACCATTCACGCGACCACCCGTCAACAGATCAATTTCCGTCTCAAAACTGGGAGGTTTGTACATGAATAAAACTAAAATGACGTACTTCAAAAATGAAGATGTTCTGCATCTCGTTATTTCCGACGAAAATGAAGCAAGCAGTGTAGAACTGAGCCCAAATGTAACAGTCGAGCTAAATCAAGACGGCGAACTAATCGGAATAGAGATCCTGGAAGCGAGCTCTTATATTCGAGATTCTATCCTGGAAGCGGCACAGGCTAAAATGCTGAATCTACTTAAACCGCATAACAAATCACTGGAACGGACATGAAGAGTGCTGGTGCGGAACGAAAAGGAGTCGCCCCTTGACATTGGGCGTCGTAAGGGGTAGCTGGGTTTATTTGGAGGAATTTCAAGGGTTAAATATTGTGAAAAAGTAGGTCTGTGTGAATTATTGGAGGACCCATCTTTATTCTTGATTTGCCGATTTCCGCTTTAAACCATGCTATGGGTTGACACGAGGGAATATCACCACAAACCATGCAAGCTCAGAGTATGTACTGTTATTAGGTGGTAGAGGGGACTCGATGGGAGTGCGACAACATTTCCTGAGAAGTTGGGCCTTCTCCACCCAAAAGCCTCTCTGCAGGGATTTCAAGTATGGGGGAGGTAGTTTCTTGTGATCTTATGGACGTCCCTCTTTTCCATTCTTTAGGCACTACCCCCCATTCTGTGGCCAGGTGTATTCAAAGATTTAGCTCATATTCGATTACAGGGAATTGCAAATAGCATCAAAGATTCTTCAGGGAAAACAAAATAATGCCAATTCAGGGTTTATTCTCTAATTGAGTGAGGAATTTTGCGGGGTTGAACCCTTAAATACTAATTAAGGCTCATACAGGGGTGGCAGAGGGGATTGCCTGCAGATAGGGGAAGCTGATAGCCTGAGGGTTTCAAACACCAACCAGATGATTGGATTTATAGATACTCACGCTCATCTTAACCTGCCAGAATTCGATCCTGATAGAGAAGAAGTCATTAACAGGGCAAAGGATTCAGGGATAAACTACATTCTCGTCCCCGGTATAGACCTCCCCTCCAGCAGGACGGCTGTGGAGCTTGCCGAAAGGTTCCCCATCCTCCATGCTGCTGTAGGCATTCACCCCCACGAGGCCAAAAGGTTTAGGGAGAGGGATCTACTCAAGCTAAAGGAGTTTGCCCAAAGACCTCAGGTAAAGGCCATCGGGGAGATAGGATTAGACTTCTACAGAAAGCTTTCCTCTCCCCAGGAGCAAGTTGTTGCATTTCGGGCGCAGATAAGATTGGCTAAGGAACTGGATCTCCCTATAGTGGTCCACTCAAGAGGGGCTGTTGAGGAAACTTTAAGGATACTCAAGGATGAAAGCAGGGGGTTGAGGGGGGTCCTTCACTGTTTTGAAGGGACCAAAGAACAGGCAGAAAGGGTTCTTGCTCTGGGCTTATACATCTCCTTCACTGGACAGGTCACCTTTCCCCGATCCAAGGTCCTGGAGGTAGCCAAGTTAATCCCCTTGGGGAAGCTCCTCTTGGAGACAGACAGCCCCTATCTGGCCCCTCTCCCCCAGCGAGGGAAGAGGAACGAGCCGGCCTGGGTGAGGTTGGTGGCTCAAGGTGTTGCCTCAGCGAAGGGGATGGACCTGGAGGCTTTAGCCAACCTTACCTCTCAGGCGGCTGATAGGCTTTTTGGGTTCTCGGAGATGGAGACCCAATGAGGAGAGGAATTCTGCTCCCTTCATTGGGTCTACGGTTTCTCCCTAAAAAGAGCTTGGGCCAAAATTTCCTTGTCAACCAGGTAGCCGCCCAAAAGATCGCCCAAAGCCTACAGCTTTCCCCTCAAGATGTAGTGGTGGAAATCGGATCGGGAAGCGGGGTCCTCACCAAGGAGCTCCTCGGGTATGGGGCTCAAGTGATTGGGGTGGAAATAGATCAACGTCTCTGCCAGATCCTGAGGGAGAACCTTAAGTCCGAAAGGCTCTTCATCTTTTGTGAGGACTTTCTCCGGTTTGACCTCACCCGATGGGGGGAAGATCTTAAGCTGGTAGGGAATATACCCTATCATCTTACCTCCCCGATCATAGAAAAGTTGATCAATGAGAGGGAGAGGATCAAGCTGATCATCTTAACCCTGCAGAAGGAGGTGGCCAAAAGGGTCAACGCTCCTCCAGGGGGGAAGGATTATAGCTCCCTTTCGGTGATCTCCCAGCTTTACTTCTCCCCCTATAAACTTTTTGATCTCTCACCTTCCTCCTTTCGACCAAGGCCTAAAGTGGAAGCCACCGTCCTTGGGCTCAAGGTAAGGGAAAGCCCAGCCGTTTCGATACCTGATGAGGTTCTCTTCAGGAAAGTGGTGAAGAAGGCCTTTGGGAAAAGGAGGAAGACTATTAAAAACGCTCTAAAGGGGTTTCTCCCCCAAGGAAGTGAGGATGAAATCTTCTCTAGGGCTAGAGTTAACCCCTCCCTGAGAGGTGAGGTCCTGGGTCTGGAGGATTTTTCTCGTTTAAGTATAGCCCTTTGGGAGCACTTCCGCAAAGCTCGCCCCAAATACTGACCCCAGTGGAGGGGCTTAACAAACAATTCCAAAGCTGAGGGGAAAAGTGGGATAACTAATGGAGGATGTAAAACCTTGATTTCCAAGGTTTTGGAACTATTCCAATGAAGGTTACCATTACAGCCATCCTCTTGCTTAGCTTGCCATCGACGGCATCTGCCATAGAGTATCGTTTCGATTATAACCTCAACGGCCGAACCAAAAGGTGGGAGAACACAGTCCTTTATGAAAAGAGCCTACCCGGGCTGAGGGTTAACCTAAAGGGGTTTACCTCCTCTTCCCTCTTCTCCTCTTTTGGCCTGGAGAGGAGGGAAGGTAACCGGTCTCTGAGCCTTAACCTCCTTGTGCCACTAAAGGAAAACCTCTCCTGGGTCCCTTTCTTCTCCGAAGCGGAGACGGAGATAAAAGGTAAAAAGAGGAAGGAAACTAAGGCGGGAGTGGGAGTAGAGCTAAATTCGGGCTCTATTTTTACCCTTTTCCTCCAGGGAGGGGGAGCCTCCCTGAGGAGGGATATGGGTTCCCCCATTTCCGGGTTAATCTATGGATTGAAGGGAGAAGTCAAGCTCCCCGTAAAGAGGAAATTCTCGGCTAATCTAAGGTGGGAGAGAAAAGGGGAGGATCTAAAGTTGATCCCCCAGAGGAGGAATAGCCTCAGTTTTCAAATGGGAATGGAGAGGTGGGGGGTCAAGAGCGGAGCCACATTTCTCGATTCCACCCAGGAGACGAACTACTTCTTAGGGAATAATCCAGACTCCACCGGAGGAAGGAAGCAATGGGTGAAGGAGACGAGGTTTAACTCTCGAATCTGGCTAAGTGGAGGTTTTCGGGGAGATGTCTCCCTCTTTCGTTCTCAAGGGATAACCCATCGCCGGGGGATGAAGGGAGGGTGGGCAAGGGTGGTGAAAGAGCTCAGGGATGGTTTTTATTTTAAGGTTGAACACCCCTGGGGCAGTCGGTATCTGTTTTCCTTATTCTATAGATACCTAAAGGGGGAGGATGACTATGAGGGGGAACTGAGGGATGAAAGATCGGAAAGTGGGGAGTTGGGGGGAATGATGAGTTGGGTTCCTTCCCCTCTTGATTCCTTTGGGCTGGAGGGCTTCGCCAGGGTGAGGTCGGTTGAGCCCATCGCCCAGTCCAATTATGACGATCGGGATGAAGCCAACAGGTTCCTGCGGTCGTGGGTTATCCACCGAATAAATCCTTATCTTTCCCTTAAGGTTAAAGGAAGGTTGGAAAAAGAGCAGCAGATCTACATTCGAGGGGAGAGATCAGCGAACAACAACTCCGTCAGGGTCTACTCCCTTGATCCAGAGACGATCTGGGGGATAGGCAAGGGCCTCTCTTTGGGGCAGGGGTTTAGGCTTAGGGCCAGGTATCAGACATACGATTGGGCCCAGAGCCAAGAGAGGGATAACCTCTTGCGGAGTTTGGAATCCATTACCGGGATTTATTTCAGGTTGAGCAGAAGGCTCAGAGGGAAGCTAAGTTATCTCCACAGATGGGAGGACTATGGCAAATTGAGGTGGGAAGATGAATGGGTAGAAAGGTTAAGCTGGAAGAGGACTACTAACCAATTGAGCCTTTCCCTCGACTATCAGCCTAGCCAAGGGTTCCATTTGAAGCCTGGTCTTATCTATATGGTGGAACGGGAATGGATTCCGGAGATCTCCCCCCTGGGGGGAAACCGGTGGGAACTCTCGGCAAAGGAGAGTAGGTTACGGCTGAACTTGAGAGGGGGTATCTCCTTAGGCAGGGGGGGAATGCTTCTTCTCCAGGGAAGCCGCAGAGGTATTGTTGGCGGGGAAAGCTTCAACTATTTCAACTTGACCATAAGCCTATTTTACTAATGAAAAAAAGGGGCAATTTCTTTATCATCACCATACTCTTTTTAACCTTCTTGGGAGTTGCTTGCAAAAACCCCTTCGCCCTGCGAAAGAGCGAGGAGCCAACGGGGAAAGTGGGGAGATGGGAGATCCCTACTTCTCCTCAAAAGGTGATAAATAACCTGGCCAGGGCCTACGGAGATGAGTCCTTAGTCAACTTCTCTCACTGTTTGGATGAATCATTTAGCTTCTCTGCTCCTGAGGAGTCCCTTCGCTCTCCTTCTCTTTTTCAGAACTGGGACAGAACCAGGGAGGTAGAGGTTACCCGAGGGATATTCTCCCAAGTGATGCCAGACTCCCTTTCCATCTTCCTCTTCTTTGAGGAGGATAGTCTAATCTCTGATGAGGTCTTCACTGAGAGGGCAACCCTTTATCGCCGTTACCATCTAATAGTCGAGGGATCCCTCAATGCCCCCTTATCCCATCCTGCCTATGGTCTGGCCTGTTTTAGGCTGATCTTAGGGGAGGATAACCTCTGGAGGTTGCGCTTCTGGCGGGATGAGCCGGTGGAAAGGGGAGGGGCGAACAGCTGGGCTGCCCTCAAGATGGAACTCGGCTGGTAGTCGGCGTCAGGCTCCCTCACCGGATATATGGGGCCTCCTACCCAACTTCGGTATATGCCCTGACCACCAAATAGTTAAGCTGAAAGAAGTTTGTGCAGAGAGTCGTTCTCCCTCCAGCCCGCTCCATTAATGGTCTTCCAAAATCTCATCCTACCCAATCCAATATCCCCTTGCCAGTTCGCGGATTTATCTATATATTCCCCTCGACAGCTCACTGAGGTCAGAGATCAGTTCCCCGGATTAAGAAGGTTCTTTAACCCCTGCCGACTGACACCTGATTCCTAAGGGCAGTGCGCTGTCATCTAAGGGAGAAATCTATGAGGAACCTCTTAACCTTAAAGGAATATTTCATTGAACATAGATGGAAGCTGGCCATCGGGGTCTTTAGCCTGGTGATGGTAGATGGTCTGCAGCTTATCATCCCGCGGGTGATCAAGTGGGCCATCGACGACCTCACCCAAGGGGGGATCTCCCGTAGCCATCTGCTTCGTTATTCTGCCTACATAATGGCCATTGCCATTGGGATTGGCATCTTCCGGTATTTTTGGAGGTTTTTTATTATGGGGACCTCACGGCGGATCGAGGAGGCCCTAAGAAACAGGCTCTTCCGTCACTACCAGTCCCTTCCCTTTAGCTTCTTCAACAACTATAAGACAGGGGATCTGATGGCCCATGCCACTAATGATATCAAGGCGGTGCAAAGGGCTGTGGGGATGGGCTTTGTTATACTCACCGATGTTCTCGTCTTGGGGACTGCCGCCATAGGTTTTATGCTCTACATTAGCCCCAAGTTAACCCTCTTTGCTTTAATGCCTGCGCCCCTGCTCATCTCTTTTGTTCTCAGGTTCGGCAGGATGCTTCACCGCCGATTCGAGAGGGTACAGGCCAGCTTCTCCAGCCTCACCGAAAGGGTGAGGGAGAACCTCTCTGGGATGAGGGTGGTGAAGGCCTATGTGCAAGAAAGCAACGAGAGGGAGAGGTTCTCTCAGGCCAGCAGTGACTATGTGGAGAAGAATATGCAACTGGTGAGGATCTGGGGGGCTTTTTTCCCCCTCATTATGTTCTTTGCCAACTTAGGGGTGGCTATCGTGCTGCTTTTCGGGGGGAGGCAGGTAATCCTTAACTACATCAGTGTGGGCGATTTCGTTGCTTTCATCTACTACTTGGATATCCTAATCTGGCCTATGATGGGAATAGGGTGGGTGACCAACCTCTTGGAGAGGGGAAGCGCTTCAATGGGAAGGATAAACAGAATCTTGCAGACGGCGCCGGAGATTGAGTATTCTCCAGGGGATGTGGAAATTAGGGGGAAGATAGAGTTCAAGGATCTGACCTTCTCCTATGATCAGGGGACCCCCCCGGTCCTGCAAGGGATAAACCTCTCCATCCAACCGGGGGAATGTGTAGCCATAGTGGGTAGGACGGGGGCCGGTAAATCTACATTGGTCAGTCTCATCCCCTATCTCTTCGATCCTGGGGAGGGAAAGCTCTTCATCGATGGCCGGGAGATCCGCTCCATACCGGTGAAGGGGCTGAGAAGGGCCATCGGTTATGTCCCTCAGGACACATTCCTCTTTTCCGATACCATCAGGGAGAACATAGCCTTTGGTAAGTTAAATGTGGAGGAAGGAAGGATTCATCAAGTTGCCCAGATAGCTGGTATCCACCAGGAGATCCTTGAATTCCCCCAAGGTTATGACTCGGTTATCGGGGAAAGAGGGGTTACCCTCTCCGGGGGACAAAAGCAGAGGTTGGCCATTGCCCGTGCCCTGCTCATCGACCCCCAGATCCTCATCTTGGATGATGCCCTCTCTTCAGTGGACACGGATACCGAAGAGGAGATCTTGCAGAACCTCCGGCAAGCGATAAAGGGGAAGACCACTATAGTCATCTCTCATCGGCTCTCTACAATTAAGGATGCGGACAGGATTTTTGTATTAGACGAGGGCAAAATCGTTGAAGAAGGAACGCATCAAGAGCTTTTGGCCTCTGGTGGCCTTTACAGTCGTATCTATAAGAAGCAGCAAATCGAGGAGGAGTTCGAGAGCTATGATTCATAGATTTCATGAGGAAGAGGAGCTAAGCAAGCCTTATGATGCACGGCTGATGAAGAGACTATTGGGCTATGTTAAACCCTATAGAAAGGTGATATTATTCTGTGTCTTTCTCCTCCTCTTTATCACCGGGTTTGATCTTTCCCTTCCTTATTTAACTAAGATGGCAATCGATAAACATATAGTTGTTTCCTCTCGATTGATCACCTTTTCTGGGAAAGGGAGCCCCTTTGAACGAAGAATTAAGAAGCTATATGGTCAAAAGCTTATTCCCGTAGGAGGAGAAGCTTACCTCATAGATTCCCGAGATCTGAGGGAAATGGATAAGAGGGATCATTTTAGGTTGGAGAAGATGGGTCTCCTCGGTGGCGAGAAGTTTTATTTCTTAAGGAAAGGGGCCTTGGAGGAGAGGAAAAGACAAGGACTTTGGGCTAAATATGGAACCCTCTTCAAGAAGGCGGGTAATGGATACTTTATCTCCTATCAGGATTTGGGGGAAATCCAGAGGAAAGACCTAACCCTGTTGAGAAGCAGGGACATCTTCGGTTTAGAAAAGATCGCCCTATTATTTCTCTTCATCCTGATTTTAAACTTTGGCTTCAATTACGGCCAGGTTTACCTTATGCAGTATACAGGGCAAAAGTTGATGTATGATCTGAGGATGAAAGTCTTTTCCCACTTACAGAAGCTCCCCCTTTCCTTCTTTGATCAGAATCCGGTGGGGAGATTGGTCACCAGAGCCACCAATGATGTGG
>JAOZPP010000030.1 GCA_029932675.1 bacterium
TCGTCTCAGTATCGGAGCCACAGGAATTGCTCGCTGTCAGGGAGACCGTATAGGTGCCTGCTGTGGTATAGGTATGGCTGGGATTCTGCTCGGTAGATGTCCCCCCATCACCAAAATCCCAACTCCAGGAGGTGGCCCCAGTGGAAAGGTCGGTGAAGTCCACCGTGAGAGGAGCATCACCTGAGGTAGGAGAACCGGAGAAATCGGCCACCGGAGGCGTGCAGGTAACGGTAATATAGTCAGTCTTCGTCTCAGTATCGGAGCCACAGGAATTGCTTGCTGTCAGGGAGACCGTATAGGTGCCTGCTGTGGTGTAGGTATGGCTGGGATTCTGCTCGGTGGATGTCCCCCCATCACCAAAATCCCAACTCCAAGAAGTAGGATCGTTGGTCGATTGATCGGTGAAATTGACCGTAAGCGGTACCTCCCCAGAAGTGGGACTGCCAGTGAAAGCAGCGGTAGGTACATCGCTCACCGTAATGTAATCGGTCTTCGTCTCCGTATCGCTGCCATAGCTATTGGTAGCCGTCAAGCTCACCGTATAGGTGCCTGCTGTGGTGTAGGTATGGCTGGGATTCTGCTCGGTGGATGTCCCCCCATCACCAAAATCCCAACTCCATGAGGTGGGATCGTTCGTGGACTGGTCGGTGAAGTTCACGCTCAAAGGGGCACATCCAGAGGTCGGCGCACCAGAGAAATCAGCTACCGGAGGAGCTCCCCCATAGGTAAGCGCAGCATAGGCATCAATCCGCCCATACCCGTAATACTGATCCCACCCGCTTGTCCCCAGATCAACCGCTGTCTGATGGAGGATGTTGCGGATGTTCTCCACCCCAGTCTGGCCATTGGCAATCATCATCGCTACCAAGGCAGTGACATGCGGAGCGGCCATAGAGGTCCCTTCATAAAACCACCAGCCAAAACTCGTCGGATCGGCAAGCACTTCCGGAGGACCAGGATCGTAAGCATCAAAGGTCTGCTGGAGTACCCCATCCCCATAGCTGTCCCCATTCTGATCTACATCCATATCCCCTCCCGGAGCAACCACCTCCTGCTCAGCTCCATACTGGGAATAGCTCACCAGTTGATCATCATACCTTGTGGCACCAACAGCAATAACCTCCGAATACTTGGCGGGATATGAAATTGTCCCTACCCCCCAGTTCCCTGAAGAAGCAACCAGCACCACACCATGATTGTAGGCATACTGAATGGCATCGTGAACTGTAGAGCCAGGATCAATACCAGGATACCAACCCAAGCTCATATTGATCACCTGAGCCCCATGGTCAGTCGCCCAATAAAGCCCATCGGCAAGTGAACTCGCCGTCCCCGATCCAGTGTAATCCAGTACCTTCACCGGCATCAGGGTGCAACCGAAGGCCATCCCCGCTACACCGTAGCTGTCATTGGTGGTCTGAGCTATAGTCCCCGCCACATGAGTGCCGTGTCCATTGTTGTCGTTAGGATGGGTGTCGTCGTTGATGAAATCGTATCCAGCAGTGAAGTTAGTGCCCGCAAGGTCCGGCGCCTGCTTGTAGCTGCTCACCCCCGACTTCACCGTGTTGGACTCATATGAGGGCACAGGGTAATCCTCATACGCTATCCCCGCATCCAAAACTCCCACCACAACACCTGCCCCCGTGGATATATCCCAGGCCTGCGGACAGTTTATCTTGGGGAAGTGCCACTGATAAGAGTAATAGGGATCATTAGGCGTCATAAAAGCATGGCACTTCGTGTTCAACTCAGCATATTCCACCCGGGGATCCCGTTGCAAAAGGGAGATAAACTCCTCCTCGCTCTTGCCAGCAGGAACACTGAGCCTCCTTACTCCCCCCCGGTGAACCGAGAGCACCGCCGCACCAAACTTACTGCTCAAATCAGCAATATCCCCCTTAGATATGCCCTCCCGAAACTTCACTAGCACCTCACCCGGCACATACTCTACCCCCCCCTGAAAGGCCGCCATAGCGGAAATACGCTTCACCTTGAAACCCTCAGCCATAGCCACCGAAGAGATGAGCAGGACTATCGCCAAAGAAAGGAGAACAAACCTTTTCATCTGTCAACCTCCGTAGGTATCTGGTTTACAAGCCAATCCTTTCACAGGAAGTTATCCCCTTGCTATCACCTCCCTTCGGTTAAAGGTGAAAAGCTGCCTTGCTCCCCGGGCATCACCTCCTTTCCGCTTGCTAAGCTTAAGAGAGCACTTCCTGAGAGAAGATTCATGAGGCTATCATTTCTGTGGGTCCTCTTTGATCTGGGAGAAGCTACCACCGAATAGGCGTGCAGGAATACGATGGGTTTAAAGGGGGAATTTAGTGGCTTTGTTTCTTCATCAATCATGACGAATGGTAGGTCATGTGATAATAAAATACACACCCCTTCAGATTTTGTCAAGGTTAAGAAAAGAGAGCTCAATGATAGTGTATGTGATAGTGTATGAGTGACCCTTCACATACCAACCTTCTACTAATTCGCCACTTTCACCATAGGCTCTTACCTTTCAGCCAACATCTCCTTTATCTTCATCAACCTGGTGAGGTTGCCCCTCTCCATCTCGGAGAGCTTCATATCGATATACTTGATGGTCTCCTGCAGACTGGGTATGAGAATATATTCTAAGGCGTTGACCCTGCGACGGGTGCGTTCTATCTCCTGGGCCAGAAGCTGCAAGGTCTTCTCCTCCTGGGCAAGCCGAAGCATCTTCTCTAATACCTTCTCCAATCCCCTCAAGGAGCGATCGAGGTCGCTGTTCGTATTGTAGAAACCATAACAGCGCATTTTGCCACTTATCTGGGCAGTGAAAACGGGCACCCGAAAATTCATCACCTGTCTTTCCTCAACCTGAAGGTTGATCCTCTTGCTGGGTAAGGCTAACGCCTCCTCTGCCTCCTGAGGTGCAAACTGAGAGCGAAAGAGGGTGAAACTCCTGAAGGCAAGCTCTAAACCCTCTTCCACCTCTTGCCGCAGACCCCTTATCGCCTTGACCAGGGACATAAACTGCCTCATCAGCTCATCCTGTTTATCCTTAAGGAGTTTGTGACCTCGATGGGCTAAAACCAACCTCTTCTTTAGCCTCTGAAGCTCCATCCTGGTGGGATTAACCGCTAATCTCATCTCATCACCTCTCTAATTGCCAAATCGCTCTGCCAATGCAAACGTTCATAACTTCTGGGCTCTTAGTATGTAGAAATGCCATGTAATACCTATTCCATCCCTCTCCCTATATCGATCAATGAAATCATCCACCTTTAAACTATCTTTCTCTCTATCGAAATCCTTAACGAGAGGAACCATTTCAATAAGGTCCATTATTTCTTCCTTACTTCTATAATGGTCCTTTCTTCTATAATCCTCAATTTTTATCTCATCAAATCCAACTTTACTTACCTCTTCAACTATCTCCTTCCTCCAATGAACCGGATCCTTAGGTAAGAAGAAATTCTCCTCTTCATATCGGTTAGGGAAAAACTCCTTAATCTCCTGATCAGCATCTGGACCTAAGCCATACTCAAAGAAATACCCACCCCTCTTAAGTATTCTGTAAACCTCACTGGGTGAATAATCCGCAAGTCGATTGATCACTACATCAAATTCAGAGCCTTTAAAAGGCAGTTCCAATCCATCGCCTTGGACCAATTCAACATTTGTCAACCCTTGGGTGTTATTTCTCGCCATATCCATCATTGCCGGGGAAACATCAAGCCCAATAAACAGTAGATTCTTACATCGTTTTGCTAACCTTTTTATAATATGTGCCGTCCCACAACCAACATCAAGGAGTTTTGATCTGGGGATTAGAACAGAGAGTATCCTGGTGACGTAAATATTGGCTCCATCTCCCACTTCCTTAATCGATTTATCCCTCAGAAATGCTTGTCTTTCAGTATCACCTCTCGAAGTAAGCATTTTGTTTATCTGTGATGGTCTAGCAAAAACTATAGAATCGGTAGCCGCAGGCTTTAGCCTGCGAAAAGTCGCTTTATAAATCAATCATTTACGCAACCTAAAGGTTGCGGTTACCCAAATTTTCGACTTTTTTGCCTAACCATCAAGCTTGTCTTTTTACTCCAACGGACTGGGTAAGCGAATTTGGGCGGAACCGCTTACCCCCGCTCATCTTTTTCTACTGTGAAAGTCGTCTGAATCTGTGTCTTCCCGGTTCAACGACAACAAAGGCTTTCTTTAACTCCTCTTCAGAATAGGACGTCAAAACTGTCTCGAGTTCCTTGTGCACAACATGTAAAGTTGAGGGCAGGATGCGAAGATAAATGACGCCTGTTCTAATGTCCCTCACGAACACAAGTCCCCCGAAATCTCTGTCCCTCGTCACAACTATCCGTCCTTGCTCCTGAGCTATGTTGAGCAACTCCTCATCAGCCGCTTGAGAACACCCTACTTTAGCAACAGAAACAACTTCGTGACCTAATTCCTTGAGGAAACGAGCAGTGGCCTCGTACACATCCTGATCGAGAAGAAATCTCATGCCTGCACCTTGATATGAATATCTTCGGTTGCCACGATATCCATAGCATACCGAATGCACGCACGGATATCCTCGATTTGGAGATCAGGATAGTAATCCTTAATGATTTCCTCAAAGGAAAGCCCTTCGCTTAGCAACTCGAGGACACTCAGCACCGGGATTCTAGTCCCAGCAACACAGGGTTTTCCAAAGTGGATGTTTGGATTGACCGTGATTCTTTCTTTCATCTTTCCTCCTCACACAGTGCATCTAACATTCGAAGGCCATTTTCGCATAACGGGCGGCGGGTAAGCGAAGTTCGCTGGAGGGAAAGCTTGCTTTCACTCCAGCGGGCTGGGTAAGTGGATTTGCCTGCTGCGGGAGGCAGGGGCGGAGTCACCTACCCACCAGATAGGCGAGATGGCGCTCACCCCGACACAGTCGGGATTGATACCACAGGCATCAAAAGCGACCCCACGTAGTGGAGCAAGGTGCAAAGCACCGCAGAGTGCCCGCCATCACCACATTTATTCATTCCCCCAATTCCCCCAATATTCTTTCAAATTTCGGCTTGAGAGATGGAATCTCCTTTTCTATGACTTCCCAAACCCTTTCAATTTTAACCCCAAAGTATGCATGTATAACTTTATCTCTTATTCCCGCTATACTCCTCCAAGGAATATCGAGATATCTCTTTCTTATTTCCTCTGGTATATTTTTGACAGCTTCTCCCATAATTTCTATGGCTCTGATAACTGCATACACTGTTTTAGTATCTTCAACAAACCCTTCGTATGACATATCTTTTGTGAATTCCATTAAATTAGTCATAGCTCCTATAATGTCCTCTATGTAGTCGCCGATTTCCCTCTTCATAGGTATTCCACCTCTCTTAAAATACATTTACCAATTCTTGGTTTCAACGCAGACCTTTCAACCAAATCAACCTTTACCCCAAGCAAATCGCTGAAATAATTTTCTAATTCAACAAATTCTAAAAGACTAATCCTTGCCTGGGGCTTAAACTCCACCAAAATATCAAGATCGCTTTCCTCTTTAGCATCTCCTCTTAGATAGGAACCGAATATACCGATTTCCTCAATCCCATATCTTTCCCTTAATTCTTTTTCATGTTTTTTGAGGATCCTCTTTATCTTATCAATCGATTTTCTCATCTCCATCCACTTAATATACTCTATTTACTCTCGGTTTTAAATCTTTTCAGGGTGATGGGGAACAGGTAAGCGAACTTCACCGGAGGGAAAGCTTGCTTTTACTCCAGCGGACTGGGTAAGCGAATTTGGGCGGAACCGCTTACCCGCCCGATAGGCCACATCTCGCCACTATATAGGTTGGCAGCTCATATAAACTCCAAAGTTTAGTTACACCCCAGCTTCGTGGCGTAGCCAGCAACATTTAGCCTATCGTTTGCGGATAAAAGAAGTTGCCGAAGGGAATTTGAGCAAATCCTTATATCCACTGTTATATGAAGTGTCAGCATTTTTTCTTTCTCCTTACCTTCGTATAAGCACTCACAGAATTATTACTCCATGCGCTTTGTCAAACCCTCAATAAGATACATCAATATCAAACCCGAAAATGACTCCTTGTATGTCCTGTCATCTACGGTAATCCTGAGTTCAGCTTGGTCAATGTCTGTGAAATACTGTGTTTTCTCTTTACCCTCTCTTCTTATAGCTATACCATCGCTGTAGGGTTCTACCGACACAATTTTTCTTAAATCAATGTTTATTGTCCGTTTCGCTCCCGAAAATACGAGCCTCTTATCCGTTAAAGCAAGAGTACCCTGATCTATCTTTCTCAACTCCTCCTGAGATTCACTTCGCGCACTGAAGCCACCAACCCTAAAATAGACTCCTTTGGCAACTCTAAAGCTTGGTCCCCCATATCCTCCGGTGGTCCTTCTAACTGCTCGTGGCTCCCATAAAGATACATTTGGTAATGCAAATACCAATTCCTCTTTTTTCTTCAGAATAATCGGTGCCTCACCCCCCATACGTAATGGAATATCGCCCTCTTTAAGTTGCGTCATCCAGTACTCCATGTCCGTTTCCTTCTGTTTAGCATCTGACATTCCGCCATAAGCGATATTTTTCCATTCCCTTTCTGTCAAACTCTGGTTTCCATATTCTTGCCAGACTGTGTTTGTTGTATCTTGAACCTTATCAAGCCTGTATTTTCCCTGTTTTTGGACAAAAACTGCACCGCAATTATTACACTCAATATTTTGCATGGTGACTAAGCCAAAAAGCTTCTTTTTGGAAACCGGCGACAGTTTACCTGATTTACAAACCGGGCATTTATCAAACCATGAAGCTTCTGTAAGAGATTTAGGAATTTTTTGCTCGACCAAGGAGGGAAGTTGCGGAAGAGGAGCACCACAATTACTACAAAATTTACCCTCGTCTTCGAACCCACATTTTGGACATTTTGCCTTCATCATTTACCTGCTAGCGCAAACTTACGAGCATTTCATATAAAGGTCTGCAGATATACGAACTCCAGCCGTCAGGTCGGATTCGGGCGAAGCGAAGCCGCTTGCCCGCCGCCCGATACTGCACCAACCACTTAGGCCACTGCTGCTTTGGCCTCTTCTCCTCCCTCCTCCTTCCCTGCCTTAAATTTGGAGAAGTACTTCTCCATAAACTCCGGTCTGATCCTCTTCAGCTCCGAGGAGGGGAAGCTGGCCAGAAGCTTCCAGCCCAGATCAAGGGTCTCCTCTATAGAGCGATCCTCATATTCTCCCTGGCTCACATACTGGGCTTCAAATCTATCGGCAAAATCATAATACATCCGATCCATATCGGATAGGGCCGCCTCACCAAGGATGACTGCTAATTCCTGGGCCTGTTTCCCACTGGCGTAAGCAGCAAAGAGCTGGTTAAAGACATCGGAGTGGTCCTCCCTTGTCTTCCCCTTGCCAATCCCCTTGTCCTTCAGCCGGGAGAGGGAAGGGAGAACATCGATAGGAGGTGAAACCCCCTTCTTATGTAGTTGCCGGGAGAGGATTATCTGCCCCTCAGTTATATAACCAGTGAGGTCAGGAATAGGGTGGGTCTTATCATCTTCCGGCATAGTAAGGATGGGGATCTGGGTGATTGAACCCTTCTTCCCCTTAATCCTCCCTGCCCTTTCATAAATAGTGGAAAGGTCTGTATAGAGATAGCCGGGATAACCCCTCCGCCCCGGGACCTCCTTACGGGCAGCAGAGATCTCCCGCAAAGCCTCGCAGTAGTTAGTCATATCAGTGAGGATAACCAAAACATGCATATCCTTCTCAAAGGCCAAATATTCAGCCGCCGTAAGAGCCATTCTGGGAGTGGCAATTCTTTCAATGGCTGGGTCATCGGCTAAGTTGATGAACATAACCGATCTATCCAGGGCTCCTGTCTTATTCAATTCCCTAATGAAGTAGTCCGCTTCCTCAAAGGTAATCCCCATAGCGGCAAAGACGACGGCAAACTCCTCCTCTTTGCCCAAGACCTTTGCCTGTCGGGCTATCTGGGAAGCCAATTGATTGTGAGGTAGACCGGACCCGGAGAAGATAGGCAGTTTTTGACCTCTAACCAGTGTATTCAACCCATCGATGGCCGAAATACCTGTCTGGATAAACTCCGAGGGATAAGCACGCGCATAAGGATTGATGGGACTCCCAGCAATGTTCACCCTTTTCTCCGGAAGGATCGCTGGACCATCGTCGATCGGCCTCCCCAAACCATCGAAGACCCTTCCCATGATATCCATAGAGAGGCCTAACTCTATCCCCTTGCCTAAGAACTTCACTTTACTCTTAAATACATCGACTCCAGTTGATCCTTCAAAGAGTTGCACCAAGGCCTTATCCCCATCTACTTCCAAAACCCGCCCTCTCCTCTTCTCCCCAGTAGGGAGCTCCAGCTCTACCAACTCCTCATACTTCACCCCTGCCACTTCCTCTACCAAAACCAGTGGTCCGGATATTTCCCTTATGGTTAAATACTCCTTAAGCATTCAGTCACCCCTTGTTAATAACCCTCTGCTATCTCACCTAAGGGATCCCTTTTAACAGCCCCCATTCAGAGATTTATGCCGCTTCCCCTTCCTGTCGGATCAACCCCTCCATCTGCTCTTCAACCTTACCCTTCACCCCCTCTATCTTCTCTATCTCCTTTTCTGATATGTATTTGATCCTCGCTATCTTCTCCTTTACCGGAAGGGAAGAGATCTTAGTTATGGGTACATCCTTCGCCAATGCCCTTTGAGCAAGCTCATGCACCTCCATAATCAGTTTTAACATAGCAAACTGTTTTTTCATCGAAGTATAGGTATCTACCTCATGGAAGGCATTTTGGTGGAGGAAATCCTCCCTAATTGAGCGGGCCGTCTCCAAAATAAGCCTATCGGAAGGGGAAAGGGATTCTACCCCCACCAACCTCACTATCTCCTCCAGTTCAGCCTCCTGTTGGAGGATCTTCATCGCTTCATCCCTCATATGGGAGAAATCCTCCCCCACTTCCTTCTGATAGTAGGCCTCCAAATTGTCGTAATAGAGGGAGTAACTGTTCAGCCAGGAGATGGCCGGGAAATGCCTCCGATAAGCCAGGATATCCTCCAAGCTCCAGAAGACCTTAACCACCCGGAGGGTGGCCTGGACAACGGGATCAGAAAGGTCACCACCAGGAGGGGATACTGCTCCGACTACGGTAAGTGCCCCTTCCCTGCTATCGGAGGAGCTACACTCCACCCTCCCCGCCCTTTCATAGAACTCGGCGACCCTTCTCCCTAAATAGGCAGGGTAACCTTCCTCTCCGGGCATCTCCTCCAACCTACCGGAGATCTCCCTCATCGCCTCGGCCCACCTAGAGGTGGAATCGGCCATCACCGCGATGCTGTATCCCATATCCCTGAAGTACTCGGCAATGGTAATTCCCGTATAAACCGAAGCCTCCCTTGCAGCTACGGGCATATTGGAGGTATTGGCAATGAGCACAGTACGGCGCATAAGGGGCTCATTAGTCCGGGGATCCTTTAGCTCAGGGAACTCCAGGAGAACATCGGCCATCTCATTTCCCCTCTCTCCACATCCAATATAGATAATGATGTCCGCATCGGCCCATTTGGCCAACTGATGCTGGATTACCGTCTTCCCTGAACCAAAGGGCCCCGGGACACAGGCAGTTCCCCCTTTTCCCACCGGGAAGAAGGTATCGATCACCCTTTGGCCAGTAATTAAGGGAACTTGAGGAATGAGCTTCCTCTTGTAAGGTCGGGGCTTACGCACTGGCCACCGGTGGGACATTGACAACTCGGTCTCCCCGTCGGCGGTCTCCACCCGGACGATCTTCTCATCCACTGTATAGTCCCCTTCAGGAGCTATCTCCTTTATCGTCCCTTCTATACCGGGAGGAACCATAATCTTATGGACTACCACAGGGGTCTCCTCCACCTCCCCCAAGAAGTCTCCCCCAACCACCTTATCCCCTGGTTTACACCGCGGGGAGAAATGCCATTTCTTTGTCAGGTCAAGGGGGGGGATATCAACTCCCCTGGTTACATAATCACCGACCTTGTCCCGAATCACATTAAGGGGCCTCTGGATACCATCGTAAATCGATTGGACGAGACCAGGACCTAATTTCACGCTCAAGGGCATCCCCGTGGTCACCACCGGTTCCCCAGGACCCAGGCCTCCGGTCTCCTCGTAGACCTGGATAGAGGCCTGATCCCCTTTCAACTCGATTATCTCCCCCACCAATCCCTTCTCGCTTACCTTTACCACATCAAACATCCTGGCCCCCTCTATCCCCTCAGCCACCACCAGAGGACCAGAGACCTTAACGATCCTTCCCTGGTTCATCTACTCCTCCCTAAAGATATCAGCTCCTACTGCCTTCCTAATTGTATCCCTCATCCTACCCAATGCTATCCCTAAGCTACCTCTATTGTTGGGGATGAGCACTATGCTTGGCAAGGGCTTAATAGATACCTCTTCCATCATATCCTGGAGGAAATCAGCAAGCCCCTCGGTGACGAAGATAACGGCATAATCTCCTTTGAGAGCCTGCGCCATCTTTTCCCTTGCTTCTTCGGGCTTCGATACGGGGAAAGTCTTCAACCCAACTGCTTGGAAACAAAGGATGGAATCCTTATCCCCAATGACCGCTATATTAGAGGTAATCACTGGGTAGCCTCTTCCGGATAAACTTGGGGTCCAACCCATTTTCTTTCCCTAAAATCACTGCCCTTACCCACCGGAGCTCCTCCTCTTTGATAAGAAAGTAGGCATAGATGGGCTCTATACCAAATGGAGTATACCTAGCCTTACGCAAATAGGAGAGGATATAATCCCGACAGGCCCTCTCTAAAGGGGCAAGGTCTTCCCCCTTAGAAAACCCCTCCTCTACAACCCTTCGATAGAGGGTGGTAACAAACCTGCTGGGGAGGGTTTCCCAAGGCTCGGCAAATATTCCCATATAGAATTCAGGTTCTATGCCTCCACCATCTATGAGAGACTCCCTCAACTCAACAAGTTCTGCCCCAGCAAGCCTAAGCCTGGAAAATGTTTTCAGGTTAAGAAGATCTATCTCCCTTTGAATCCAACCGGAGAGGAAGTCAAGCTTAGCTGCTCTAAAAACAGTCAATAGATGGGAGAATAGGTGACGATCCAAGGTTAAATCAACTACCACTGGGTCCTGGCTCTCCTCCCAAGAGGAAATCGTCTCCTGGATAGCCTCTACAACCCACGGGGGGAGGCCACGATAATCTCCTTCATCTATCGCCCTTTGGAGGGCATCCACCCCCTCCGTCCCCCAGGGGAGGAATAGGTAATCAAGATCCTCCTCCCCAAACTTAGCCTTGAGGAGAACCTTGAGGTTGTGGAGATCGTACCTCTTCCGCAGGGTATCTGTCACCTCCGGGTCAAGGGAAAGCTCCTCGAGAAGGGAAAAGAGCTCTCCCTCCTTTGCCCGGAAGATCTCCTCATAGGAAGCTCCCTCCGCAGCCCCTAAAACAGCTTGGCTATAGTCGGTCTCCCCCAGGGCCCTTAGGGCCTCCTGGAGGTCCTTCGCCTCCAATAGCTTGGCGAAGTCCCCCTTAGTAAGAAGCCTCCTCTCCAGAGCCCTTACCCTCCCCACCCCATAGGCATACTTCAGCTTCCCGCTAAATGAGATGGTGTAATCTGTGAGTTCCACTTAATCTTTCCCCGCTTACCGCAGATTTTTTTGAATAGGGTTAAACCCTGCCCCCCTAAGAAAGCAATCACGGCGATTGAAGGTAGGCGGCAACAATTTATGAATAGACCAGGCTTAGGGAGATGAATGGATTGGGGACATCCTGTTACTCCTCCCCAGGCTTAGAGAAGAGTATATCGGCTATCTCCCCCTCCAAATCCTCTCTTTTGGAATCCAAAAGGGAGGCGAAGCTACAGTTTATCTCCTTCTTCCCCTTCCGAAGGATGAACCCCCCCCCAATATCTCTCCTCTCTGCAGCAAGGGAAACCTCCCCCTTCCTCCCCTCACCCCTTAACCTTTCGTTTACCCTCTCCAGAAAACCTTCCTCCAATCTCCCCTTCCCCTCATCAGAAAGGATTACTTCCTCATCCCCATCCTCAACAACTTTAAGGAGGAGACTTTCCATGAGTCTTGTATACTCACCCCGTGGCATCCCCTCAACCTTTTGCCGGGCCCTCTCGAAGACCTCCTTAATCTGGGCCTGTTTCTCCTCCAATATAGCTCTCCTCGCCTCCATCTCCGCTCGCGAGAGGACTCTCTTCTTCTCCTCAGTTGCTAAAGTCTCGCCCTCCTTTTGGGCCTGTTGCACAATCCCATTAGCCTCTTCCTTTGCCCGGGATATAATCCCCTCAGCCTTCCTCTGCGCTTCCTCCCTGATCCTTTGGGCCTCGGCTTGGGCATCAGCGAGAATTTTGGCGGTGATCTTCTCAGCCGACATACCAGTTAGCCGATCTTTATCCCATTAAGGAGGAAAAAGGTAACTAATAGTCCGAGGACAGCATAGGTCTCCACCATAGCCGCATAGACCACACCCTTCATCGCCTGTTCAGGCCTCTTAGCCACTAAGTTCACCCCGGCGGCACATACCTTCCCTTGGTGAATGGCAGAGAAGAAGCCAGCCACAGCTATCGGAGCACAGGCAAAGAATATCTGCCATCCCTGCAACATAGTAATGGGGTTAAGTTTCCCCCCCAAAAGACCTACTTTCATCATCACGAAGAAAGCGGCCAAAAAACCATAAAAACCTTGAGTTCCTGGCAGGACAACCAGAAGGAATAGGCTACCGAACTTCTCTGGATCCTCGCTCAGAACCCCGGCGGCAGACTGACCAGGCAGTCCTATCCCCATTGCAGAACCGGTCCCGGCCATAAAGGCAGCCAAGGCAGCACCAGCAATAGCAATAGCCAGACCAAAGGGATCAACCATCAATACCTCCTTTTTTACAGTTCACCTCAGAACCCCACTAAGTGGACTTTCCTCTGATTGGCCTCTCCAAGCCACCCCTCTACTCCTCAGACCTTACCATAATATACCTCGTCTGTTTTCGGAAGGGGTTAAATGCCTTCCCCCCTCCCCGGAAGAACTTCTGGAAGAACTCCACATACTGCAACCTTAGGGTGTGTACAAAACCGCCTAAAACATTTATGCCGATGTTGAAAAAGTGGCCAAATATCAGTATGAACACCATAACCAAGACACCCAGATAGGGGATACCGGAGACCATAAAGGCTATATTGTTCACCGCCCCAGCGATCCCCGCAGTGACCAACCCCAACGCCATCAGCCTTAGGTAGGAAAGGATATCACCCAAGAAGGAGAAGATCCCCCCCACGATAAACAGGTGTAAGAAACCAAAGAAGAGGCGGAAGAGGGGGTTTTTCTCCTCCCTCGCTGAGAAGAGTACAATGAGAAGAGCAACCACGCCCATGGAACCCAACATAGGGAGTCCCATAATCTGAGGGGGGACCAATACTTTTGAGGCGAGGGCCAGCTTAACCACTAACTGCGAGGAGAATAGGGCCAACATAAGCTGGCTTAAAAAGACTATCCAGAGGACTTGATCGAATATGGCATCGGCGATCCTTTTCTCCCTCAGGTTCTGGTAGAGCTTTATAAAGAGGCCAAAATATACCTGTATCACCCCGACGATGAGCGCTAAGCGAAAGAATATCATCGGTTTAACCATAGGGTCAAAGGCCATTAAGGAAGCCCGTAGGTGGCTCAAGAAGGGCCAGGGGAGCTTCTGGAAGAGGTCTCCAAACCAGCCACCCATTAACGCTCCCTCAACTATGGTAAAGATGCCCCCCGCAAACATTAACCAGAGGAATTTCCTGCCCCCCTTCATAAACCTCATCATCCCCAAGCAGAGCAGGGAAAGAACCAACCCATAGCCGGCGTCGGTAAGACAGAGGCCAAAAAAGACTGCGAAGAAAAGGGAGAGGAGGGGACTGGGATCAAGTTCGAAATAGCTGGGACGCCCGTAGAGCTCTGTCACCACCTCAAATGGCTTGAAAATACGACGGTTCTTCAACTCCACCGGCGGAGACTCACCAAGGAGGGGATCAATGGGGGTAAAGGAGAAGGCATCAAACCTGCTCTCCAGCTCCCTTTTCAACCTTTTTAGATCCCCCCCCTTCACCCACCCCTCCAGCATATATGCCCGGGAAGTCCGCGCCAGGGCCTCCTCCACCTGCCTTTTGGCTAAGAGGTTAGACTTCTCATCCAAAAGGGCTAAGAGTTGGGGTCTATACTTAGTCAACTCTCCGGCTTTCTCACCTATCTGGTCTAATTCCTTGGAGAGCTCAGCAAGTTTAATATCCAGGTCAGCTATGATCTCCTTGGGCCTACCTTTAAGGTCGGGGAAGGAAACCTGGGCCCATTCGCTCCCTTTGAGCACCTCGCCTACCTTATCCTCCTCTTCCCGGAGATAGATCAAAAGGACGTAATCCAAGTTCCCATCGGTTCCCACAAGCTCTAAATAGAACCCTTCAGTCCTCTCCTTTAGGGCCCTCTCCAGCTCAGGGAGGTCATCCCTAGGAACGGTCCCCAGCACCACTACCGTCTGGGAAGTAGGAGCCACATCCTCTAAGGGAATGTCCAATCCCATCAAGGGGAGAAGTCCTTCCTGAAGGGACTTAGTTTTAGCCAGCCGAGAACCCAACTGGGATCTTTCCCTCTCCAGTTGCCTGCACCTCTCTACTATCCCTTTCCAGTCAAATTTCTGCACGGTCTCGGTGAACTCCTCAAGGGTAAAGGAGAATTTACCACCTAATCCAGAGAGAAATCCCCCCTTCTTCTCAAACCCTTTGAGGAAATCCGCGGCGAACCTTAGATCGGCGAGCTCTGATTCTATCTCCTGGGAAGTCACTTCCTGGGGAAGGAACTGAGCATATTCTGGGTCAGGATAGCTCTCCCTAAAGGAAACCACCTGGAGGAGACCAAGGTTTTGCAGCTCCTCCAATAGGTCATCCTTTATCGAGTGGTGAAAGAGGACCCTCACCTTTTGCATTTTGGCTATACCCATCAGCCAAACACCCTTTCTATCACCAATGCAACCGCTTTGTCCATTCTACCCTCAGCCCACAACCTTAACTCATCCCTCTCCCTTTTCATCCCTTCCTTTATCCCCTGAGCTTCCTTCTCCCCCTCCTCCCTCCCCCTCTGCACACCCTTTTCCCTGATAACCTCTGCGTCCCTTCTCGCCTTGACAATGAAGGCCTGGGCCTTTCCCTCTGCCTCCTCCAATAGCTTTAAGGCATCGGCCTTAGCCCTCCTTATCTCCCCCTCCGCCTCCTTTTCCACCCCTCTTATCTTCTCCAATACCTCCTTGGCCAATTCTCTCCTCCTTGGTGCGGAGGGAAATCTTCCCCCCCTTCATTAGGGATTGGCCATCAAAGATGGCTCCCTCCTCTATTATCAGGCTTTTTGTCGTTATATCCCCCTCCACAACAGCCTTGGTCCCCAACTCTACCCTCTCCGAGGCCTTAAGATTTCCCCTTACCTTACCCCCAATAATTGCCCTCTTCACTTCCACATCGGCCTCTATAACCCCATTGGGCCCCAGGGTAAGGCTATCAGAAACAAAGATCTTCCCCTGAACCCTCCCATCAATGCGGACACTACTCTCCACTCTGAGCGTCCCCTCCACTACTGAACCCTTCCCAATTAATGTATTTATCTTCCCCTCCCCCGAGTCCTGTTTGTGATTGAACATTCTCCCTCCTCATCTGATAAAGAACTTCCGTGGATCAACCCCCACCCCTTCCTTCCTCATCTCATAATAAAGGTGGGGGAAAGTTCCTCCACCTGAGAGGGCAACAACGCTTCCCCTTTTCACCCTCATCCCCTCGGTGACAAGAAGGGCGGAATTCTGACCATAAGTTGTTGTATAACCGTTTTGATGGTCGATGATAAGGGCCTTCCCCAGTTCATCTCTCCACCCAGCAAAGGTTACTATTCCATCTTGGGCACAAAAAACCGGACTCCTCTCGGGGGCAAATATCTCCCATCCAAGCCCTGTGGACTCCGCAGCCACCCATCCCATCACCGGCCAGCCAAGGGGGAGGTTGACCCCTAAGGGATCTGTTCCAAGAGGATCGGGGGGAGAGGTGGGAGGATAGCCTAAAAGAAGGGATATCCTGTCCCGAAAAAGGGAGATCTCCCTCAGATCACTCTCTATCAGGCT
This sequence comes from bacterium, assembly GCA_029932675.1. Classification (GTDB taxonomy): domain Bacteria; phylum SM23-81; class DAOVCL01; order DAOVCL01; family DAOVCL01; genus DAOVCL01. The sequence continues at coordinate 16,166 of JAOZPP010000030.1, forward strand.
AAATTTCTTTAAGGTCCTTTTTAATTGATCATTTTCTACTAACACTTCGTTCAACCTCTGCGCTCTAACCCAGAGTCGACTATAAGTGAGGCCAACCCCCACTAAGAGGAGCAGAAATATCCCCCCCAGGACGAAAACCACCCAGATTACCCTCCTCCCTATCTTAAACACGATGACCCGTGAACCACTGGAGGGCATTATCATAATAGAGTAGTTATCTCTCATAGCTCCCAGAGGCCAACCCCCATGACTTCCAATATCCTCTCCAAATCTTCCTTGGAATAGAACTCTATTTCAATCCTTCCCTTGCCCTTAGCCTGTACTATCCTCACCCCGGTACCAAAAACCTCCCTTAACCTTCCTTCTAACGCCCGCAGCTCCTCGGGGCCTTTCCTAACCCTCCTCCCCCTTTTAGGCCTGACCATCCTCTCCACTCTCCTGGCCGATACCCCTTCCTCGACGATCCTCCTGGCCAACTCCACCTGTTTCTCCTCATCCTCCAATCCTAAGAGAGGACGAGCCTGACCAGGGGTTATCTTGCCCTGAGCGAGGTATTCACGCACCTGAGGGGGGAGTTTGAGAAGCCTAATTGAGTTAGCTACAGAGGAACGTTCCTTCCCCACCTTCTCCGATATCTGAGATTGGGTAAGGCCCCTCTCCTCCATAAGCCTCTGATATGCCTGGGCTTCTTCAATGGGATTTAGGTCCTTCCTCTGGAGGTTCTCCACTAAAGCCAGCTCCAAAAGCTCACCGGGTGAGTGCAACTCCACCAAGAGGGCAGGGATACGCTCTAACCCAGCCAACTTGGCTGCTCTCAACCTTCGTTCCCCGACCACCAACTGATAACCATCACCCTCCCTCCGCACCACTATGGGTTGCAAGATGCCCTTTTCCCGCACTGAAGCCACCAACTCTTCCATGTCATCGCCAAAGTCAACCCGGGGTTGATAGGGGTTGGGCACAACCTGGGAGATCTCCACCTCTATTAGCTCAGTCTCACCTTCCCTGAGCGGTGGATACTCCGAGATCAGGGCTTCCAGTCCTTTCCCCAAAGCCTTTCTTTCCGCCGTTGATTACCTCCTTGGCTAAGAGCATATAGTTCTTTGCCCCTGATGAGGAGATGTCGTAAAGGATAATGGGCTTACCAAAACTTGGAGCTTCGCTTAATCTCACATTACGGCTAATTACCGTTCGATAGACTTTGGAGCCAAAATAGCTCCTTGCCTCCTGGGCAACTTGTTTGGAGAGGTTAAGTCGGGTATCGAACATGGTCAAGAGCACCCCCTCCAACCTCAGTGCGGGATTGAGATACCTCTGGACTAGCCTTATGGTATTAAGAAGTTGTCCCAACCCCTCTAAGGCATAATACTCGCACTGAATAGGGATGAGAAATGAATCGGCCGCGGTGAGGGCATTGAGGGTAAGAAGGCCCAGGGATGGGGGGGAGTCGATGATAACAAAGTCATAATCTTCTCTAATCCCCTTAATAGCTCCCACCAACTTTTTCTCCCTGGCTATGGCATTCACCAGTTCTACCTCAGCCCCCACTAACCTTATATGAGAGGGGAGCAGATACAAAAACTCCAAATCCGTCCCCCTTACCGCCTCCTCCACAGATCTGGAACCGTTGAGCACCTCATAAACGGTGGCATCGCCCTTTCCTATACTCAAACCCAGCCCGCTGGTAGCATTGGACTGGGGGTCCATATCAATCAAAAGGGTCTTCCTTTCGGCAGCGGCCAAACATGCAGAGAGGTTAACTGCTGTGGTGGTCTTCCCCACCCCCCCCTTCTGATTGGCTATGGCTATGACCCTCCCCAATTGGCCCCCCAATATTACTTCCTTTTCAACAAGTTGTCAACCAATTTTTCTCAATTAGAACCCTAATTCAACCTTTCACAAAAAGGGAAACCCTCAGGGGCCTCTCTAAGACCTGAACTTCCAACTCCTCCCCTCCCAACTCCCTCCCCCCTTCCCCAAAGGCCAGAAGCCTCCCTCCTCTGCGCAGAAGAGGCAAGCAGATAGGAAGGAGCTTGTCCATCCTCTGGGCAGCCCGAGAGAGGATAAGACCCCACTCCCTACCCCCCAACTCCTCCCCCCTCCTCCACAGAACCTCCACCCCCTCTAACTTAAGAAGTCCAACTACCCTTTGAAGAAAAAGGGCCTTTTTCCTGGTGGATTCGACCAAGGATAGCTGCAAATCCGGCCTGACGATCTTCAGGGGAAGGCCAGGGAAGCCCGCCCCAGAGCCCAAATCAAGCACCTCCTCACCCTCCCTAATGGTGATCAACTTCAGTGGGGCCAAAGACTCTAAGAGATGTCTCTGAGCCAATCTCCCCATATCCTTAGAAGAGATTAAGTTCATCCTCTGATTCCAAAGGAGAAGGTTCTCCATATAGGTAGAGAACTTCAACAATTGAGCCGAAGAGAGAACTATTCCCCACCTCTGGGAACCCTCCTTTAGCACCGCAAGCTGATCCCTGAGGAATGTTTCATGTGAAACATTCACCTATTTCCCTATGCAAAAACTGGAGAATATCCCCTCCAAGATATCTGGAGAGGTTTCCTCTCCCGTCAACTCCCCTAACCTCTTCAGCGCACCCCGTAGGTTTACCGCAGCCGCTTCCCCCAGCCGGCGAGCAAGGGCATCTCTGGCCTTCCTCAGATCCTCCCTTATGGCCCTGAGGGTCCTCCAATGCCTGAGATCTGAGAGGAGAAATTGGGAACCGTCTAGAGGTTTTGAATCAAATAGCTTTACCTCCACTTCCCTCCAAAGCTCCTCTATTCCCCTGCCCTGGCGAGCTGATACATCTACCATCCTTTCTGGCAAGTCCCTTCGCCCCACCTTAGAGGGGAGGTCAATCTTGTTCCTTACTAAGATCCTCTCCTTTCCTTGGGTAAGCCTCAGGAGCCAATAGTCCTCCTCATTGAGGGGTTGAGCTGCGTCGATGAGGAAAAGGATCAGATCTGCTTCCTCCAACTCTCCCAAGGTCCTCCGGGTAGCCTCTTTCTCCACTGGACCAACTGGTTCCCCCAGGCCTGCGGTGTCCACCAGGCAAAATGGTATGCCACCTCTCTCTATGTTGGCCTCCAAACTATCTCTAGTCGTCCCAGCGTAAGGGGTTACAATTGCCCTCTCCCTGCCCAAAAGTCGGTTGAAGAGGGTAGATTTACCCACATTCCTCCTCCCTATAAACACCACCTTTACCCCCTTTCGTAACGCCCTCCCCCCTCGATAGGAGGAGATGAGGGAATCAAGTTGGGCTATTAGCCGGGGGAGCCGATGAGCGTACTGGGGCTCCCCCACATCCTCCTCGGGAAAGTCTAAGCTCGCTTCCACTTCAACCAGAAGGGCAAATAACCCCTCCCGTAACTCCCCAAGAAAGGAGGAAAGTTCCCCCTTAAGCTGCTTAGTGGCTATCCTCTGCCCCCCCAAACTCTGGGCTTCCACAAGGGCAAGGACAGCTTCCGCTTGGCTTAGATCAATCCTCCCCCTTATAAAGGCCCGAAAGGTAAACTCCCCCCTCTCCGCAGGTCTCGCCCCCATCTCTATTACTAGTTTGAGGATTCTTCTGATGAGGAACGGTCCCCCGTGTGCTGAGATCTCTACAACATCCTCTCTGGTAAAGGTAGAGGGACCCCTCATCAGGAAGAGGAGAACTTCATCGATTTCCTCCCCAGTTCTGGGATCGACTACCCACCCATAATGAATGGTATGACTTCGGGCCTGTGAGGGAACGATCCTACCACGAAAGATCCTATCGGCGATGGGAAAGGAGAGCTCCCCGCTGATCCTGATTACCCCTACCCCCCCAATTCCCCAAGGGGTGGCCAGAGCGGCAATTGTATCCTCTATCGGCCCCATAAAGTCTCCTTATACAAGGAAAACTTAAACAAACAAGCCATCCATAATAGAGTCGCAAGCAGAAAACGGCGGAAGATCTGCTACGGCTGAGGCGAGATTACTACCCTCTTTGACTCCTCCTTCCCTATAGTGAATGTCTTCACCTGTTCGTCGTTTTCCAAGGTTTTGTGGATTATCCTCCGCTCAGCCGGGGGGAGGGGTTCGGTAACAACTTCCGAGAGGGTAAGCTTTGCCTGTCGGGCCAAGGAGACCGCCCTCTGGATTAAGGCCTTCTCCTTCCTTTTTTGGTAGCCATCGATATCCAAGTAGACCTTTTTCCCCCGTCCCGCACGTCGTTCATAAATCCTGTTTATCAGATATTGGAGGGATTTAAGGGTCCTCCCTCCCTTGCCTATAAGCAGCCCATCCTTACCCGCACTCTCCACATCTAAATAATACCCTTCATCGTCCTCTGATAGGTGAATTTGCACAGAGAATCCCATAAGTTTAAATATCTGGTGGGTAAGGACAGAAAGTCCCTCTATCCCATTGAGGAAGGAGACCTTGACTTCGGCTTTCCTGAACCCGAGTTGCCCCCACAACCCCCCCCCTCCTTCCACTACTTCAATTTTTACTTCATCCCGTACAGCCCCTAACTCCTGGAGAGCCATATGGGTGGCCTCCTCCAGGGTTCTTGCCTTCTTAACCACAAACATGAATCTTCCTTTCTCTTTAACTCTCCATCTTCTCCAGGATGTATTGTTGGCCAATGGTAAGGAGGTTAAAGACGGTCCAATAGAGAACCAACCCGGCAGGAAAGGAGCGAAAGAGGAAGACAAAGAGGATGGGCATTAGGTAGACCATAGCTTTCTGTTTGGGATCTTTAATCGATTGTTTTTGCTGGATAAACATAGTTATGCCCATAATTATGGCCAGAATGGGGATGCCCTTCACCAGATCGGGGCGAGAAAGATCCTTTATCCAGAGGAATCTCTCCCCCCGCAACTCTATCGTAGACCTGAAAACCTGAAATAGGGCCCAAAAGACTGGGATCTGTAGCAAAAGGGGGAGACATCCCCCTAATGGATTCACCCCTTGCTCCCTATAAAGCTTCATCAGTTCCTGGTTTAACTTTTGAGGATCCTTCTTATACTTCTCCCGCAGGGCGGCCAACTTCGGTTGAATTTTTTGCATCTTCCTCATAGAGGCCAAGCTCTTGTGGGTCAGAGGATAAAAGACCAACTTCATTAGGAGAGAGAAGAGAATAAGCACTATACCATATTGATGAATGACCTTGTGTAGCTTTATGAAAAACCAGAGGACTCCCACGCTAATCGGGCCAATCACCTTCCCTAAGAATCCCTCACCCATGCCCACCGTTCTCTCCAACCTGAGACCATAGTGCCTTAAACCGAAGTAGTTTAAAGGGCCCAAGTAGATACGGAAGGAATGGTTGAACCCACCTCCTTCAATCCCCCGTTGGAGGGCAACACCTCTCCCCTTATCCCCCAAGAAGAATTCATAACCTGAACCACTCCCTTCTATGGGGATGTTCGCAAAGAGAAAATACTTACTCCTTGTGGCCACCCATTGGGTCTTCCCCTCCCTTAGGGATGGTTGGTTTTTCCCCTTCAACTTCTGCTTGATAAGCTCTCCTCCCCATAGGGCATAGGAGGCAAAATACCTCAAATCATCTGAAGTATCCTTCTCCGTGATGTTCATCCCACTTGGAAATTCCAGCAGATAATTGCCGCCCAAGGAGTCAAGTCCGGTGGCAGAAACCTCCAGCTCAAAGGAATAGAGGTTATTATAAAACCTGAAGGTCTTAGTTAGGCTCAATCCAGGAGAGAAAAAAGAGAACCTGACTTCCCCTACTGAATCGCCCTCGCTAAGCACTAAGGAATCCTGGGATGAGGAGAATATCCAGGAGGAAGTGGGCAACTCCCCTCGAAAGGTAAAAAATTTAATTCCCAATCCCCCCTTCCCCAGAGGAGGGATAAGCTCGACAGGCTCTCCCAGGCTGTTTGCATAGTGGAGGAGCTCATAGCTTCTCAATATCCCACCCCTTGTGGAGAGGACGGCTCTATAGAGGGGAGTTATGACCTTTATCTCCTTCTCCTCCCCTGGCTGAGTAATCGACTCCAGGGGAGGGGGAGAAGGGGATGGTTTAGCGGACAAGGAGATCTTCTCATTGATCACCCTAAGGGGAGGAGGAAGCTGTTTCTTGGGAGAGAGGAGACGGACATAATACGGATAGAAGACCAAAATGATGGCTATGAGGATGAAACCAATAATGCTTTTCTTATCCATCACTTAGAAGGAAGAGGGTCATATCCACCTGGATTAAAGGGGTTACACTTGAGGAGCCTGCGCAGGCTTAGTATCCCACCCTTCCATATTCCGTAGAGCGCTATGGCCTCTATGGAATATTGAGAACAAGTGGGGTAGAAGCGACATGAGCGGGGAAAAAGGGGAGAGATAAACTTTTGATAAAAGATAAGGATGGCTATAACGGATTTAACTCCTCTCCATTTCATATTCCCTCAACTTTTTAAAAGCCCTAATCACCTCTTCCTCTAACTCTTGGAACCTACATTGGCTTGCTGATTGGTTTGCCATTATACAAAGGCTTATCCCCTCGGGGAGGAGGTCCCTCCGCTGCCGAGCAATCTCACGAAGCCTCCTCTTTACCTTATTTCTAACCACTGCTTTACCAACTCTCTTGCCCACTAAAAAGGCAAACCCCACCCTTCCTCCACAATCGCATAGGTAGCTGATTGTAATATGAGCTTGGTTTATCCGTCTGCCATTCCTCAGGATGGAACGGATCTCCTTCTCTCCCTTTATCCTCCTTATGCCGCCAATCTCTTCCGCCCCTTTGCCCTTCTCCTCTTTAAGATTAACCTCCCCGATCTGCTGCTCATCCTTCTGCGAAATCCGTGTTTCCTGGCTCTTTTTCTTCTGCTTGGCTGATAGGTTCTCTTCATATTGCCTCAACTTTCAATTTCTTTTAAGATAAAGTTCCCCCTTTGGTTGTCAAGCTCTTTTTCAGAGGAGTGGCGCAAATTTTTTTTCTGTGGATAAGTTGTGAACAAAATCCTTGGGGGAGGAAATCCTAAATCAGAAACCGTCTTACCCTTCCATATGTAAACATTGGTTCTGTGGATAAACAGGACTATTTATTGCCTTCTCTTTGTTTTACAGGATATTACAACTATCCACATCTGTGAATAATAACCTACTCATTTTTCCCCTTGACTTCTTAAATGCACCTTGATATTATGGTGAAGCCATTGGGGATGTGGATAACTATTTAGAGGCTAGCGAATTTAGATTTTCCTTATAGAGCAAAGGGGTAGCCCAATCCCTTGAGTGGGTGAGACCTTGAGGTTTTTCCCTCGCTTTACTTGGAATAAGGACAGCAATGGTTAAGGTGGCTTCGTAAACCTGAACATCCTGGGAAGGGAGATTATGGAAAGCTCTCAGATTTGGCCTCAATGTCTTGGATTCATCAGCCAAAGGGTCACAGAGAGGAGCTTTCAGACTTGGTTTAAACCTACCAAGTGTTTATCCTTTGGTGCCGAAGGTATAACCATTGGGGTTCCTAGCCATTTTTTCGCAGAATGGCTGGAACAACATTACCTTCCACTCATCCAAGAGTCGATAGCTGCGGTGACCAAGATGAAGGTACCCGTCTCCTTCTCGGTTAGCTCAGTAGGGTCTAACATCGTTCAAGGTTCCAAAAAAAGGAGGGTAATCTTCCATCCCCCTCAAAGGGGAGAGCTCGAACTTAATCCCCGTTATACATTTGATACCTTCGTAGTAGGGGAGTCCAATCAATTTGCCCATGCCGCTTCCCTTGCTGTAGCCGAGGCACCTGGGAAGACAAAGTTTAACCCCCTCTTTATATATGGAGGAGTTGGGTTGGGCAAGACCCACCTCATCCAGGCTATTGGCCACTTCATTGGGACAAATAGATCCCAGGCCAAAGTTGAGTATGTAACCTCAGAGAAGTTCACCATGGACTTTATCTCCTCTATTGCTAACAAGACTACTTCCCAGTTTAGCCAAAAGTATAGGAACTTAGATGTTCTTCTCGTCGACGACATCCAGTTTTTTAGTGGAAAGGAGAGAACCCAAAGTGAGTTTTTCCACACCTTTAATGCCCTTTACCAGAAGGGAAAACAAATCGTGCTCACTTCGGATCGCCCTCCTCGGGAGATAAGTGGTTTAGAGGACCGGCTCCTCTCCCGTTTTTCTGGAGGATTAGTTACTGACATTCAACCCCCAGACTTAGAGACTAGGATTGCCATCTTAAAGAAAAGGGCAGAGGGGGATGGAATTGAAATATCCGATGAGATAATCTACTTTATTGCCGATCACATAACCACAAATATCAGGGAACTTCAAGGTTCCCTAATCAGACTTTTGGCCTATTCATCCATCACTGGAAAGGAGATATCTTTAGAGTTGGCTCAAGATATTCTCCGAGATACCATCAACCATACTCGGAAGCGCACTATTAGCATCGATCATATCCAGGCACAAGTGGCGGAGGAGTTCAACATCCCAGAGGAATCGCTCATTGCCAAAAAGAGAACTAAGGAAGTAGCCTTCCCTCGTCAAGTAGCAATGTATCTTTGCCGTCAGCTTACCTCCCATTCCCTAAAAACCATAGGTCTCAAGTTCGGAGGAAGGGACCACAGCACTGTAATCCATGCCTGTAAGCTCATAGAGGAATTGATAGAAAATGACGATGGCCTAAGAGATAGGCTCAATACTTTAATAGCGAGGATAGGTGCATAAACCGGTGGAAAAGTCTGTGATTTTATTGTGGATAACTCCTGATCAACCCTATCCACATACTTTCCAGAACTTATCCTCTCACTTATCCACCAGTGAAGGAATTAGTCCTTAAAGAGTTAGTGGGGAATTGCTGTTCTGTCCACATCCTTCCTACTACTTTAATTAAATTGAATTCAGTTAAACTTAATTGTAAGGAGGAATAGTGAACTATGATATTAAAAACCTGAACCTTTCTGAAAGGGGAAGATTAAGGATAGAATGGGCAACAGAGAATATGCCAGTTTTGAAACTCATTAGAGAAAGGTTCAAAAGGGAAGAACCATTAAAAGGTGTTAAAATTTCCTGTTGTTTACATGTAACTTCGGAGACTGCTAATCTAATGGTAACCTTAAAGTCTGGGGGGGCTAAAGTAGTCCTCTGTGCTTCGAACCCCCTTTCTACCCAAGACGACGTTGCTGCTTCTCTTGTCCGTGATTACGAGATACCTGTATTTGCTGTAAATGGAGAAGATAAAGGGACCTATTATCAACATATCGATGCTGTTCTTAACCTTCATCCCCAGATAACTATGGACGATGGGGCCGATTTAGTCTCTACTATTCATTCCCAAAGGACAGAGCTAATTCCTCAGATCATTGGGGGAACTGAGGAGACGACAACCGGGGTTATCCGGTTGAGAAGCTTAGAGAAGGCTGGTTTGCTTAAATTCCCCCTTATTGCTGTAAACGATTCGAAGACCAAACATTTTTTTGATAACCGTTACGGAACTGGACAGAGCACCATTGATGGAATTCTGAGGGCCACCAACCATCTATTGGCTGGTTCCACCTTCGTCGTTTGTGGATATGGATGGTGTGGTCGAGGGTTGGCCCAAAAAGCCAAGGGAATGGGGGCCAAAGTTATAGTCACCGAAGTTGACCCACTTAAGGGGATAGAAGCGACTATGGATGGTTTTTGGGTGATGCCCTTAGAGGAGGCAGCACCAATGGGGGATATTTTTGTCACCCTTACTGGGGATATAAATGTTATCCGCAAGGAACACTTCCTCAAAATGAAGGATGGGGCAATTGTGGCTAACTCTGGCCATTTTAATGTTGAGATTGATCTCAAGGGATTGGAAGCGATAACTAAGGAGAAAAGGGTAGTCAGGGAATATGTGGAGGAATATAGGTTGAAGAATGGAAGGAGGATCAACCTTTTAGGTGAAGGAAGGTTGATCAATCTGGTTGCGGCTGAAGGTCATCCAGCCTATGTTATGGATATGAGCTTTGCCAACCAAGCCTTAGCCGCGGAATACCTGAGGAGGGAGGGGGATAAACTTGATCCAAAGGTCTATAAAGTTCCTACCCGAATAGATGACCAGATTGCCAAACTTAAGCTCAGTTCAATGGGAATAGAGATAGACGAGCTTACCCCGGAACAAGTTGAGTATCTCTCTTCCTGGCAGATGGGGACATAAGAGATGAAGGTTGGATATGTTCAATTAGAACCGCGGTTTGGAGAGGTAGAGGGGAATATAAATAGGGCATTATCCCTTATGGAGGATAATGACGCCGACCTCTTTGTCCTTCCCGAACTCTTCAATACTGGATACATCTTCACCTCAAGGAAGGAGTTGGATGAGCTTGCTGAGGAGATACCCCAAGGGAAGACAGCAAAGGCCTTAGCCAAATTCTCTCAGAGGAGGGGAATTTCCTTGGTTGCTGGAATAGCAGAGAGGTCTCAGGAGGGGCTATTTAACTCTGCAATCTTGGTAAGCCCATCCGGTGTAAAGGGGGTTTACCGAAAGGTTCACCTCTTCTCCCAGGAGAAGAGGTTCTTCTCCCCTGGGAAGGAGGGGTTTGCTGTTTGGGATGTGGGGGGAGTGAAGATAGGGTTAATGGTCTGCTTTGACTGGATATTTCCAGAAGTGGCTAGGATTTTGGCCCTGAAGGGGGCAGAGGTAATTTGCCATCCAGCAAACCTTGTTCTTCCTTGGTGTCCGGAAGCTATGGTTACCAGAGCAGTAGAAAACAGGGTCTTTGTGGTCACTGCTAATCGGATAGGGAGGGAGAAGAGGGGAGGAAGGGAGTTGAGATTTACGGGGGAGAGTCAGATAGTTGCCCCGGGTGGGAAGATCCTTCTGCGTGCCTCCCCAGATAGGGAGGAGGTGGGTATAGCCGATATAGAACCGTCAATCTCCAAAGATAAGGCTGTAACTGGGGAAAACGACCTCTTTTCTGACAGAAGACCTGATCTCTATCACCAATTGGTGGGAAGATGAGGATAATAAGGATTGCCCTCTTCGTCGTTCTCCTTTTGCCTTTTGCCTTTTCCTTTGGGGGAGAGATCTCTCAACCAACTGGCTATATAAATGATTTTGCTGGGGTGATAGGTGGAAGCTATACCTCCCGTATCGAGTTCCTTATTAGAGAGCTAAAGGAGAAGACGGGTGCAGAGATAGCGGTAGTTACAATGCGTTCCCTCGGTGAGCTGAGCCCGGAGGAGTTTGCTAATGAGCTTTTCCAGAGATGGGGAATTGGCCAAAAGGGAAAGGACAATGGGGTTCTTATCCTCTTGTCTGTAGGCGACAGAAAGGTGAGGATAGAACCTGGCTATGGTTTGGAGGGCGCTCTACCTGATGGGTTCTGTGGGGAGATAATAAGAAGGGTTATGCTTCCCCATTTTAGGAAAGGGGATTATGGAAAGGGGCTCTATTTAGGTACCGTAGCGGTGGCCCAAAGGGTGGCCTCAGAATATGGGGTGGAATTGTCCGATCGAGGTGGACGTCCCTTGCCACCCTATACATCTCCGGCAAGATCCCGTTGTGGGGGCCTTCTTTCCGCTCTTGTCTTTATTTTCTTTTTTCTCCTTCTTCTCAAGGGGAGGTTTCTTTTTCCCTTCCTTTTAGGGATGGGGATGGGAAGGGGCTTTTGGAGCGGAGGTAGTTTTGGAGGAGGTGGGTTTGGTGGTGGATTTGGCGGATTTGGCGGTGGATCAAGTGGAGGAGGAGGGGCCACCGGAGGGTGGTAGGCCAACCAGTTTCCTTAATCTTAGTTTAATATCTTTCCAGGATAGAAACTTAGTCTCCTTAACCCCCTTTATCAGAAGGTAAATCCCGCTCCCTCCAATAATTAGATTTGGGGTCCACATCGACCAGAGAGGAGGGATAAGGTTGCGATCTGCTAATTCCTCTCCTCCAATAAGGAAGGCCCAATAGAGGAGAAAAAAGCCCAAGCTTAAGCCAATTCCCACCCCAATTCCCCCTTTGTGAACCATTACTCCTAAGGGTGCGCCGATTAAGATAAATACCAAACAGGCAAAGGGAATGGAAAACTTCTTGTAAACCTCAACCATATAGCTATTTTTCCTTCTGCGGGCAGACTCTATCAACCTTTCCTTTCCTTGGATAAGGGAAAGGGTCTTAGGATCTTGTTTCAAGAGTCCCTCCTTTAATTGCTCATTGGGGATAATCCCCTTTTTCTTCAAAATGTTGTTGATAGCCATCTTCTCCCGAATTATCCTTTTCTCCTCTGCCTTAGCCCGCCGCAGGAGTTCCCCAATGCCGATCTCCCTGTCTCCCCTGTATTCCCGGTTAACTCTCCCCATCCCTCCTCCTTTTCCTCGAAGGGTGAGGGTATATTTCTTGAAGGTTAGTCTTCTATATTTACTTGGATCATCCTGGTCGACCTCATGTATTTCTCCATTATATAGGTCCAAGGTAAGGGAATTTCCCTCCGGCGAGAAGGAGAGATTACCTTTCTGAGCTAAGATAGTCCGAGGTATCTTCCGATCCTTTTCCTCATAGATGGTGATCCCTTCAATCTGAGGTCCCTTCCGACTCACCTTTCTCACCAAGATGCTATATCCTGGGAAGTCATTGATGAAAACCCCCTCCCTTATTCCCAAAGTGGGTTTAGTTCTCCCCAACTGAGCCCCTAAGACCCTGGCCCTGTGGTTAGTCCAGGGAAGCACATAGTTGTTGAAGAGGATGAGAAGAAGGGCCAGACTCAGGGAGGCAATGAGCGGAGCTGCTATAATTTGGTAAAGGCTTATTCCCGAGGATTTTATGGCGATTATCTCATTGTCTCCAGATAGTCGACCAAAGGCCATCAGGGTAGCTACTAACACAGCCATAGGGATGGAGAGAGCAAATATCCATCCTAAGTTAAAGAAGAATATCTCCAATACCATGGAAGCCCTTACCCCCCTTCCTATTATCAAGTCGGCTATCTCTAAGATGAAATCGACTATTAAAATGAAGGTAATTACTGCTAAGCCGAAGAAGAAGGGGCCAATGTGCTCTCGGAGGATATACCTGGAAAGGATTCTCATATAATTCGTCGATGGTTTCCTACTTTGGGTTGCAAATCCTTCTTTAAGATAGGATTAACAGGAGGGGTTGTCAAGGCCCGATGTTTAAGGAAGGAATGTTCTCCACTTACGTTTTAGCCCCCGGGGTGGAGATCCCCTAAGCCAAAATCCTCATTGGGTCAATCTGCAATATTTTCTGGAAGGAAGTAGTTACGGGGGTTTACTGGTGAGCCATTTATCCTTACCTCGTAATGGAGGTGGGGACCGGTGGACCTTCCGCTGTTGCCCACTCGGCCAATGAGCTGCCCTCTCTTCACTTCTTCTCCTATCCTAACTTCTACCTTTGAGAGATGGGCGTAGTAGGTTTGAACTCCCTTCCGGTGATCAATCTCTATATAGGTGCCAAATCCATTTTTGTCCCAGCCTATATTTCCCACCCGCCCATCTGCGGTTGCCCAGACCGGAGTGCCAATCTTTGCAGCAAAATCAATGCCATAGTGCGGTTTTAACTGACCAGTGAATGGGTCAATGTGCATGCCAAACCCGCGAGTAATATAGCCAATCGTGGGTTTAACCGAAGGAGTATGGGAGAGCAAATATTTCTTGTTTTTTAAGCTTTTCCAGATCTCTGCTATGCTCTCCTTCTCTAACTTGGCCTGACGGATGAACTTCTCTAAGTCGAAGTTGATCCTCTTCGCCTGTCGGGCAGTTTCCTCGTCGTAGAAGAAGAGGAGATCTGGCGCCCCCCCTCCCTCTCCTCCTACGCCCACTTCCCTTACTTGGGGACTAATCTCTGGAAGATCAGCCACCACCCTTAATGATTTCTCCCTTTGGGTTATCTCAGCAAGCTGAAGGTCGAGCTCCTGAACCCGCTCTTGAAACTGGGAAAGCCTCTCCTTGAGGATCTCATTCTCCTCAGAAAGCCTCTTGAGCTTAAGGGTCTGATAGGTGTGGGAAAAGTAGAAATGGGCAAAGAATACCCCTCCCCCAAAGAGGATGAGGAGAAGGCTAAGGAGGATAAGGAAGGAGCCAGGGGAGAATGACCTCTCCCAGACCGGCTTCTCCTTCCTATGGGGAATAACTACTATGGTTACTGGATTTAACTTCATTAACAGCCCTTTTATGGATTGAGGGCTATTATAGCCTCTCGCTTCAATGCTGTCAAGAAAAATTTTAAAGATATGGAAATATAGACCTGGATTAGGCTATAAGAAACCGCAAGATTTCACAAGAGGAAAGGGCCACAACAATTGAGATTATACCTCAGAGGGTCCCCCCCTTTTTACAGCCTAATCTTCTTGATGGCCAAAAAGCTGATTAGGTAGGTGGAAAGGAGGAATAGTAGGGCAAAGAGGAAGTTATCCATAACAAATAGGGGGGAGATTAGCTCCTGCAGGATCGAAAGGCAGATCAACACCATAAACAAGGTGAGGAAATAGGCGGCAATTAGGGCAAAGTGGATGCTCATAGCTATCATACAGTTGATGGTGAGGGACTTGATGAAGAGGAAGGCAAAGGTTGCTTGAAAGTAACGATAGGTTAGGACAGATATATCTATAGGCCAATTTAGGGATAGGCAAATTGCCCTAAACAGGAGAGAGAGTGCGGTAAAGGCCCCCAGAAGGGGAAGGGTGCTGAGAAGATAGAAGAAGGCAAGGCCAACCCGTTGGTTAATGGGCAACCTAAGATAGAATATGAGGTTAGCAGTGTTCCTTTTTATTATCTGTGATTCCATCAGAGCAGCAAAGAGAAAACCAACCAGGAGGAAGATGGGCTTATCCCCTTTCAGGTTAAGCCCTGACTCCCCGCCGAATACATAGACCAGCCCCACCAAGACCATTCCGGCATCGAGCTTAAAACTCTCTAAGAACAACCTGGCGTTGAGAGTGAGGAGCTGGAAATATCCGGCAAAGCGTGAAGTTTGCCTCATTAGCTAATGAGCTTTAGCCTGTCCAGGATGAACCTGGACATTAGACCAATGGAGATGGATGTGGCAATTATGGTGACGAGAAGCAGAGAGGTAAGAAGGCCTAAATGCTGGATTATAAAGCGAGTACAGATACCGATCTGTTTTTGGGAAAACATCAGTTCTGTGAGAAAGCCAAAGCCTATGCAGAGGTAGATCCACAATGGCAGTTTATGGAAGAGCTTAAGCAGGTAAGGATATGACCTTTGGTTGAACTGGTTAAAGACCTGAAAGGTGCAAATGTAGATAAAAACCAAAATGTAAAGGAGGGAAAGCCAAATATAATTGCCACTGATCTTAGAGATTGGATCGAAAATTAAAGATTTTTTTAACGGTATAGAAACAAATCCCGGTATCCCTCGCTCATTAAGCCCAAATCCGGTTAGGATGGTGATTGTATCGCCATCGGGAGCTACTGATTTGATGAACTCTATGTTCTTTAAGTCTGGCAGTTTCATAAACGTTGCCAAAAGAAAGCCGAGGACAGCCCAGGTAAACAAACCATAGATGCCCGTGGCCAACAGGTAGGAGAGGTATATCTTCCGACCAGAGATCGGCAAAACTTGAAAGTATCTGATGATCGGCACCCTCGAAGTCTCCTCTTCAGCATTCCCGGAATCCTTAAAGATATTCCCTACGAAATAATGGGCCAATACAGCAAGATAGAGCATCAGGGCGATGTGGTATCTATTCAGGCTTCTTTCCAGGTAGAAGAAGATGATCAGGATAAAGATTACCAAAAAGGTAGGGTTATTTTGGGGATTGAAGAGGAATGTCTTCAGGAAAAACCAGACCAGCGAAGAAAGGGCATTTTTTCTTTCGCTCCTCTGCATCTATTACTCCCCTGAGAGGAGAGCCTCCTCCCTCGATAAACCATAATAATCGATGAATGTTTTTTCTACGGAATGCTTTAGTTTGCCAATCTGTTCATCAAGGCAGATCTGACCCTCCCGAATGATGATCACTCGGTCGGCGACCTTCTCTATATCGGAAAGGATATGGGAGGAGTAGAAGATTGTTGTGCCGTATTGGGCGTTCATCTCCTTCATCACCCGCAAGACCTTGAGGCGCATCACCACATCCAGGCCAATGAATGGCTCATCGAGGAGGAGGATGGTAGGCTGACAACTGAAGCAGAGGGCGAGCTCCGCTAACCGCCTCTGCCCTTTGGAGACCGATCGCATCCGCTTGTCAGGGATGATCTCCCATTCCTCAATGAAACGGGAGAGTGCATCCCGGTTCCATTGGCTGTAGAGATGTTTGTAAAGATCAGCGATGTCTAACAGGGTGGCCCAAGGTAGGAGGCTCGGTTGCTCAGCTACAAATCCAATCCTTCCCTTTGTAATGGCATCGAGATGGGTCGATGGTTTGCCTAAGATCTTCACTACACCCTGACCAAATGGTATAAATCCCATCAGGATATGCAAGAGGGTGGTCTTGCCCGCGCCGTTTGAGCCAATGAGCCCGACAGACTCACCCCTTGCCACTTTCAGATTCACATCCCGCAGGGCAGTCAAGGTTATGTACTTCTTCGTCAGGCCATGAACTTCTATATGCATTATCGGCATTTGGGTTCTTACTGCCAAGGTTTAGGTGCTACCTGTTTGAACCAGGTGGAATTGGGAATATAAATTAGAGACCAATAACTGCAGTTCTTAGGGTAAAAGTATAATAAGCTTATTGGCCTCTCCGTTTCTCCATTACTGCTATATAGATCCCCTGTTCTCCATCTATGAAGCCTCTGATCCCCCAACCAGTCCCTTTGAGGACAGCTCTCATCTCCTCTTTGGAGACCATCAGAAAATCTATCCAAGGGGTGACATATCTCTTGTACCTTATCCTGATTCTGGCCTCACCGGCCATCTTACCCCTTTCTCGGTTGCGCTGGTGATACCTGAGGTGCTCTGGTAGTTTGGTATCATAAGGATCGCGGGTTTGGGCGATTATCCTCCCTCCCTCAGTGGTCATCTTATGAAACCTTCTTAGTATCCACTTGGCCCTTTTCGCGTTGCCAAGGAGCGCAAAGTTGTTGCCGAGCATCAATATGGTCTCGACCCCCCCCAGCCGCCTAGTGACCTTAGTGAGGGACAGGTTCCGAACCTTCTGCAGCCCTCTTGCCCGGCAAACCTCTACAGCAAGCGGTGAATTATCTATACCCACAACATCGAATCCCTTTTCCTGCAAATAAAGGGAATGCCTACCAGCCCCACATCCTATATCCAGGACCCGGCCCCTCACGTATTTCATCGCTTCTCTCTCCCATTTCGGCCAATCCTTATACTCCAGGAAGTAGAGCCGCGGGCCAGGAGAAAGGCTGAAGAAGCCATCGTCCCTCTCCACTATCTCATATCCACCATTCCCTTTGAAGTAGTCAGAGATCTCATGTCCGAAGGCATCTTGCCAATCCTTTAGCATCTCATCTCTCCAAGGTAAGCAAGTTATAGCAGTCGGTTAGGTTCATTCTTTGATTTCCACATGAAGATAAGCACTATCCCTCTCTTACCGCTTCCAGGCCGCTTTTCTGGTGCTATTAGATTATCCCCAAATCCCTTCCCACCTTTCCAAACACCTCTAATACCCTATTTAACTCATCTTCAGTGTGGGTGGCCATATAGCTCGTCCTGATTAGGGATCTTCCCGGAGGAACTGCAGGGGGGATAGCTGGATTAGCAAATATCCCCTCCTCAAAGAGCCTAAGCCAGAAGGTGAAGGTGTTCATCTGCTCTCCGATTATGACGGGGATGACCGGGGTCTGACTTCTGCCGGTATCAAAGCCCATATTATTGAACCCCTCCAACATCATCCGGGTGTTTTCCCAAAGTTTTCTTCTTCTCTCCGGTTCGTTCTTGATTATCTCCAAGGCAGCTAAAACAACGGCTACGGAGGCAGGAGGCGGGCTAGCACTAAAGATCAGGGCCCGGGAATTATGTTTGATGAAATCTATTACCTCCGCCTTGGCCACAATGAACCCCCCGATGGAGGCGAAGGACTTGCTAAACGTTCCCATAATTATATCCACTTCTTCCATCAAACCAAAATGCTCTGCGGTGCCCCGGCCATTTTCCCCTAAGACCCCTATGGAATGGGCATCATCTACCATGACCCTTGCGGCATACTTTTTTGCTAACCGCACTATGTGGGGCAGATCCGCGATGTCCCCCTCCATAGAGAAAATGCCATCTACAACGATGAGCTTTCCCTTCCCCTCGCAAGACTTAAGGGCCCTCTCCAGATCCTCCATATCGTTGTGTTTAACCTTCAAAAGTTTGCCAAAGGCAAGTCTACAGCCATCCAAGATGCTGGCATGGTCAGCTCGATCGGTGATCACTACATCCCCCCTACCTACTAAGGTAGAGATCGTTCCCAGGTTGGTCAGAAAACCTGTGGAGAAGACTAAGGCTGCTTCCTTCCCCATGAACTCGGCCAATTTTGCCTCGAGTTCCTCATGGATATCCAAAGTGCCATTCAAGAACCTTGAGCCCGTGCATCCACTTCCGTATTTTTTCACTGCCTGTATAGCCGCTTCCTTTAATTTGGGATGGGAGGTGAGACCCAAATAGTTATTTGAGCCTATCATAATCATCCTCCTCCCCCTTATGGTTACCTGAGACCCTTGCCCAGACTCTATGGGTTGGAAATAGGGGTAGTAACCAGCTCTTCTAGCCTCTTGGGCAGCAGTATAGCGGAAACATTTTTCGAAGATATCCATACCTCCCTCTCATCTAAAAAGGGTTTCTTAGAGCTGTGATAGTGCACTATCAAAAGTTTTATGATTATAAGGTTCCTCTGTGAAAATCAGAGGAGCAATAGTTGGAGACTCAGTTACCTTATGGTGCTATTTGTAAAGTCATCCTTCAGAGGTTTATCAAACGACTTGGTTCACCAGCCTTCAAATCCTTCCTTAAGGAGGAGACAACTCCAACTCCCCCTAAGATCATCCCAATATAGGAGGTCCAAATCCTCCACAGAAGGACCGAGACCCCGACCAAATATTTGGGGACAAAAATGGAGAAAAAACCTGCATAACTGAGCTCACTTATCCCGCTACCCCCCGGCGTAGGGGCGAAATAGAGGATGGGCCTAAGGAGTAGTTGAAGGAGGAAGAACTGGAAAAACGGAGGTTTAATCCCCCACCCCCAAAGGATGATTATGCTGATGGCGAACTCCCAAAAGAAAGAGACGACGATACATCCCTCAGCAAGGAGGAGACTTCTCTTCCCCTTGGTAAGATAATGGGACAATTGGGCACTGAGGATGTCCACCTCCCTAAAAGCCCCCTCTTTAACTTTGTCCACCTTCTCTGGCCTCAAGACCTTCAGTTTTGGCAACCGTTCTATAATCCAAGAGGAGAAGCTCTTTATCCGTCTGGGGAAGAAGAGGGTCAGGATAAAGAAGAAGAGGGCTAAACCTATGGGGAGGAAAACTCCCTTTAATATGCGGGAAAAGAGGAGGTTTAGCTTAAAACCAGGATAAGAGATAAAAGGGAGGGGGAGAACAAGTAGGAAGAGAAAGATGGGGAGTATAGCCCTAAAACCAGTTATCCCTGCGCTTCTCCCTGGTGAGATATTCTCCCGATAGAGAAGATAACCTTGATAGGAAGTTGAGCTGAGGAGAACGGGAAAGGTAATGGCCAAAAATGAGCTCTTTAGCCTCATCCCTGTGGCCTTCCATACTCCTATCCTCACCTCTGAACCTTCTCTAACCAAGATGCTGATGCTGAGGCCATCAAAGAGCCATTTGAAAGCAGTGGCTAAGATGAGCAAGGGGAGATAGGAGAGATTAAAACGAGTTATGGTCATCCAGGTCTGACGATCCGATGTACAGATCAGGAGGACCACTAATACGATAAGGCTAATGCCTGTATATAGATACAGTCCTTTCTTAAAATACTTAGCCACAACCCATTTAGGCTACAGCCTTCTTCTCTCTTTCTGGGCGCATATACTCTTTTTCCCAGATGGGGTTGGTGAGCTC
>JAOZPP010000086.1 GCA_029932675.1 bacterium
CATGTTCAATATGCAGCAACGTGAGATGTAAACTATTTAGTGCTCCGAGTAATAAATTGCTCCCTGTTAGCCAGTGGGTATCCGTGGTGAACTAAGTTATCTCTTCAATGCAATATCCCCAGCCAATCGGTCATCAGGAATTGCACCCTGCCAATTAAGAGGGATATCCTGGACATCACCGTATACCCAAAGGTGGCTCCGAATCCAATCATAATGAACCAGATACCTATCTTAGCGGAAACCCCCAATACACCTTTATGCTCAGCGGAGAAGAAGAAGTAAATCAAGGAAGTCAGCACTCCGAATATGATGAAAAGGCTCATCCATCCTTGGTACGAGTGGAAGTTAACCGGCAACATGGTAGCCTGTATCTGTCTGATTATTAGGGTGTGCATAATGGGGGGGATCCCCAGGCCTGAGGCCGTTCCCAAATAGAATGCTATAGCCCATCTGCTAATCCAAGAATATTTTGGGACATATCTGGCCCACATAAAGAGACCGAGGATCATTGGAAAAATCAAAACCAAATGCCCTTGTTGGAAAAGGGGGATGATAAGTTTTGGCTTAACTATCTGAAACCACATGGTTACTACATAGTAACCACCAGCAAGTCCGATCACGAGGTGCTCAGCAAACTTATAAAATGGATTGTCTTTGTAAAGAAAGGAATAGACAAAGAGGGTCAAAAAGGCTGCAACCCAAATTCCTATGTTAGACGAGATATGCATCTTACCCCCCTATTTACCCTTAGTGCTCTTGGCTCGTTTGCCCAAAATATAACCTATATTCCCGATGACTATAAAGAAGACAATTAGTAAATGAGCCATATTTTGTCCATCCATCCCCTTGGTGGCCATATCCGGATGTCTGATCAGCTTCTCGTATTCGGCCGCCCCCTTGAGGCCTCCAAGAAGACCCACAAGCTGTCCAGATTGAAGGTATTTGTAATAGTCTGTAGCCATAACTGCGGTAACACCGGCCCCAATGGGAACTCCATACCTTCCCCCCGCATAGATCACCCAGGTGTCAATGATCCCGCTGCCCGATATAGTTATCACTATCTTGAGGTCTTTATAGTTCTTTATTCCTCGCATCATTGGGATATCTTCCATACTGGTGCCGTAGTAGTCGTTAGGAAAGGCCAAGCGGAAATTCTCTCCCATTGACAACATTACCGCTCCCGGTGCCGGCTTGTAGCCGAGGAAAACGTAGTCCTCTCCGTTTTTCTTTTCATACTCCCGGGCGGCCTGAGTAAGCGCCATCTCTGCAGTACCCAATCCCTCTGGCCTGGCTAAACTGGTAACCATCACTTTTATCCCCTTGCCGAAACAGTGTCTAAGAATACCCAAAGCCATAGGGTGACATTCCGCCATAGTGGATGGGTCATAATCAAGGGAAAGGAGGATAGCCTCTCCTGGTTTTAAACTATCGATGAACTCATAGAGGTGTCTTACCTCTTTGGTCACATTTATGGGAAGGAGCAATGGTTTGAGAAGGGGAATGATCACCGAAACTGCTATGAGGATGAAAAGGATCCTCCGATCGATGGACATCATCTTTTCGTATATGTTCATAGTTCTTCTCCTTACTTTCCTCCACCGAGGTAGGACCTTTCAATGCCCAAGATTATCTTCAACGCTGTAGAGAGCATCCCTAATCCTACTCCTAAGCCGATAGCCCTCTTAGCTACCATATTGGGATAATCTAATAACCAATTCGAAATTACTCGGATCGGAGACCAGATCTTGGCCCCGATGGGGACTCTACCGATCATTACGATGATGGCAGCTAGGAGGAGAAGGGTAGCGATAAACGATCTGGCTCGAAAGGCTCTGTATGCTGCTGAAGCGATGAAGAAAGCTAAAAGGGAAAACATAGTTGCTTGGATAGGGTTTTGTGCGTAGATAAATATCTGCATAAATGGCTTGTCAGAGGCCATCCCGCCAAAGAAGAGACCAGCAATGGCCATCATGACCAGTCCTAATAAGGCTACTAAGCTGTATCCCCACCCCTCTTTTTGGCGTTTCACCTTCTCTGTGTGATGGGTTACCAGGCTGCCGATACCTAAAACCAACACGAAGCCCCCAACGATCATTTGCCAGTCCAGTACCCCCCGGTATATCTCCTGAGAGATCTGATGAGGGATGAAATACTGAATGATCATCACCACACCACCGATAAAGGTTATGGCCAGTGGAATCTGTCTCCTCATAGAACCTCCTTGGTTCAGTGACCTACAGTAAAGAGGTTTATAAAGGTATCAAAATGAAAGCTGGCGAAGAAACCCCCAAGTATAATTAGAGCGATGAGCCCCGCCTTCCCCCAGTCCTGGGCCTTGATTGAACCCAAGAGTTTCGGCTCTCGAGAAAGATAGGCGGAGGCGGCATAGAACTCTTCCCCGATTAGGGTATAATCACAAGAGGTGATAAAGAAAGGCAACTGGGTTACCGCGTCGGTCCCCGCAATCTGGATGGATCCGGCGATGTTGCCGGTTTCAGCTAAGATAAGGGACTCCGCATAGAACATCCCCAAGTAGAAGTTGGTCGCCGTTTTCTCTCTCAGCATTATCCCATTAACCCCAGCAGCATAGGCGAACTGGGAGCTGGAGAGAAACCAGATATTGCTCTCATCGTAGCTGTCTGGCCGGCCAGCATCTAAGTAGGCGTTCTTCACTACCTCCTGGGCTACAGTCATAACTATGGGGTTGTAGCAGGGGACCAGAAGTTTGCTTTGGAACTCAGCAACCTTCTTGGCTACCCTTCCTAAGATGGTCAAGGAGGCTATGGTGGCTACATCTGATATGGTGCTTAGGCCGAGGATATAGAGGATGGGTCGGCCCATCTCAGTGGCTCTGCCCACAGCCTCATCTACGGCATCCATCCCTGGTATGGGCCTTACATAGAGTTTCTTCCCCTTTTTGGCACTCTCCACGAAGTAGATTACTAAGGCGGTGAAAATGACCACAAAAATTAGCACAACCGTCTTACCTTTGTGATACCACTGGCCGCTGGCCTGGACAGGACCCACGGTGGGTGAGTCGGAAGAGGTATGATCCTTAGCCCTTACCTTGTAGAAATAATTCCTCCGGTTTTTTACCTTATCATCTTGGAAGGTGGAGATACCAGCAACCACCGAACCCACCACTTCGAACTTCCCTTCTTGAGACTCTGACCTCAAGATGTCATACCCCTTGACTATGTTCCTTCCTGCTCCATCATCCGTCGAGAGCTTCCAATTGATAGTGATGTTTTTCCCCGCATCGTTGGGGGTGTCAAAGGCGGTTACTTCTGTGGGAGGGGAGGGGGGGAGAGTGTCGACTGGGGATTGCGCCCGAATCGTTCCCCAGAGAGCCAGTAGGATGATGAAAGCCGTCAGTGGGAGGACCTTCCGTCTCCACTTGCATTTCTCTTTGGTCCAAAATCTTGTGTCCAACGAATTCCCTCCTTTCTTTCCTGAGAGTTCCATCCACTACAAAAAGTTTGGAGAAAGGTAAATGCCGTAAATCAATTCATCTCAATGCAAGAGCCCCAACCAGTCGCTGAAGAGGAAATGCATTCTGCCTATAAGAAGCGAAATCCTGGCCATCACTGTATAGCCAAAAGAGGCACCAAATGAGACCATAATAAACCAGATTCCTACCTTCGCCGCCCCACCCAATAGGCCCTTGTGCTCGGCGGAGAAGAAGAAGTAGATCAACCCAGTAATCACCCCTACGATCATCATAATGTTCCCTATCGAATTGAGGGGAGCCAGGGTCCCTCGTATCTGCTTCATCACATTACTCTGTAGATAGACTATAAAATTTAGACCTGCTCCAGTTCCGATCATAAAAGCAACTGCCCAACGGCTTAGCCAGCCAATTTTGGGAATCAATCGGAACAGCATCATCACCCCTAAGATGCCGGCTACGGCATACCACCATTCCCCCTTCTGCAAATTGCCCAAAAGGTTTGGTTCTATCACATTATAAATCATATACACAAACCAATATGCAGCGGAGACGCCGATGAAGATCGATTCGGAAACCTTATAAAACGGATTATCCTTATAGAGAAAGCTGAGTATCCCCAAGGTAAGGAAGGCGGCAATCCATACACCTATATCTGTACTCATCTTTTCTCTCCCTTCCTGACAACAAAGAAAGCAATATTTCCAATAATGATGAAGATGACAATTACAAGATGGGCGATGGATTGGGAAGGCATATATCGAATCCCTGTCCCCGATGACTTAGTTAACCATTCATAATCCGCTGCTCCCTTTAATCCACCCAAAAGACCTGACAGTTGTTTGGTTTGTAGATAAGGATAAAGCATAGGAGCACTGACCGCGGTACACCCAGCGGCCATCGGGACATGGAATCTGTCATGGGCGAACATCACCCAGGCCGGAGTCCCGGGATCCCCAGCAGAAAAGTCCAATACAAAAGTAATATCATTGAAGTTACGAATTCCCTTCATTAGGGGCAATTTCTCTATGGGGGTACCGGCCATATCGGTGGGGAAAGTAGCTGGTATACTAGTCCCCATAGATTGGATGACAACTGCCCCACCTGCCTTATACCCTAAGTTTACATAGTCCTTTCCATATTGGAGATTCATTTCCTTAAACTCTTTCTCTTTAAATACTTCCTGTAGAGCCTGTCCCTCCAGAGCCGGCCCTTGCGGCCATAACCCCATAAGGATAACCTTGATGCCCTTACGGAAACAGTGTTTCAAAGCCCCGATCATCATCGGTTGAATCTCGGGCGCCGTTCCTGGATCATACTCTCCAG
Organism: bacterium; assembly: GCA_029932675.1. Taxonomy (GTDB): domain Bacteria; phylum SM23-81; class DAOVCL01; order DAOVCL01; family DAOVCL01; genus DAOVCL01. The sequence goes on from JAOZPP010000086.1 coordinate 4,775, forward strand.
AGATGATTACGGTGGAGCCTTCCGGAAGTTTTTCTACTGCATTATAGAGCCCTTGGGAGGCAGGGGTTGGGTGCATCTTAAGATGGAAGGGGATAAATAAGGGTACCACTACAGCCCCAGCGATTAAAATAAAGATAATTCGCCGATCTAAGTTCAACATTCCTCGAAAAAACCCCACCCTTGACCTCCTTTTTTACCTAGTCACCACCTAAATACGATCTCTCTATTCCCAATATTAGTCGCAAGGAGGTGGAGATAATGCCCAGTGCTATGCCAATCATAATTGCCCTCTGAGCAGCCATATTGGGATAAGCCATAATCCAATTAGCTATAGTAGAAAGGTGCAGCCACTTCAATGGTATCCAAGAGGTAAGATAGTCACCTATAGGCACCCGACCAAGCATTACAAAGAAAGCAGCAGTAAGGAGGAGGGCAGCTTCCTTGTTCCGGGCGCGGAAGGCGCGGAAAGAAGCGGAAGCCACAAAAAAGGCTAAAAGAGCAAAGACCGTGCTGGTTAAGGGGTAGTAAACATTGTAGAAGAGATACATAAAGGGGGTACCCTCTTCCAAGGGGGAAGCCTTGCTACCCAACTTGAATGTGCCAATCCCTGCCATAACCAAAAAGCTGAGGATGATAATTACCGAATAGCCCCATCCCTTTGATCTGCGGTAGACCTTGTCCCCGTTTACAACCATCAGGTTGAGTACCCCCAAAATAATAGCAAAGGCAGCGATGATCTGGAACCAGGTTTGGAATAGGTCTTGGATTTGATTAAAGGGAGGATGGGGGATGAAATAGGCGATAATAAAGACTACCCCCGTTATTGCTGTGATAAAAAGGGGAATTTCCCTGCGCATAACTTAAGTGCCTCTCTTACTGCGTGGTAAAAAGCTGGGAAAAACCGGTGATCCCTAAGGTCTCCAGAACAACCCCTAAACCAAGGATAAAGAGGATAATCGCCTTGCCCAGATCCTGTCCCTTGATGCTACCTAAAGCCCTGGGCTCTCGAGAGAGATAGGCCGAGGCGGCAAAGAGCTCCTCCCCGATCAGGGTGTAATCGCAGGCGGTGATGAAGAACGGCAGTTGGGAGGGCATCGCTGTCCCGGCAATCTGAATAGCCCCCACAGAGAACCCGGTCTCCGCTAAGATCAGGGACTCAGCATAAAAGGCCCCTTGATAAAAGATGGCCGCTGGTTTTTCCCTGAGCATCAACCCATCCACCCCGGCAGCATATCCAAATTGGTCGTCTGTGAGATAATGGACGATCTCATCGTTGTAGGCATCCGGATGGCCGCTATCGAGGTAGGCCTCCTTTACCGTTTCCCTTGCGGTGACCATTACCACCGATCTACAAACCGGCACTTCCAATTTGGTCCCGTATTCAGCAGTGAGCTTAGCTACCTGTCCTAAGATACTCAATCCGGCTATAGTCTGGACATCGTCTAAGTCTAAGATCCCAGGGATGAAAAAGACCTTTCTGCCCATCTCCGTAGCCCTTCCCACGGCCTCATTTACGGCGTCTAGGCCCGCTATCTTGCGGATGTAGAGTTCCTTCCCTGCCCTAGCCCTACTGATGAAATAGACTATGCCTAGGGAGAGGATGAATCCAGCGAGGAGCATATTCAATCTCTTAAAGTTAAACCATTGGGCCTTGGAATGAACTGCCTGGCTAGGTGGGGACTCGGATATGTTTACTCCATCGGAAACGCTAACCTTGTAGAAGTAGTCAACTCCATCCTTCGTAGTAGTGTCCTCATACCTCACTGCCCCAGCAGGCAATTTGGTGATCTCCTTATAGGGTCCCTCTTTCCTCTCTGCCCTGAGGATAATGTAGGCCGTCACATCCCCTGCTCCAGTGCCATCATCGGTCGACTTTCTCCAGGTAAGGGTGATACTTCCCCCAGCATCATTAGGGGTGTCAAAGGCGGTTACCTCCCTTGGGGGGGAGGGGGGTAGAGTATCCAAGTCCTCTGCCCAGGCACCATCCCAGAGAAATAGAAAAAAGATAAAGGCTGCCAGGGGGATTAACCCCCCTTTCCGACAGCCTCTCCCTTTCCTCCGAAGTTTTTCGCTCAACCGATCTCCTCTTTCCTCAATGCAGTCAATTGAGTCAGTTAGTGGGTAAGTGATCTATTGTATCCTGCCTCTGTTCAATGCAAGAGCCCCAACCAGTCGCCAAGCAGAAATTGCATCCTCCCTATGAGCAGAGAGATCCTCGCCATTACCGTATAGCCAAAGGAGGCCCCGAAGGCGACCATCAGAAACCAGATGCCCAGCTTGGCTGTGCCTCCTAAGACACCCCGGTGTTCGGCGGAGAAGAAGAAGTAAATCAAACCGCTGAGCACCCCCACAACGAGGATGATATTGTTAATTTGGCTGAAGTTCAAAAGGCTGGCCCTCACCTGATCCACAGCATTGGTTTGCAGGTAGGTGATCAAGTAGTAGCCAGAGGTTATTCCTACTATGAAGGCAATGGACCACCGGGAGATCCAACCTATCTTTGGGAAGAGCCTCATCACCATCATCAGACCCAATATAAGGGGGATGATGAGGAGAAGCTTCCCCTGGTGGAAGAGGGGATTGTAGAGGTTGGGCTTGAAGACATTTTGGTAAAGGTAGCTAACCCAATATCCGGCAGACACTCCGATGAAGAGGTGTTCAGCCATCTTATAAAGCGGATTATCTTTGTAAAGAAAACTAAAGATGAAGAGGGTTAATAATGCTGCTACCCATATACCAATAGTATCCGCCATAACTCCTCCTAAGCTTTCCCCTTGTTGCCCAAGAACATAAAGAGATTTCCGATAAAAATAAATAGAATGATCACAAGATGAGCTATTGACTGGGCATCCATACCCCCGGCGGCTGCCCCCCTGGCATTCATCAAGGTTTCATACTCAGCCGCCCCTTTCATCCCCCCTAATAGCCCCACTATCTGCTTTGATTGAAGGTAAGGGTAGTAAGAGGGTGCGCTCACCGCTGTGCATCCCCCCCCGACCTTCACATGATGCCGTCCCCCGGCAATCATCGTCCATTCCACTATGCCTGGGAAACCTGCCGAAAGGTCAATAACCAGGTCGATGTTCTTTAGACTCCTTACGCCCTTCATTATGGGTAGCTCCTCTAAGGGGGTCCCACGAAAGTCAATGGGAAACTGCTGTGGAATGCTCTTTCCCAGGTTGGAGATGAGAACTATATCCCCTGCCTTATAACCCAGGTTTACGTAATCCTGACCATAGCTTTTCCCGTAATCCTTAGCTGCTATCTCAAAGGCCTCTTCCCCCAAGGGGACTCCGGTCGGCCAAAGTGCCATTCCGATTACCTTCAAATCTTTGGCAAAGCAGTGACGAACAAGGGCGATATTCATTGGGTAGAGCTCCGGCATTGTGGTAGGATCATAGTCAAAGGAGATAAGCACTTTCGAACCCGGGGGGAGCTGATCAATGGCCTTATACATCCGTTGGGCGGGTTCGCTGACCCTAATCTGCAGACCGATGGGGAAGAGAAGAGGGAGAGCTACAGCTAAGCCAATCACCAGGAATATTATCCGTCTATCTATCTGCGAGAGCTTCTTCCCCATCCCCATCTATTCACCTCCCAAGTGGGCCCTTTCAATACCCAAGATTATCCTCAGGGAAGTGGAGACAACCCCTAAGGCGATGCCGATCATAATGGCCCTCTGACCAGCGGTATTGGGAACCTTCATTATCCAGTCGGCAATCACCGGAAACTGACCCCACAATGCCTTCCCCATTGGAACCCTTCCTAACATAACCAGAACGGCAGAGATGAGCAAGAGGAAAGCCTCAAAATTTCGTGCCCGGAAGGCTCGATAGGAAGCAGAGGCAATGAAGAAGGCCAAAAGGGCAAACATAGTGGAACTCATCGGCACATAGAGATGCCAGTAGAGGTAGAAGAAAGAAGTGCCTGGCTCAATGCCCCACCCAATGCCAGTGATAATCATCACCGTTAGGCCCAAAAGGAGAAGCACACTGTAACCCCACCCCCTCTCCAACCGATATATGCGATCCCCATGAATCTTTATTAGATTCCCTACCCCCAAGACGATGGCAAAGGCGAAGATGACTATAGCCCAAGTGTTAAATAGATCATAAAGATTGCCCACCGGCTTGTGGGGAACAAAGTACTGCACCACCATCACCAACCCTACCACTAAGGTTATGGCCAAAGGTATCTGTCTTCTCATCCCGTGGTCATCAAGGCCGTTAAAAAGTGATAGCCTAAGTTCTCTAAGATTACTCCTAAGATGATGATGGCCATAAAGATGGCCTTACCCACATCCTGGCCCTTCAAGGAACCAAGCAGTCGCGGCTCACCGGAGAGATAAGCGGAGGCAGCAAAGAGTTCCTCCCCGATTAGGGTGTAATCACAAGCGGTAATAAAGAAGGGTAACTGGGATATCTCTGCCGTTCCAGCTATCTGAATAGCCCCAATGGAGAAGCCGGTCTCGGCTAAGATAAGCGATTCGGCAAAGAAATGACCCATCAAGAAGATGGCCGCTGGCTTCTCTCTCAGCATAATTCCATCTACTCCAGCGGCATATCCGAATTGGTCGTCAGTGAGATAATTTATCTTATTGGCATCATAGGCATCGGGTCGACCTGCATCTAAATAAGCTTCCTTGACTACCTCCTGTGCTACGGACATCACTACCGAACGACACACAGGGACCCTCAAGGTGGTCTCATAGTCAGCAGTCTTGCGGGCCACCCTCCCTAAAATAGTCATCCCGGCGATGGTCTGGATATCGTCCATATCCATAATCCCAGGGATGAACAGCACTGGCTTGCCCATCTCGGTGGCCCTCCCTACTGCCTCATCTACAGCATCCAAGCCAGCTATCTTCCGAATAAAAAGCTTTCCTCCAGCCCTCGCCTTTCTAATATAGAGGAGAATTGCCGCAGAGATTACCAGGAGGACTAAGAGCATATTGGTCCTCTGAGTGTTAAACCACTGGCCCCGTGACCAAACAGGAGAAGACTTGGTCAGAGCACTCTTCCCCTCCTTTCCAATAGCCTGAACGGCATAGATATATTTGGTACCATCCCTTGTCCCCTCATCCACATACTTGGTTACCCCTGAGCTAACTTCCCCCAAGAGCTGGAATTCCCCTCCCTCTGAGGCCCTAAAGATGTGGTAAGTGGTAACCTTACCTGCCGCTTCGTCTGGTGAAACCTCCCAATCTACTGTTATGCTTCCCCCTCCGTCATTGGGGGTGTCCACAGCAGTAACCTTAGCTACGGGAGCCAAGGCGAGGCTATCCTGTCCGTAAGCTCCCCCAATCCCTAAAAAGAGGGGAAGCGGGAAGAGAACAGCAAGTAATATTTCGCTTTTCCTTAACCGGTTCATCTAAGTGAATTAAAAGCCAAGGGATAAGGTTGTCAAGTGAAAACTTAACTTTTCTCGTTTTATAAGGATCGTCCCTAATTTGAACTTAAAATAGATAAACTAAACAGCAGCCACACAAGGGCTACCGATTTCACTTATCAATAACTCCTTAAGCCTCACCGGGAAAGGATTGCCCCAAAAACCCCTGAGTTAGTAATTCTACTCCTCAATGGTCTCCACATTGGCCCGCGGGATAATCGCCTTCTCTCCGTCCTCAAACTCCACCTCTAAGACTCTGGCCTTTGATTCGGTTTCCAGTCTCTGTAGCTGCGGGGGGAGAGCCGAGACCTTTCCCAACCTCCCAAAATAGGGCTGTCTGATAACCCTTACCGGGCTGCCCACCTGTAGGCCTATACCCTCTAAATCTTCTTCCGACTTGCCCTCTAACCCCGTTCCATCCTGGAGAGGAATAACAACCTCTGGTCTAATAACCCCAGCCCTTATCTGGGTCGCTCCATTTATGCAGGTTAACTTCCCTTCTTTTGACTTGAGAAGCTCAAATGTCTTCTCGGCCATATCTATCTCCCCAAATCCCTCAGTAATAACTAAGGTAATCCCCAGCTCTTCAGAGCCAGTGATAGCCACTCCCAGATCATAGCCCAGAAATTCCCTCAGGTCCTTGTCGTTGAAACCTCCAGCTACTACTCCCCTCGCTCCTACCTCAATGGCCTTCTGCAAAGCCTCATAGGTAACCAAGCTTCCCCCCACTATGATCTTCCCCTGGCAACCTTTGTCTATCTCTGCATCGGTGAGAACCCCACTGGAATCCTCAGTAAGGATGAGCAGCTCCCCATGGGTCTCACCTCCTATGCCAAAGATTCCTTGGATAAAGGTGGCCCAGGTTTGAACCATAACCCCCTCCTCAGGGTAAGTCTCCACCACCTCGCCATCTAAATATGCCTTAACCTCTACCGGATGGGGTTCCCCTCTTAGGAGAACCTGACCGGTGACATTAGATATGTTCTCCACTATCCCCTTTTCTGGGGCCTTCACTTGGGATTTGAAGAGGCCAAAGAAGCTCTTGCTGGAGGCAATTACCTCATCCTTCTCTACCTTTTCCCCCTCCTTCTTCTTCATACATTCTGGGACATCCTCCGGGGGGAGGCCCAAGATATTAGCCACATTAATGGGGATAACATCCCCCGGGAGATGGGTACGAGCTACCACCCTATCGGGGACTACCTTCTCCCCCTTCTCAACTACCACCTCCCCCTTAAGGGGGAGGATCCTCTTCTTCCTCACCAAAGTCCGCTCAGTGACCTTTAGTCCCGGTGTATATGCATGCGCCATCATCCCTCCTATTACAGAGAATTATATGAAAAATTTGCCTCCTGTCAAGCCATTTCTTCTCCCCTCAGTCGATGCCCCTAACATCTGGGCATCAAACCTGAAGGTCAACCCCTCTTGAGCTAATTCAACTTAGACCTTGACAGAGCAGAAGGCTTTGCATACCTTTAATGTGTCAAGGCAAGTGGGGAAGGGGCCTCCCTTTGGGTTCCTGGTTTCCCTCTGGTGAAATGGCCTCAAAGGAAAAGGCCGCCGAGAGGGATCCCGGCAGCCCTGGTTGAGAGGTCTACTTGCTTACCTCTTGTGCGGTGTAGTAGACCTCTACCTTAGCCTTCACCCCTGGGGGAAACTCTGGGTCCTGCACCACGGTGAGGTTCCTTCCCTTCTCTATTAAGGACTTTATGATCAGGCCATAGTTTGGCCTCCCCTTGGCCCAGGCGGAGAGTATCCCAGTCAGGTCTAAACTAATCCTTTGGCTTTCCTCCCCCGAAATGGTAGAGACGGTCAGGGTGCTGTCGTTGTAGTCTCCTCCTGGGTTTGCCCACGGGTAGCTCCAGTTTACTGTGCCCATATCCCAACCGGTGGTGAGCCGGTAACCAGCCAGATCCAGGGGCCCTGAACCAGAGTCCGGTTGGGCTCTGAAGCGTAACTCTGCATAGTCGATTGTGCTCCCCACCAACTGAGAAGGTAGGTCAAACCGCAACAAGAACCTGGTGGTATCACCAGAGGATATGGTAGCCATATCGGTCACCTCCACCTCTAAGTTTGCCCCTCTAACCTGCAGGACAAAGGCCACAGCTACAACCAAGCAAATTAATCCCATCCTTTTCATCTTCTCCCTCCTTTTAGCTAAGCGGTTTTCGTCCTTCCCGAACCACGAGCACGAGCAACGATCCACGATTTACGATAGACGATCAACGGCTTCTTTACCTGATCAGCACCATCTTCCTGGTCTTTACCATCTTTAACCTATCACCCATCAC
>JAOZPP010000031.1 GCA_029932675.1 bacterium
TTAGCTAAATTCTTAGGCTGTTGACGCTAAATAGAAAAGCGAAAGTCGGGTTAAGAGACCCTCCTTTTTAAATTGAAACTTATGGTTAGAGATCATCTCGCTTTTGCTGAGGAGCCATTTTTTTAACAACAAAGGAGGTGAAAGATGAGAGTTGACCTTCAGGAGATAGAGCCGGGGATGAGGCTTGCCCGGTCGGTATACAACTTGGAGGGGGAACTTCTCCTTAAACAGGGGGAGGTGATTACCCCGGACCATCTTTTGCTTTTCCGCACCTGGGGAGTGGGTCAGTTTGAAGTGGAGGGCAGTGGGGAAGGGGAAGAGAGGATTGAGGGGGAGGTCGCGGAGGAGGTAGAGTCCATATTCTCTTCTGTGGAGAAGACGGAGGTTGTGGAGGAGATCAAGGGGGCGGCAAAGAGGATTAGAGCCAATCGGAGGAAAGGATAGCCGATGAAGGAGGGGCAGTTAAAGGGCATAGTAGGCAGAGTAGGTGATTTACCCACCCTCCCCATAATCTATAAGAGGGTGCGGGACCTACTCGATGATCCCCAGACCTCAGCATCTGATGTGGGAAAGGTAATCACCCAGGATCAGGTTTTGACCACAAAACTGCTTAAGTTGGTCAACTCCTCCTTCTATGGATTTATGCAGGAGGTTACCACAGTAAGTAGGGCTATTGCCATAATAGGGTTCAGGGCTTTAAAGGCGATGGTTTTGGCTACTTCTATCCTGAGAAGCTTTTCCTTAGAGGGAAACGATGGTTTTCAGGGCGAGGGCTTCTGGGAGCATTCCATTGGATGTGCATTGGGTAGCAAGATAATCGGTAAGCACCTGAGGCACAGCGAAACGGATGAGCTCTTTGTTGCAGGGCTTATCCATGATATCGGGAAACTGGTGGAATATATCTCCTTTGGCCCTGAATTTAAAGAGGTGATAAAGGTTGTTGAGGAAGAAGGGGTCTTCATTCAGGAGGCAGAGAGGAGGGTTCTGGGTTCAGATCATACGCGGATTGGCAGTTTATTAGTGGAGAGATGGAAATTGCCCCCTGAGCTTGCTGAACCCGTTGCTTACCATCATACCCCAGGGGAAGCCAAGAACTTCCCCCAGGAGGTAGGGGTGGTACACTTGGCGGATATTCTCATCAAGGCTTTGGGTTTGGGTTGGGCAGGTGATGAGAAGGTCCCCCCCCTTGAACTTGAGGTTTGGGATGGATTAGGGCTGAAGAAAGCGGCCATCGATCCCATTATGGCGGAGATAGAAGCAGGGTATCCTGATGCTGTCTCGTTACTAAAGGAATAGGGTAGGGGACAAAAACAGACCCAAGCTTTTTGCTCAAGCGGAGAAGGGTTACTAGGGGGAGAGGAATATGCCTGTTATTGGGGTGGAAAAATTGAAGGGGGAGTTGGAGAGAGCCAAGAGGGAGATAAGACAATTGAAGTTTTCTAACAGTTGCCTCACGGAGTGGTTGGGTAGGTTAGAGGCAACGGGTGAGTTCCAGGAGAAGGTGGAACTTTCTCTGGATCTGGGCCAATTGGCGGAGATACTTATAGATGAGGCCGCCCAGTTGATCAAAACAGAGGTCGCCGCTCTTTTCTTAGTTGAACCCCATTCCCGGACATTTAAGCTAAAGGCATCCAGACCATCAGACTTAGCTTCCCTCTGCGCGCGGGAGGTGGAAGAGCAGATAAAATCCGGGGTCTTTTCTTGGGTGTTAAATCAGAGGAGACTGGCGATAATCCCTTCCCTCGGCTTGGGTGAGGGGAGGGGAGAATTGATTATGATTCCCCTTATTACCGCGAAGCGAACGATTGGTATATTCCTTCTCCTTCCTGGTATACCTGTTGACCTTATCCCCCAGGAGCTGCTGAAGCTCCTCTCCGTCATGGTGAAACAGGCCTCCTTTGCTATAGAAAACTGCGAACTGTACCAAGGGCTTAGGGAGTACAGCCTTAATCTAAAGAAGATAGTAGAGGAGAGAACCCAAAAATTGAAGGAAACCCAATCTCAGCTTCTCCATTCGACGAAATTGGCCGCAGTGGGCCAGCTCGCTGCCGGGGTGGCCCATGAGCTGAACAATCCCTTAGGGGGCATTTTAGGATATACCCAATGGCTTTTGGAGAGGGTGGAGGGGATGGTCGATCAGAGGAAGGATGTGGACCAAGTAAAAAGATGGTTGGAATTTATCGAGGAGGAAACCCAGAGGTGTAAGAGGATAGTAGGAGGGTTGCTGGAATTTTCCCGTCAGGAGGAGATGGATTTTGCTCCCTTAGATGTCAATCAGATCCTTCAGGAATCCCTCCTTCTCTCCGCGCATTCTCTGAAACTTAAGCAGATTAGGTTGATCAAGAGGCTTGATCCCTCGCTTCCCCAGATCCAGGGGAACGCCAGTCAACTCCAGCAGGTCTTTACCAACTTAATCCTCAACGCTCAGCAGGCGATGCCCCGGGGTGGGGTTCTGAGGGTGCGCTCCTCATTTTCTTCCCAGAGTAGGGAGGTAAAGGTGGAATTTCAAGATAGTGGGAGCGGGATACCCTCGGCGCATTTGAACAGGATATTCGAACCGTTCTTCACTACCAAAAAGCGAGGAGAGGGGACGGGGCTTGGTCTCTCCATAAGCTATGGAATTGTGAAGAGCCATCGGGGACATATAGAGGTGGAGAGCGAGGAGGATAAGGGAGCAACATTTACTGTTTGTTTACCAGAGGGGAGGGAAGTTGTTCACCGCTAAGGGGGATGTTAAGTTACCCACAGAACCAGTGATAGATCAACCACAGGATGGGGGCGGTTCATCCATTTTAGTGGTCGATGATGAGGAGATAATGAGGAGCTTTCTCCACGATGTGCTCAGCGGAGAAGGCTATCAGGTAGAGGTTGCCCCCACAGGTGAGGAGGCGGTGGAGAGGTTCAAGGAGAAAGAGTATGACTTGGTAATAACTGATATAAAGATGCCCGGCATTGATGGGATGGAGGTCTTGCAGGAGGCCAAAAGGCTTCACCCAATGACCGAAGTAGTGGTGATGACCGGTTATGCCTCACTGGAGTCAGCAGTGGAGTCGATGAAGAAGGGAGCCGCTGATTACATTACCAAGCCCTTCAACATCGATCAAATAAGGATTGTGGTGGCCAAAACCTTGGAGAGGAGGAAATTAAGGCAGAAGGCAGAGGATGAGGAATTTTATAAGCATCTATCGCGCACAGACGGTCTCACTAACCTTTATAATCATAGGTTTTTTCATCAATTGTTGGAATCAGAGATTTCCCGGGCCAAGAGGTTTAAGCAATCCGTCTGTCTTCTGATGTTGGATATAGACAATTTCAAGATATATAACGATAAAAACGGACACTTAGCCGGAGATCAAGCCCTGAAGCAATTGGCCTGGATATTAGATAAATCGGTGCGCAGTTGTGATATAGTAGCCAGATACGGGGGGGAGGAGTTTGTAGTCATCGCTCCACAGACCGATTTGGAGGGGGGGGAGATACTGGCTACAAGGTTAAATAGGTTGGTAAGGGAAGCAAAGTTTGATGGGGAGGGAGTCCTCCCCCAGGGAAGGCTGACCATATCAATCGGTGTGGCCTCTTTCCCTGACCAGGCAGCAGATGAGCGGAGCCTTATCGAGAAGGCCGACCGAGCTCTCTATCAGGCCAAAGCCCAAGGGAGGGACAAAGTCTGTATCTATGGAGAGAAGGATAAAGAGGCAAAGGGTTCTGGTAATTGACGACGAGCCGGTGATCAGAAATCTCCTTTCCGATGTGCTCAGGGAAGAGGGATTGGATGTGGTTACGGTTACCGGAGGAGAGGAGGGGATAGAGAGGGTCAGGGAGGAGGAGTTTGACCTTGTCTTCACCGATATTCACCTTGCCGATGTGAACGGAATTGAGGTGCTCAAGGCATTGAGAGGGCTGAGGAGATGCCCCCCGGTAGTCCTTATGGACAGCTATCCAGATGGGTTGGTGGAGAGGGGGTTATCCTTGGGAGCCTGGGGTTGCTTGCATAAGCCCTTTGAGTTGTACAGGTTGAGGGCTATCTTGGAGGATCTGATAGGATGAGTAAGGTTTTAGTAGCAGATGATGAAGAGATAATCAGGGAGTTGGCCAAGGAGGTCTTGGAGGCAGAAGGATATGAAGTGATTACGGCAGAGGACGGCTCGGCTGCATTGAGCAAGATCGCGGAAGGGGGGATTGATCTGCTCCTCACCGATATCAAGATGCCGGAGATAGATGGGCTGCGGTTAATAAGGGAAGCCAAGAAGGTGATCCCAGATCTTCTCTCTATAATAATGACCGGTTATGCCACCATAGAGACGGCCCGGAAGGCTATTCGGGAGGGGGCTTATGATTATCTCCTCAAGCCCTTCAATTTGGTCGATTTGAGGATGGCGGTTACTAAGGCTTTTCAGAGGAAGAGGTTGGAGGAAGAAAATGCCCGGCTAAAGCAGTTGACTGCCCTTTTTGAAGTTAGTCAGAAGCTGAGTGGAACCGTGGAGAGGGATAACCTCCTCAACCTCCTCCTGCGATCTGCTATTGCTCAAACCAAGGCACTGGGAGGGGAGATATGGTTGATAGATGATAGGAAACCACGCAGGGCAGCCGCCCTTGGGGCTAACTTAAACCTGAATGGGGTGGTGAGGGAAGCAGTGCATAATGGTAAGCCCATCTCAATCTCCTCCAAGGAGGGGGAGGTGGTCTTCATTCCTTTGATCTCCGGAAGGAAGGTTTTGGGGGGGATAGCCCTGGGGAAAGATGGAACTGGCTTCAGCCAAGGGGATAGGGAGCTTCTCCACCTTTTGGCCAACCAGGCGGCAATCTCTTTGGAGAACAGCTACCTCTTCTCCAACCTCCAGGATGCATACTTCTCCACCATAAAGTCATTGAGTCTTCTTTTAGAGGCCAATGATCCCTATATAAAAGGGCATTCCCAACGGGTAACCGAGCTCTGTTTAAGATTGGGTAGAGAACTTGAATTAAATGAGGAGGGGATGGAGACTTTAAGGCAGGCGGCCCCCTTACACGATATTGGAAAGATAGCGGTAAGCAACGATATCCTCCACAAAAGGGAGGAGTTGAACCCTGATGATTGGGAAGCTATAAAGTCTCATCCCATTGTGGGGGACGAGGTCCTGGCACCAATAGGCTTTCTTTACCGAGCGAGGAAGCTCGTCCGTCATCATCATGAAAGGATGGATGGGAAAGGTTATCCAGATGGGCTAAGTGAGGGGGACCTTGACCTGCCCACCAAGATAATTATCGTTGCCGATGCCTATGATGCTATGGCCTCGGATCGTCCCTATCGGAAGAGGTTGCCCAATAAGAGAATTATCAAGGAGTTCAGGGATAATGAAGGAACCCAATTTGACCCCTTGGTCGTTCATACACTTTTGGAGCTGTTAAATTGAGTTTCCTTCTCATCGCTGGAGAGCAGGAGAATCCAGCAATGCGGTTGGTGAGGGAGGTGGTCTCAGCGAGGGGGGAGGGGGGAGTTTGGGTGGAAAGCTTGCGGGAGGCTCTGCAGATAGCCGAGGAGACCTCTCCTCAACTCGCTCTGATAGACCTTGACCATCTGGGGGAGGAGGCCTTTGAGCTAATCAGGAGACTGAAGTCCAGAAACCAGGGGATAAGGGTGGCGCTGACCTCCTCTCGCTCCTCCTTAGGGGATGAACTAAGGGCTGTGCGGGTAGGGGCGGAGAGCTTCATTCCCCTTCCCCAGAAGATCGATAAGCTCAAGTCCTTCTTGGGAAAAGCTTCCCCTGTGGAGGCAAATCCTTATAGCTTAGAAGGAAAAGGGTTTGAGGGGATAATCGGAGAGAGCCCAAAGCTAAGGAAGGTCCTAGAGTTGGCTCGAAAAGTCAGCCAGAGTTCAGCGCGCACAATCCTCATCAGGGGGGAGACTGGAACCGGGAAAGGGCTATTGTGTAGAGCAATTCACCAATCAAGCCCTAGGGCCAAGGGACCCCTTATAGAGGTAAACTGCACGGCCATTCCGGAGACCCTTTTGGAGGCGGAGCTCTTTGGCCACGAGAAGGGGGCCTACACCGATGCCAAGGAGAGGAAACTTGGTCTCCTCCAGTTGGCCGATAAGGGGACGATCTTCCTCGATGAGATAGGGAATATGAGCCTCAATACTCAGGTTAAACTTCTCAACGCCATAGAGGAGAGGAAGTTCAAGAGATTAGGGGGGACGGAGGATATTAAAGTTGACATAAGGGTAGTTGCTGCTACTAATAGGGATTTAGAAACTGCGGTAAAGGAGAAGGGCTTTCGTGAGGACCTTTACTACAGACTCAATGTGGTTTCCCTTTTGCTTCCCCCTCTTCGGGAGAGGGGGAAGGACGTCATCCTTTTGACCCATCACTTCATTGAAAAGTATAATCGGGAGTTTAACCGTCGGGTGAGAGGGCTTACTCCAGAGGCAGAGGGGTTCCTGCTCAGTTACGATTGGCCGGGCAATGTTCGGGAGCTGAAGAATTTTATCGAACGGGCTGTTCTTTTGGGGGAGGGAGACTTCATCGGCCCAGGAAATATGCCGGATGCTGGCTGCTCCCTGGAAAAAGGAGATAGGGAGGATGACCTCCATGCTCTGGTGATCAGCTTGCCGGAAATGGAGAAGAGACTTATCCAGAGGGCTCTCCGATTGACCAAGGGGAATAAGAGCAAGGCAGCTCGTCTTCTGGATATATCCCGCCCTCGCCTGCTGCGGAAGATAGAGAAATACTCCTTGGGAGCTGAGTATCTGTAACGAAATGGACCATTAAGGTAGTACCCTTCAGGCCCGTCCGTTTTGATATACCAAAATGTGACAGTTTGCTCTTTGGTAAAAATTTGTTGTAACAAAAACCCGTTGGTTAATAAAGGGTTAGGGCACTTCCCTCTCTGAATTTTTCTGGCACGGGACTTGCAATTAAGGAATGTGGTGGAGGAAAATTAACCGGAGGTGTCCTATGTTCAAAGAACATAAGTGGAAATTAATTAGCTTCGGGGGGGGCCTCCTTTTTACCCTTCTCCTCTATGCCGGATGTGGGCAGAAGGGGAACCCTACCGCCCCCAATCCAGTTTCCTCTCAGTTGAAGATCGTCACCTTAAAGCAAGATGAGTCGAGTTCAAGCAATACGACCTCAGTGAGGATATGTGCCGCGGAAGGAGGAGAGGTTGAGCTTAACGGTAATCGGCTGGAGATCCCTCCAGGAGCTCTCCCTGCGGATACGACCATCACTATGATCTGCCCTAACCCAGATAAGGCAATGGTTCAGCTTAAGCCCAATCGGTTGGTTTTCCTCCGATCAGTCCTTCTCACCCTATCCTATGCTGAGGCCGAGGATCTCGATGAGGAAGCCCAACTTTCCATCTACTGGCAGAATCCGGATAACCAGGAGTGGGAGTGGATGGGGGGAAGGGATGACAAGGTGAAGGAGGAGGTAACAACCCAGATCGGGCACTTCTCCCGCTATGCACTTGCGGAGAGCTATTAGATATTTGGTACTTCAGTAAAAAGCCACGGGTGAAACCGTGGCTTTTTTTATGTGATTCTTGGATAAACATTGGAAGATGGAGATGATGAACTCCCGGGGACGCTTAAAAGAGGGGCTTATCCGCCTCAAGGAGAAAGGGGATAAGGCCCAGGAGGCCGCCAACTATAAGGATGCCTCTACATATTATACCTCAGCCATTACAGCCCTAAGGAGAGAAAGATCTACGGACTTACGGGAGTTGGAATTTGAGCTTCTGCTCAAGTTAGGAAAGGTTAATGACCTTTTAGGCGAGACTCATCAGGCGATGGAAAATTTCCAAAGCTCCTTAGGGTTGGGGGAGTTCGTTTATGCTCACCCCCTCTATCCAGAGCTCTTACGCCAGATGGGGCGGCTCTATGCGCGGAGGGGGGAGAGGGAGAAAGCGCGAAGGTTTCTCTCTCGCAGCATCAGGGCATTTGAGGAGAGGGGGAATCCGAAGGGAATGGCCGATGGTTATCTCTCTTTGGGAAACATAGCCTTTGAACGAGGGGATTGGAAGGGGGTGACAGAGTTTTTCAACCTTGCCCTTCAGATTGGAGAGAAGATGGGGGATTTTAAACTTATGGCCCATATTTATAACAACTTCGGCGCTATGTTCAACATCCAAGGCGACTGGGAGGAAGCCGTGGCTTATTACCGAAAGAGCAGTCGATTATATCGGAGGATTAAGGACGATTTCGGTTTGGCTCGTACTTATCACAATATGGGGATGACCTTTGTTGATCAGAAGGATTACCAAACGGCAGACTACTATTTCACCAGAAGCCTGAAGATATCCGAGGCCAAGGGGATAGCCAGCCTAATGGCTACTACCTATCTGAGTAAGGCAGAGATCCTGGTTAAATCCTCTTGTTTGAGAGAGGCAAAGAAGTTCTGCGATGAGGCGGAGAAATACTTTAAAAGGCTGGAGGATGAATTAGGGATAGCTGAGGTAGAGAAATTGAGGGGGGTAATATTCAGGGAAGGGAAGAAGTGGAGACTGGCTGAAGATCACCTAATGAGGAGCGCGGAGATAAATCGACGCGCCCAATGTCCTTTGGGCCTAGCCGAGGCCTATCGAGAGTTAGCGATTACTTGTCGACAAAAAGGGGAGAACGAAAAGGCCTTAAGCCTACTGGGAGAAGCTATAGAGCTCTTTAGGGATCTGAGAGCAGAAAAGGATTTGGAGGAGGTCAATAAAGTAGCCTCTCAGATAGAGGGGCTATATCTGAGGTTAGTGCGGTCGATGGGGACCCGGGTGGAAGCGAAGGATCCCTATACCCTAGGACATTCAGCAAGGGTGGCTCACTACTCATTGAGGATTGCCCAGAGGTTGGGGCTTTCCAGGGAAGAAGTTAAGGGGATTCTCACTGCAGCCTATCTGCACGACTTGGGAAAGATATTTATTAAATCAAACATATTAAGGAAACCAAGGAAATTAACCCCTCAAGAATACGAAGAGATAAAGCTCCATCCCGCCAAGGCATTGGAGATCTTGCATGATGTGAGGTTCCCCTGGGGGGTGGAGGAGATTATCCTCCATCATCATGAGAGGTGGGATGGAAAAGGCTATCCGGCGGGGCTTAAAGAGGAGGAGATCCCTTTGGGAGCGAGGATAATAGCAGTGGCCGATTCCTTTGATGCGATGACCACCTCCCGTCCCTATAGGTCGGCTTTGAGTAAGGAGGAGGCCTTAGATGAGATAGAGGAAAAGTCAGGGATAATGTATGACCCTAAGATAGCCAAGACATTTTTAGCAATAATCGCTGAAGAGGGTAAGGAGAAGGTCGACTCCACGTTTGACTCGGTCTGGGGAAGCATCCGCTGAGGGGTTCTGAGGAAGACAAGGAAACTTTTCTATCTGCCGAACTAACTAAGCCCCTTCTCTCTCACTTTCCCCCCTCGCTTCAAAAGGGGGGTTATAATTTGACAGTCATCCCCCTCTATTAAAGAAGTGTCCCCTCCCTTTTTCCCACCGTAAAGGGCAAGGCTTTACGCCCCCCATAAACCAACCTTTGCCAGTTTTCCTTTTAATAAGAAGATGATCAAATTTTGTCCCTTCATTACAAAATCCCTTGATTTTTTTTCTCATTTTGTTATAGTGTGACTTATTAGGGAGGAGAGAGGATGAAAGTAATGATAGTTGGAGGAGGAGGGAGGGAACATGCTCTGGCCTGGAAAGTGGCGCAGAGCCCAAAGGTGAATAGGTTATATGCCGCACCAGGAAATATAGGGATGGCGCGAATCGCCAAGTGTATAGGTATCTCTCCGTCTGATCCGGAGAAGTTAGCCAACTTTGCCGAGGAAAAGGATGTAGACCTCACCTTTGTGGGCCCAGAGCTTCCCCTTTCCTTAGGAATAGTTGATCTTTTCGTCAAAAGGGGTTTGCGGATATTTGGCCCCTCTCAAAGGGCGGCCAAGCTCGAGTGGAGCAAGGGCTTTGCCAAGGAGTTTATGGGGAGATGGAACATCCCCACACCCCCCTTTAAGCTTTTCACCGATTCGTTAGAAGCAATGGACTATCTGAAGGGGAGGAGGTTTCCCCTTATGGTAAAGGCTGATGGGTTGGCCGCTGGAAAAGGTTCTATCTTAGCTAAGTCGTTCGAGGAGGCCGTGGATGCAGTTAAGGCCATAATGGTGGAGAGGATATTTGGCAGATCAGGGGAGAGGATAGTGATAGAGGACTGGCTTCAGGGGAAGGAGGTCACCGTATTGGCTTTTAGCGATGGTAAATCCTGTATCCCCATTCTACCGGCCAAAGACTACAAACCGATCTATGAGGGGGACAAGGGCCCAAACACAGGAGGAATGGGTTCCTATGCCCCTGCCCGGAGTATAGATGATGACCTAATGGAAGAAATCAAGAGCCATATACTTGAACCGACCATTAAAGGTCTCTCCGAGGAGGGGATCGAATACCGAGGGGTTCTCTATGTGGGGTTAATGCTCACCGCGGAGGGTCCTCAAGTGTTAGAATATAACTGCCGCTTTGGCGATCCAGAGACTCAGGTTATAATTCCCCTTTTGAAGACGGACTTAGTGGAGATTGCCGAATGGGTTATCGAAGGTGGGTTGGAGGGAAAAAGGGTTGAATGGGAGGAAGGAGCAGCGGTTTGTGTGGTTTTGGCCTCCGAAGGTTATCCAGGAAGGTATAAGAAGGGAGCTCCGATCACTGGAACGGATGGAGTGGCTAATGATATCCTCCTCTTCCATGCCGGTATAGCAAATAGGGGGGGTAAACTGGTTACCAATGGAGGGAGGGTCTTGGGGGTTACTGCCAAAGGGGAAGACATAAAAGAGGCCCGAGAGAAGGCCTATAATGCGGTTGGGGCGATTAACTTCCCTGGAATGCAGTTTAGGAAAGACATAGCCTTGGAGGGAACTGATGGGTAGACCACTGGTTGCTGTGGTGATGGGTAGTGAATCGGATCGGGGGGTGATGGAGCTTACCGCTCAGATGCTAGACCATTTTGGTATAGATCATGAGGTCATAGTCTCCTCTGCCCACCGCAGCCCAGCTAAGACCAGGGAATACGCTCGATCTGCTGTGCGGCGAGGGATAAAGGTAATCATCGCTGGGGCCGGGATGTCTGCTCACCTCCCGGGGGCCCTTGCCTCCGAAACGATACTTCCCGTTATCGGGGTTCCCCTCTCCAGCTCGGCATTAAGTGGGGTCGATTCCCTTCATTCTATAGTCCAGATGCCTACTGGGGTGCCGGTAGCCACTATGGCCATAGGCCCGGCGGGGGCGAAGAACGCGGCCATCTTAGCGGCCCAGATACTCAGCCTTTCCGATGAACGAATCAGGAAAAAGCTTATGGAATACAAGAGAGAATTAGCCGGTGAGTAGGGGTTCGATATATGAGGAGAATACCTGCACCAGGATAGGCTTGGAGGTGAACATAGGTCTCACCTTGGGAAAGCTTTGGGCGGGCATCTTTGGACATTCCCAGGCAATGATTGCTGACGCCCTCCACTCCCTCTCCGATGTTATCTCCACCGGTGTGGTCTTCTTTGGGTTAAGGATAGCCCAAAAACCGCCTGATAGGGATCACCCCTATGGTCACGGTGAGGCCGATACCTTGGCTGCTCTTTTTGTCTCCCTTGTTCTTCTTTTAACTGGGGTCTACATTGGGATCTCTGCCCTGCAGATATTTATCCATCGGAGGTTTCAGGCCCCTACCCAAATTGCCCTCTGGGCAGCAGTGGGTTCTATCCTCCTTAAGTGGGTTCTTTATCGCTATACCTTGAAGGCGGGAGAACTCTCTCAAAGCTCCGCCTTATTGGCTAATGCCTATGACCATAAATCCGATTCATACTCCTCAATGGCCGCTTTGGCCGGGATCTTAGGGGCCAGGTTGGGTTGGAGATACCTTGATCCCTTGGCTGGACTCTTTATCGCCGTCCTCATCCTGAAGATTTCCTTCCGCCTTTTAAAATCAAACCTTCATTTGCTCATGGAGGGAGCTCCTGATCGTTCAATCGTTGATCGGATAGAGGAGATCGCCCTTCAGGTTCCAGGGTTGAAGGGAATCAAGGAGACAAGGGTTAGATCACTGGGTTCAGAGTATGTGGTGGATATGAAGATCGTTGTCGAAGGGGAGATGAGCGTTTATGAGGGCCATAAGGTGGCCTCAGAGGTGAGAGAGATCTTGCTTAGAAGGGGTGAGAGGATTAAGGATGTAATGGTGCATGTAAACCCTTACTTGGGAGGTTAGCTTGTCGGTGATCTGCCTCTTTGAGGATGCCGGATACCGCAACCTTCTCCCCTTAGTCTATACCAAGGCGGTTTATGAGTTGAGGTGTGGGATATTTACCTTAGGGGAGAGGCTGATCTTGCTCTACCCTGAGAGTCGAGCCTTCCTCCACTGTCGGGAGTACCTCCTCTCCACGGTGACCGAAAGGTTAAACCTCCCTCCTCTTCAATCCCCCGGGAGTGAACCAATTCTCTTCCTCAATGGGAGGGTCATTTCTAATCAAAGCCTTTCCCGACTCATCCCCCCCCAAGGGGAAGAGGTCCTCTACTTATGTGGTAAGACTGTGGTTGGAGCGAGGCTAAATGGTCATAAGGCAGAGGAGTTTATCCTTTGGTTAAAAGGGGGGGGAGAGGGCCTTCCAGATTTGGGGGAAGGGGTTTCAACCTCTCAGATAGAGGTGACTATCATAGAATACCCCTGGGATCTGGTTGCTAATAACGAGGATTTAATTAGGGAGGACTTTAAGGGCTTAGATAAGGGGGGAACAAGGGAGGGAGAAGTGGATAGCTTGGCTAAGCTATCTGGGGAGGGGAGGATATATTTGGGGGCAAAGAGTAGGGTGGAGCCCTTTAGCTATTTGGATGCCAGCCAAGGTCCTATCTACATCGATAAGGGGGCGATTATCTCCTCCCATAGCAGAGTAGAGGGACCCGCTTACATTGGGGAGGAGGCCATAATTACCGGAGGGAAGATAAGGGGAGGATGTAGTATCGGACCTGGGTGTAGGGTGGGGGGGGAAGTGGAGGCTACCATATTTGAGGGATTTGCCAACAAATATCACTCCGGTTTTCTCGGCCATTCCTACATTGGGAAATGGGTTAATTTGGGGGCGTTGACCACAAATAGCGATCTAAAGAACAATTATAAGCCGGTGAAAGTTCAGGTTAGTGGGGGTTCAATTGATACTGGCATCATCAAGTTGGGAAGCTTCATTGCTGATCATGCTAAGACTGGAATTGGTACCCTTCTCAACACCGGAACGGTAATTGGGGTAGGATGCAACATTTTTGGGGGAGGGCTTCCCCCCAAATATATTCCTTCCTTCCTCTGGGGGGGAGGAGGGGGCTTTTCAGAATACAAATTGCACAAATTCTTAGAAACCGCCCAAGTAGTTATGGAGAGGAGGGGAAAGGTTCTTTCTTCTCAAGAGAAAGAAGCCTTGAGCAAGGTCTTTGCCTTGAGCAGGGAGGAGAGGGAAGAATTTCTTAACTCGGCAAGATCGGGTTCTCCCCATTAAAAGGGGAATATTCTAATTTCTAAAGGGACCGTATAGTAAGGGGGGGTTCATTATTTATTCCTATTGGGGGGATTAATGCCCGAACTGAGGAAAGATCCGGTAATAGGCAGGTGGGTAATTATCTCCACCGAGAGGGGAAAGAGACCCTCGGATTTCGAGGGATTGGGCAAGAAGAGGACTGAGGGGTTTTGCCCCTTTTGCCCTGGAAACGAGGATCAGACCCCCCCGGAGATTATGGCGGTGCGCCCTTCTACGACCCTTCCTAACACTTCGGGGTGGAGCTTAAGGGTTTTCCCCAATAAATTTCCTGCTTTGAGGATCGAGGGCAATCTTAATCGGGAAGGAATAGGTATCTTCGACAAGATGAACGGCATCGGGGCCCATGAGGTGATTGTAGAAACGCCAGACCATAACCTCGATATGGCCGATTTGGAGACCTCCCAGATCAGAGATGTTCTCATTGCCTATCGGAATAGGGCTCTTGATCTAAAGAAGGATCCACGGTTTAGATATGTGCTCATCTTTAAAAATCAAGGTGTTTTAGCTGGTGCATCCTTAGAACACAGCCATAGTCAGCTCATCGCTACTCCAATTGTGCCCAAAAGGGTGATGGAGGAAATAGAGGGGGCAAAGAGGTATTATGACTACAAGGAGAGGTGCATCTGGTGCGATATAATAGCCCAGGAGAGGAAAGACCAAGTGAGATTGGTTAGTGAAAATGATGAGTTCTTAGCCATAGAGCCATTTGCCCCGCGTTTCCCCTTTGAGACCTGGATTATCCCACAAGCCCATCAGTCGACCTTTGAGGAGATTGAAGATAGTTCAGTGGAGTCACTCGCTGGAATATTGAAGGAGGTTCTCGCTAAGGTCTGTCAAGGGCTAAATTATCCCCCCTACAACTTTGTAATCCATACCGCCCCCTTAATAGATCACCACGAGGAGGAATACCATTGGCATATAGAATTTATGCCCCGTCTCACGCGAGTGGCTGGATTTGAATGGGGGACCGGTTTTTATATCAATCCTACCCCCCCTGAAGAGGCAGCGGCCTTCCTCCGCGGGGTAGAGATCTGACCGATTTTGGACAGGATTAACAGGATGACCAGGATAAATAACTCGTTTATTGAACACCGAAAATCACTGAACCCGAATTATTTATAAATTTCTAACGGTTCAGTCTAATCTGCCATCACCCTGAATGTTAGGGATTGTCATCTCACCAAAAGTGAACAGGACCCCTGTTCTCCCACGGTCAGATCACGGATCTGACCGCTCAGCTATTGGTGGTTTCCTCTCCCCTGATGTTAAGGAGAGGGTGATTATGGGAGAGGTATATGGAAGCGACAAAGTGATATAGATTTGCTTAATATTTTGGTACCAATAGACTACGGTTAAGTTAAAAGAGGAGGTTGCTTGAAGTCAAAGGGAAGGGTTCTCATTGTCTCTCCGGAGATGGTCCCTTTTGCTAAAACGGGTGGACTGGCCGATGTGGCGGGAGCTTTACCCTTGGCCCTCTCTTCTCTAGGTTGGGAGGTGAGGACCATAATCCCCAAATACAGGATGGTGGATGAGGACAGATTCGGCCTGAGGGATAGCCTCCCCAAGGGTACTTCAATATCTGTGCCAGTAGGGGAAAGGGTAGAGAAGGGTACACTTAAGGAAACACAGATGCCTAACTCAACCATAGTCTCCTATTTTTTGGTCCACCCGGAATTCTATGATCGGGAGGAGCTTTATCGGGATAGGGCTAGGGATGGGGACTATGTGGACAATGACGAGAGATTTATCTTCTTTGCGCGAGGGGTCTTGGAGGCTTTGAAGGCGGTGGGATGGAAACCCCAGGTTATCCACTGTAACGACTGGCAGACCGGCCTCATCCCCCTTTTCTTAAAGAGCGTCTATGCACAAGATAGTTTCTTCCAAGGGGTGGCCACCCTCTTCTCCATCCACAACTTGGGTTATCAAGGTAACTTTCCAGCAACCACTTTTCCCAAGCTCTGCCTCGATGGAAACCTCTTCAAGCCTATGGGTCCATTAGAATTTTGGGGTCAGGTAAGTTTTCTCAAAGCTGGGCTTGTCTATGCAGACATTCTTAACACGGTAAGTCCGAGGTATGCTCAGGAGATACAATCCGACCAGAAATATGGACTGGGGATGGAAGGGGTATTGAGATCGAGGAGCAAGGACCTTTATGGAATAGTCAATGGGATTGACCAGCGAGTTTGGAACCCCCAAACGGATAGTTTCATCCCTTATCGCTACTCTGAGGCCGATCTTTCTGGGAAGGAAAGAAATAAGTTTGCCCTTTTGAAAAGGGTTGGGCTACCTATTCCTTGGGGGAGGGTTCCTCTGATGGGCATCATCTCTCGGCTGGCCGATCAGAAGGGTTTTGATCTCATAGCGGAGGCAATAGACAAGATTATGAACTTGGATCTACAGCTTGTCCTCCTGGGGACTGGCGATGAGAAGTATCACCTCATTTTTCAGGAGGTGGCCCGTAAGTATCCCCATAAAGCAGGGGTTAACCTTAGATTTGACGATGAGTTGGCCCATCTCATAGAGGCAGGGGCGGATATCTTTCTTATGCCTTCCCAGTATGAACCCTGTGGCCTAAATCAGCTTTACAGCCTTCGCTATGGCACTATTCCCATAGTAAGGGAGACCGGTGGATTAGCCGATACGATCCAGGACTATGAGCCAAAGTCTAACCAGGGAACGGGCTTCGTCTTTCGGGACTATACCTCCCAAGGGATGTTGAAAGCCATCAAGAGGGCCCTTACGCTCTATCAAGACCAAACATCCTGGGAGAGGCTCATGCGGAGGGCAATGAGGGAGGACTTCTCCTGGGAAAGATCTGCTGGGGAGTATGCTCGTCTCTACGAAAAAGCCATGGCGAAAGGGAATGGTGGTTAAAAAAATGCTTGCATTTTTGTAGAAGAGGTATTAAATTTGCAGTAAGCGGGTGTAGCTCAGTGGTAGAGCCCCACGTTGCCAACGTGGTTGTCGTCGGTTCAAATCCGATCACCCGCTCTCTCATTTCGGGCGGCATAGCCAAGTGGCTAAGGCAGAGGTCTGCAAAACCTCTATTCCCCGGTTCGAATCCGGGTGCCGCCTCTTTAGAGCCGGGGTGGCGGAATTTGGTAGACGCAGCGGACTTAAAATCCGCTGTCCAATTTCGGACGTGCCGGTTCGAGTCCGGCCCTCGGCAAAAAAAATTCCCTGCTGGCGGCCAGGTTTAGTTTGGACTCTCAGATAGGGGCTAGTCCACAGCATATCCTGGCACAGCAGGGAATCTGGGGGTGGTAAGCTTTGTGCGGAGGCCGTCTCCAAGGATATAAATTTTGCAATTCCTATGCCAAACGGGTAGCTTTTAATTTGACTTTCAAAACTTATTGCCTTTAAATATTTTACAAGCGTATCCTTTTTAAATCTTGGTTTCGACTTTCTTATAGAGATTGAAGTTTGTTGCCGTTTTTGGCAAAATTCTTGCATATTGAGAAACGAGCGGAGCCCGAATTTGAAATTGAGGATGTAGAATTAAAATTGACCGTAATCGGCCAGCCGTCAAGTGTTCTTACCTGACGGCAAGGAGGAAAAGTGGCAGAATCGGGGTTCTGCCACCTCGTAGTTGGGAAAATTGAGAATGTAGAATTTAGGAATGGAAGAGGTTATTGATTGATGGTAGCGGGGTTTGGACTTCAGCCCCACACTCTTCCCTTTCTCAGCGACCAGCAATAAGCGGTCAGTCTTCAGTCAATTGTTATTGCTCTTCCTAAGCTCTGAAAACTGATGACTGGAGGCTGTTTCCAAAGGGCGATTAGCTCAGATGGTTAGAGTGCTTGCTTGACATGCAAGAGGTCACTGGTTCGAATCCAGTATCGCCCACTACTCTGAGTATACAAAGAGGGGAGGTGGTAGATTTTTTCGCCACCTCCCCTCTGGCCTTTAATCAGGTCCGCGGTACCCTTACCGCAAAAGGACCATCTTCCTTGTTCTTTCAACCGCTAACCCATCACCTATCACCTGTAACCTACAAAAATAGATTCCGCTCCCCACATCTTGGCCGTGCGAACCCTTACCATCCCAGGTAACTTTATGAAGTCCAGGTGCTTGCTTCCCAGCAACCAGGGTCCTCACCTCCTGGCCTGTTATGTTGTAAATCTTGAGGGTTGTAGGGCAGGGACGATCTACGATTAACGAGTAACGAATAACGGTATTTGCATTAAACGGATTTGGGTAGTTCTGTTGCAGTAAGAAAACCTCAGGCAAACTATGAGGGTCTTCTTCAGGTGGAACCTCCGTATCCATATGTAGGCTGTAATGGAAGGGACAGGGATTCAAGAAGCTCTGGCTGGTATCTATGAAGCTGGCCATCCAGACCGGCAAGGGCTTTGGGTTGTCACTCGTCTGTATCTCCTGCCACTGTTCGTCGGTTAATCTCTCTGAAATCGGCTGGGTGAACTCATAATAGGAGAAGATGGCCCCCTTGGTCACCTTTACTGTGTCCTCCACAGATACGATCACAAATATCTCCAGTGGATAGCCAATTCCCTCCTCTAAACAGGTAAAAGTGACATAGGCATCGGTATGCACATCGGCGATCACGGCCATCGCATCGTCAATGTCGTTCTCTATCTGCCCGGATATTTCTGGTGGAAAGGTGACGATCTCTTCTATCTTCTCCCCGAAATGGCAGAGAAGATCATACTCCTCCTCGCTCAGAGCTTGATTGGTCAGCTCCTTTATGGAAATATCCTTCAGGGACAGGAGCAGCGTCTCCAGGTCCTCCAACCTCGTTCTGAACTCATCGAGCAACAGCCCTCTGGTTTCGAAGCCGGTTATCATAAACCTGGCCAACGAGGCCAACCTGGCATACAGATAAGGGTTGGGCTCGACATATCCCTTTGTAAACCAACTCTGTGGAGGACCTCCTTCTGTCCCACTCTGTTTGGCATACAAAATCGTGTCGTGCCTCAGCTCTCCCCAGGAGCCCAGAGAGGTGGAGAGTTCTTTATCGGTCCACGCCTGGTTTTGCATAAAGGGAGGATAGCCTTCCCCCTTAGGAAAAAGAAATGGCATAAGGCAATAGAGCCAATTCCAATACAGATTTTGAGCCCAGAGGGAGTCGAGGAGAGACTTAAATTCAACCTTAAGAGAATCCATCATCTCGGAATAGCCTAAATGGCTGGTCTCATGATAGATCTCATCCAGGATCTGATAGGCCCTTTCAGAGCCAAGAATGGACATAACATCCAAGCCCTTGGGCATAAGTCTATCTACAAAAGGGGCAACCAGCCTATCGAACATATAAGAATCAGGGATGAACCTCTGTCCCATAAACCTAAAACCCTTGGGTGTCCAGGTGGTTATCATTGGACCAGGGAGCTTGTCGGCCTCCACCAAAAATTCGTTGAGCAGAACCTCGTTACCCAGGCTGTCCACCCTCAAATTCGCAAAATCGGCTCCATAGACCTGTTTGGCGATAGAAGTATACTGGTAGATGTTCAGATCATCAGACTTTCCCACAAAGAAGACGGTGGGATCATAGATCCTGGCCCAACTATCCAAGGCCGGCTCCCCCTCTACATCGACGCTGTTCAATGCCTGGGTAAGCAATATCGCCTGTAGGGTCTGGGGGAGGGCTATATTAGGGCAATGGTCTGTATTTCTCACGGCAAATGAGATCCTGCCATACCACATCATTGACCTGAAATACCTCTTCAAAATCTCCTTTCTGGTGTAGTGACCTCTGGGAAGATATTGGCTGTAGTCCTCCCAATAGCAGAAGATAGGGGAATACTCATAGAATTCGTGGGCCTCAATGAGGGAAAGTTCTGCACCAACCAGACTGTCCACATAGGAGGGAATGACCGTTGTGCTGTCCAGAAGCACGCTTCCCACCGCGAAATAGGCCACATTCTTTCGAGCCGCCTCCTTAACATCCGGGTCAGTTGCCTCCGCATACATCGCTTCAGCCTTAGCCAGCATCGCCTCGTTCAGAGCACTCAAATCGTCGGTAAACTCCTGCACCTCCAGTATCCTGAGCATATAGTCGTAGAGGATGTGATAGGTATGAAGCACAGCATCGGTGGTCACAAAAGCGGGAGTTCTTATATCACCGCACTCATTGTAGACATCGTAGATCTGCTTGTAGTGGGATGGTTTGACCACAAAGCCATTCTGCAGAAGCAAGGCTTTGTCAGCATCGCTAAAGGTGAAATCGTTGAAATTAACCACATTTGAAAAGTCTGGCTCAATTGTGTAAGGCTCAACACAGGGCTCCACATCCACCAGATAGGGATGATAGGTGCCAAACTCCGTCTCCACATCCTCGGTGATGTCGGCAATCATCTGAGCTGCAACATGGCCTGACCAGAAAAAGATACCAAGAAGGAGAAGGGAAATGGCCAGGAAATTTTTAAACTTTTCCATTTAAAACACCTCCTTTCAAATCAGAAAAATTTTTATTAACACCTTAAACTACAGGAAATTACAGCCGATATCACCATTCACCTGAGTAGAACCATCTTCCTGGTTTTTGTTACCTTTAACCTGTCACCTATAACCTCTAACCTGTAGATATAGACCCCACTGGAGACCTCCCTGCCAAAGTTATCCCTTCCATCCCAACAGACCTCGTAATAACCAGCTTTCTGGTCTTCATCCACCAGAGTCTTTACCACCTGAGCCAAGATGTTGTAAATCTTTAGGGTGGTGCGGTGTGGCCTGACCGCTGACAACTGATAGCTGATCGCTGTAGTCGAATTGAACGGATTGGGGTAGTTGGGGAAAAGGGCAAATCTGTCAGGGATTTCATTAGGATGTTTCGGCTCCTTTACCGATGAATTCGTCTTCACTCTTACTTCGCCAGAATAGCCGCTCTCGCTACCAAAGCTATCTGTAGCCGTGATTATGTAAAAATAGACAGTATTGGCGGTTACATTTGTGTCCAGATAAAAGGTTGTCCTTAAGGTACCAAGCATATCGGTAGGAATAAATCCGCTAAGAGTGTCACGATATATGGAATAATAGGCCAAATCAGGCTCTTTGTTTCTTGCCCAGCTCAAAATAACTCCCAAATCCTTCCCAGTTGTGTCGGCAGAGATGCTATCCGGGCAGGCGGGTGGAATAACCTCCGGCTGGATCTCCCTCATCCCCCCGGTGGGCGAATTTCCGATGACATCCAGGGTGAACCTCAGAGGAACCCCAAAAACATCCCTGGCCGAATCAACCTCTAAGCAATAGATGTCACAATCTCCATCTTTGTCTGAGGAAAAATAGATGTGATCGAACTGAGGTGAGGAAAAATCGGGAGCTAAATAGACGGGATACATATTATCCCCAGAGCCATAATCCTCAAACTCTATCGTCAGACTTTTCCCATGCACCCCGTTTGGATCCATAGTGAGGATATGGAATGTAGGCTCTGAATTTGCCAACCCCTTCCACTCCGCCTCCTGAGCCCGGGAGCAAAGAACCAGCGACTCTCCACCTGGACTCCAGCGAGGGCAACCAGCATCACCTTGGAGGCTGTCTGTTATGCATTCAACCTGCGAAGGGATGCTTAGATCCATCTTGTAGATCTGGTAGATGGTATCCCTTTGGGTATCAAAGGCGAGCTGATCTCCACAGGGTGAGAAGTCGGGGTTACCATCATAGTCAGGGTTTGTGGTCAATTGGGTGGGGGACCCGCTTCCATCGCTCTCCATAACAAATATGTCGTAGTTGCAGAACTGATCAGAGCTATATGCTATCTTTGAGCCATCATAGGACCAAGAGGGGCTAACATCGGTGTAGGTATTAAAGGTGAGCCTGATCAGATCTCCCCCGTCGAGACTTCTCATCGAGTAAAGCTCGAAGTTCCCATCTCGATTGGAGGAGAAGACTATTCTCGTCCCATCCGGTGAGAGGTCCGGGGTGATGTCAATTGCTGGGTTAGTGGTTAGCCTCACCCGATTATCGCCAGCGCTGTCTCCATCGGCATCCACTGCATCCATTCTCCAGATGTCCCATCCCTCGACGAAGACGATCCAGTTGTTGGGGAGGACATCTATTACCTGAGAGGAGTCCGACTCGATGGAATCGCTGTTTAATGCCGCGACAAAATAGCTGTAGAGGGTATCATTGATCAACCCATGGTCCACATAGAAGGTATCGGTGACGGTGGAATCGATCTTCTCAAAGGTAGCCTCACCCAAAAGCTTTCGGTAGATGTTATAGCTGAGAGGAGGATCCCCAGGTGGGGGAGCCCAGCTCAATTTAGCCGAATGGTTGCCGGCCTGGATATAGAGGGAAGGTATGGTTGGGTTGATCGAAGTTGATTTTGAGTATAAATCTCCATAGATGATCAATAATAATTCCAATAGAACCCCGAGAAAGACGATTTTCCTCCTGTGCAATTTTATATTTAGCATCTTACACCTCCATAGCGTAATATGAGTCCCCTTTTACTTAGACCCATCTGTCTTTATCTGATGAGGACAAGTTTCCCAGTGGAAGTTAGCTTTTTCGACCTCATTTGACAGAGATATATCCCGCTGGGAAGATCATGTCCTTCCTCATCCTTGCCGTCCCAGAGGATGGTATGGCGGCCAGGTCTCTGGTTCCTATCCAAGAGGGTTCTCACCTTTCCCCCAAAAATGTTGAAGATCGAAATCTCGGTCCTTCTCGGATGGCTTCCACCCAGGTAATAGGGGATTTGCGTATAAGAATTGAAGGGATTGGGGTAGTTGGCAAAAAGCTCGCATCTATTGGGATAGGGATGAGGGGCTGGGGGTTGGGTAACTCCAGCCAGGGTGTCTGTGTAGCTCCATACTCCCTGGTCGGTCCCTGCGTAGATCAATCTGGGGTCTTGATAGTCCAAGGCCAAGCAGTGAACATTAGTGTTGGATAGACCATCATTAATGAAAGTCCAACTCTTTCCATCTGGGCTTCTTGCAACCCCCCATTCTAAGGAAGCAAGATACATAACCCTGAGAGAGGAGATCTGAAAGGAGGATGCCTTCAACATCCATTCTATAACTGTCCAATTTTCTCCCCTGTCCCTCGATTTGTAGAGGCCGTCAGAGTAAGAACCCGCTCCCATTGTGGCATAGATTATGTTGGTCGTATCCGGATCGATGAGCAATGAGGTTACATTAATTGGCGATCCAAGGCATAAGTTCCAATCCTTTCCCCCATTATCCGATCGATAGACCCCTGAGGGCGTCCCCGCATAGATGAGGTTAGAGTCTTGAGGAGAGATGGCTAAACACCAGACTGAGGAGTCAGTCAAGTTTTGATTAACCCAGCTCCAACTTGTGCCCGCCTGAGTGGTTTTGGCTACCCCCTCAATGAATGAACCAGCGTAGATAAAGCTGGGATTGCGTGGATAGATAGCCAGACAACTGGGGTAGAAGAGCCAAAGGGAGACCCTCCAGTTGTCTCCTCCGTTGGTGCTCTTGTAGATACCATCACTTCTGCTCCCATGGCCACAGGCTCCATATACCACTATGCAGTCGAATCGGGGATCAAACCCGAATCCATAAACCGGAAGGCCCAGACACTCAAGAGTATCCCACTCCTCTCCCTCATTGAAGCTTCGATAACCCCCCCTTTCGGTGCCTGCAAAGATTGGGCCTGAAATCTCTGGATAGGTACCAATGGCCAAGCAGGTATCCTGCCCTAGTCCCAGGAAGTTCCATCCCCCCTGAGAAGGTATGGAGATGGCAAGAACGGCGATAAAGGTAACTATAGATAGATAATAGCCTTTTATTTTCGCACCTCCATTTTGAGAAAGATTGAAATGGCTTTCACTCTAATCTCCTTATTCTATCAACTAATCCTTCCCTATGAGAATAAATGGTGCCCAATAGTAGGGATGGCTCCATTTCTCACTTCCCTTCAACATCCCCACCTGGGCATCCCTGAGGGCTTGAGACTTTGATTTCCCTTGGCGCAGACCGCGATAAAATGTTTCCATCAACGCT
Source organism: bacterium (assembly GCA_029932675.1). GTDB lineage: Bacteria > SM23-81 > DAOVCL01 > DAOVCL01 > DAOVCL01 > DAOVCL01. The sequence continues at coordinate 23,444 of JAOZPP010000031.1, forward strand.
TTCGTCGACTTATCATTTACTGCCCAGAGGCTAACCAGAAGGGAGGATGCTCCCGCATAGAGAAATCCCCTGCTCATCCCTAAGACCTCGTCTCCTAAGGCTAAGGTATTGAGGCCGGTATCGCACCCACTTAGGGTGACCAGTGAGGCATTCAGCTTGAGGTCATAAACTTCCCCCACTGTCAGCCAGCCATCGGCCAGTTTCAACCTGGAGAAGAGGGGGCTATCCTCTCGGAAGACCCCATGGGAAGCGATGTGCAGGATGTTGCATTCCTCAGCATATCGCTCTAAGACCTTCCTTGTGGCCAATCGTCCGGTGAAGGTTAAGGCCTCGGGGAAGAGGGCCTTAAGGGTTTCTATCTCCTCAGTCACCGCCGGAATCCTCTCATCCGGAACACCGATGGCCAACAAAGGTCCACCCTTCCTGCTTTCCCTTTGAGAGCACAGCTTGAAGATGTGGGAGCTGGGATAATAGCAAATCCGATGTTTTTCGATGAGGAACTCTTCCCCATCGTGGAGGGCGCCAAAGGGAAGAAGGTGGAGTAGGGAATGGGGGATGATAATCAGACGAGGGTACTCCCTGAGGTTGGCTATGGGCTCGATTAAGATTCGATGGAGGGAGCGGAGGTAATCCTTGGTAGCCAAACCTATCCAGGCTAACCTCTCCCTTCCGGGTTTAGGCCCCCACATCAGTTTGGTGAGCTGAAAACGGAACCTTTCCAGAAGATCGCCTACCTCCCTACTTGAGGAAAGGCCCTGATAGATGGCCAAATCGTGCTTGGTTAAGGAGAAGAGGTGAACTTCATCGTTGGCAACATAATATTCTAATAACATTTCTCCCTCACCGAGGAGGTCTCTGATCTCCGGTAGGGAAACCCCGGTTGACCTGAGCAGACCCCTCCCCAGAGGAATTGCCGCCTCCCTATCCTCGATAAGCCGTTGCAGCCTCCTCTCCCGGCTTCTTATGGCTTGGAAGACCTTCACCCCACCTCCCCTTTCCCCCCCTTTGCCTTCCTCCTCAGCTTTGCTATACCACCAGTTCAGCTCTTCCCTTAACTTCTCTACCGTTTTCTGGAATTTCTCGTCTTTCCCTTTGAAGTCCAGTTTCTGGGAGAGGAGATCAACCAAGGCCCGGGATTTGGCCTTCTCCACATAATAGAGAGCTTCCTCGTCCTTGCCTAACTCTAGGCAGAGGGAAACCATATCATGAAAGGCCTCCAGCTTATCTTGGAGGAAGGAGATGGTCAGTTTCTCCCTTCCCCTTAAGGAGACCTGCATCTTCTCAATCTCCTCAATAGAACTGCGCAACCAACTGTAAGCCTTATCCTTTGCCCCCCTCTTGTAGGAGATTTTCCCTAACCCATAATAGGCCTGGTGCAGGATCCAAGGGATCTTATACTCTCTTTGGAGGGAGTGGTAGAGCCCCTCCGCCTCATCAAGCTCTCCCGATTTCAGGTGGGCAGCGGCAGCAACCAGTTTAGCTGTAGCAGTGAGCAGCCCTGGGCCGCTTACTTCGGTGAACAAATCGATCGCTTCTGAACTCAGCCTCAAAGCTTTGGCATAATCCCCCTGTGCCAAAAGAATCTTGGACCTCTCCAGCTTAATGCCGGCAATCTTTGTCCTCAACCCCTCCTCCTCAAAGACCTCTTCCGCCCTCTGGAAGAGCTCATCCGCCTTGGAAAACTCCCCTAATCCCCCATAGGCTACCGCCTGGTCATACCAGGTGAGGGCCAGGCTATACCTCATCCCTTCTTCCTGGAACACCGTCTGGGCGAAACTGTATGATTCTATCGTCTCCTCATAGAGGCCAAGCCGTAAGTAGGTATTGGCTATGCAGGTATCCACATTTGCCTGAGCCCTCTTCAATCCCAATATCCGATAGGCATCCTTGGCCTCCCTGTAGGCTTCCAATGCCTTTCCATATTGCCCCATATAGTAGTAGATGTTGCCCGTGCTATAATCGACATTAGCTAACTGCCTTTTCAGCTTCATTTCCTGGAAGAATCGCCTGGCCTCCTCGCTCTCGGCCAAGGCCTCCCTGAACCTGTTTAGGTGGGGGAGGACTATGGACTTATTCATCTTGGTTTGGGCCAATTCTAACCTTTTCTCGTTGGCGGCAAAATATGATTCAGCCCTCTCTAAGAGTTGGAGGGATTTGGCAAACTCATTTCGCCAGAAATGAATGGAGGCGGTGATCCTCTCCAGTTTCGCCAGTTCATATTCTGCCCGGTGGCTCCTCAGGAGGGAGGTAGTCTTTTGGGAGAGTTGAAGGGCGTCGCGGTATCTTCCGATAATCCTTAAGGCCTCTACCTTGCCCACATTGGCTATGGCCATTTGGAGTTCGTTACCTTGGGCACGGAAGAACTCAACTGCCTCATCGACGAGGTTGAGGGATTCCTGATGGGCTCCCAAAGCGCACAGGGCATTGGCCTTGGCTCGCTTGCATATTGCAATAAAGAATGGATTACCTAAGGCTTGAGAGGCGGTAAGGGAAGTTTCTGCTATTTTCAACGCCCGAGCTGGATCGGAGGAGAGGTCTTCCTCAACCTTTCTGCAAATCAGCTCAATCACCTCTTCGTTGAATTCCTCCCCCCTCTCCTTTACGAAGCTAGTTATCTCTTCTCCGCGCCCCAACCTCAACAATTGTTCAACTAATCCCTTTATCTGAGACAATTAATTACTCTCCTGCCTGGTTGGAAAAGGTTCCTCCACCATCAATTCCCTTACCTCCACTTCCCTCACCCCCAAGTCTAACTTCAACCTATATTGACCAGGGGCCAAATCCCGGAAGACAAACTCGCCCCATCTGTCTGTCGTGCCTGACTTAATGAGGGTCTCTCCTTGGAGTAGCTTCACCCCTGCCTGCTGCAGATCGGCGACATCCCCCTTCTGCAAACTGACCTCTCCGAAGAGGGTCCTTCCTTTCCCTCTGCCACCAGCTTGAAGGAGGAGCTCCAGATCGATTTCCTCGGCCCGATAGAGGAGATAAACCGGCCTAATTCCCCCGGTTCTTGTCTCCGCATATCCAGGCAATCGGCGGCTGTCCAGGACCAACTTGGCCACTGAACTGCGCACAGTCGGCTTAGCTTGCCGAAAGGCCAGCCACGCCCTCCGAACGATATTGGACGGTGGTTCCTCAAGGAGGGAACCTTTGCCTATTCTTAGGTCTTCCTCCAAGAACCTTAGATCGCCGGTACAGGCCGGACATCCCTCCAGAAGGTGAGCTCTGATCTTCCTCTCCATCTGCTGGGGGAGTAGGCCTTCCAAGTGATCTATTAGGTTTTTAAATGATGGACATTTCACCTTAGACTTTAACCCCCTTATTTGTCTCTTCATATAAATAGAGCTTCCTAATCGGTAAAATGGGACATCTCCTGCCAGATTTTTTTCAATTTTCTGAGGCATCTGCTTCTCAACTTAGCGATGCTCCCCTTCTTTACCCCCAAAATTTTGGCTATCCTTTGATGGGATAGCTTTTTTCCGGGACGGAAGAAAAGGTAGTAGATCAGCTTCTGACACCGCGGTGAGAGCAGGGCCAGCGCCTCCCTAATCCTCTGCTCCCTCTCTAAGGCTTCGACCACCTCCAACGGGAGCTCCCATCTGGGTGGCAGCTCATCCGGCGAAGGGGACCTTCTCTCTCTCCTCCGAAGGAGCTTCCAGCACTCCCTTGAGGTAGTGGTAATCAGCCAGGAACTGATTTTGGACGAATCCCTCAGCCAGCCAAGCTTCTCTACCAAGAGGAGGCAGACATCCTGAAAGATGTCCTCGGCATCCGACTTGGAAAGGCCGTACTTGAAGGGGATGGAGAAGATGAGCCCTTTATACCTGTTGATTAATGCCTTCCAAGCCAGGTGATCCCCGGAGATGCAGGCCTCAACGAGCTGCTTATCGGTGAATAGGTTATATTTATCCTTGGACACTATTCCAATATACCTACAATTGGATATAAAATCAAAAGTAAATTTTGAAAACAGTTGAGAGGATAATCGAGGAGACAGTGGTAAGTGTATAGCAGACAAAGGTTATCAGTTATCAGAGATTCTTTTTGAACCCTGGAAACTGGTCCTTTGCTCGTTGAGGATGTTTTTCATCGATCTTGTGGGAGAAGCTCCCCAACCTCGGACAATAATCAGCACCAGGAGATTCCTCCCACACCGGGAAAGGTCCCATCTTTACCAGACGCAGACACACCTCTCATTGCAAGGTATTGAAAGTGCCGGAGTAATCTTTCCCCTGTGCTGTTAGGACTCCCGCTCCGAGGGAAATTCAGCCTAGTGGGGACTCCAGAAGATCCAAAATAGGACTTGACAACTCCCTTTTAAAGTAGTTAGTAATTTAGCATCCGGGAAATTCGGTTAGCAATTGAGGATGTGATTAAGGATGTAAGGATGAATTTAAAGCTCTCTTTTTGCCCTTTGGGCAAGCCAGAGAGCCTTTTTTGCTCTAAGACGAGGGTCAAACATCGTGCTTCAAACCTCCCTCGGGTTGTTTAGAACCCGCCGGAGGTTGTTATTTGGATCCAATCTCTAAATAGACCTCACGGCGTAAATACTATTCCATCTCCCTCCCAATAGAATCATAGGCTCATAACTGCAGGGATTGGTTTTGGCCCGATTTATTCATAAATTTCCAAGTTCATTGTGTAATCTGCTGTAGTCCTGTGGGTTAGAGCAACCCTATCCTCATAGGGCCTAACGCACTCGGGTGCGGTAGAAGAGCCCAAAGTAATCCCAACCTCCCGCCGAATCTGTGGGAGGTTTTTCTTACAGCTAAGGGTAGGGCCAACGCAAAGAAGATGCCAAGTTGGCCCAAATCCTCCCCATCTTTCCTCGGCCTACGTAATCGCTTGAAATCCAAGAAGTTTGTATATGGGCCTTCAGAAGGGGTTTTCCGAGAAAAAAATTCCATTTTTCCCCTTGACAAGAGGCGGGGATGGGTGTAGTTTAGCGGTGGGAGAAAGTGGCAGATAAGGGCTGAAAATGGGTGATTAGTATGTCAAAGTTCAGGGGAAGAGGAGAATCGAAACTGGATAGTAAGGGGAGGATACTTCTCCCTGCCAAGTTTAGGAGGAGTATCTCCCAAGAGGCTGAAGAGAGATTTGTCATCACCCGGGGAACAAGGGGGTGCCTCTATGCTTACCCCCTGGATGAGTGGAAGAAGATAGAGAATCGATTTGAGGACATACCCGAGAACTTGGAGAACAGCGAGTTGAAGACCAAGCTAAACGAGTTCCTGATCGAGTCAAATTTAGACAGCCAGGGAAGGATCGGCCCCCTGGGGGACCTAATTGGAATTGCTAGGCTAAATAAAGATGTCCTCCTCATCGGTGTGGGATCGAAGATAGAGATATGGGATCCCCAGGTGAGGGAGGAGGTAAGGAACAACATCGACAATCGTGATGATACGGAGAAGAAGCTGGATGAACTATACTACAAGGCCATGAAGATGATCAAGAACCCAACCAAAAATGGCTAAATCGGAGATCTTCCATCGGCCGGTTCTCCTTGAGAAGGTTTTGGAATTCTTGATCACAGATTTGGAAGGGACCTATATAGACTGCACCATTGGTGGGGGGGGGCACGCCAAAGGGATCTTAGAAAACACTAAAGGCAGGTTGATAGGTATTGATAGGGATGAAGGGGCGTTGGTCTACTCCCAGAGAGCTTTGGGGGACTACTCCTCGCGGCTTACCCTTCTTCGGTTAAGCTTCGGACAACTGGAGGAGCTTCCGGGGAGGGTGGAGGAAAAAAAATTCCAAGGGTTCCTCTTCGACTTAGGCATCTCCTGGTATCAAATTGAGACCCCTCAGAGGGGATTTAGCTATCTCGTTGATGGTCCGTTAGATATGAGGATGGATCGCGAGGAAGGATTGACTGCAGAGGAGGTGGTTAACGAGTATCCCCAAGCAAGGCTTGCCCTTCTCCTCACCAGGTATGGGGAGGAACCGCGGGCTAAAAGGATAGCCAGGAGGATAGCCCAGGTGAGGAAAAGGGGGAGGATTACCTCCACCCTCCAATTGGCCAGCATTATTTCACCTCTATTTCCCTCTTATGCGAGGATGAGAGGGCTCTCCCGCAGCTTCCAAGCGATAAGGATTGAGGTCAACGATGAGCTTGAGCAGTTGAAGAGGGGCCTCAGAGGGGCTTGGGGGTTATTGAGTGTAGGGGGAAGGATCTGTGTCATCTCCTACCACTCCTTAGAGGATAGGATAGTAAAGGAAACCTTCAGGGCATTACCAGGGGGGAAGGTCCTTACGAAAAAAGTTGTTAGACCTTCCCCCGAAGAGGTGAGAGGGAACCCCCGGGCTAGGGGGGCAAAGCTTAGGGCAGTGGAGAAAGTTGGGGGATTATGAGCAGAAGAGTTGCAGGGAAGGGTTTTATTTTCACCATTTTCATGATTACCCTTTTAGTGTTGGCTCATCTCTGGCAGAAGGTCTACATCACCCAACTCAGTCAGAAGATCCAATCCCTCGAACAGATTAAGAAGAAGATAGAGGGAGAAAATAAACAATTGTTGGTAAGATGGGCTCAGCTATCCGACCCGCAAAGGATGGAGGGGATAGCGAAGGGTTGGGGTTTCTCCTATCCCTCCCCTCAAGATGTGGTCTTTTTGATAGTTTCTCCTTCAAAACGGGAGCAAGGAAAGAAGAGAGGTAAATAAGTTGCTGAAGAAGGTGGAGAGAGATTCTCTGCACCTTCTTTAAGTGCAATTTTGGAATAAGGGTAATGCTTGGTAAACCTCATACGAAGAGACTGATCATTTTAGGTGTAGTAGGTGGGGGGGTGTGGATGTTCTTTCTTTTTACCTTTTTCTCCATTCAGATCTTGCATCACCACTATTGGCTTGAGGAGGCCCTCTCCCAACAAGTGGTTAGATTAAGGGGACGAGGGGAAAGGGGGAAGATCTACGACAGGAACTTTCAACTTTTAGCCACCAATCTCGAAGAGGGAAGATGGTATCCCCTGGGGACATCTCTCTGCCATGTGTTAGGTTTCTCCAACCTCGATGGGGAGGGATTGGAAGGCGTAGAGCTCTATTATGACCAATATCTACAAGGAGATGGTACGGGGCTTGTTCTCCTTACCGATGCAAAGGGGAACAGGTTTTCCCCTCCCGGTTTGCCCCTTCCCCCCCGCAGGGGAAAAAACCTGTGTTTGACCATCGATGCAGATTACCAACGCATCTGTGAGGAGGAGTTGAGGAAGGGTGTGGAGAGGACTCAGGCAAAGGGTGGTTCGGTAGTGATTATTTCTCCTCCCACCGGAGAGATCTTAGCCATGGTAAACCTCCCCGACTACGATGTCAACCTCCCTCAGAGATCCACCCCCCAGGTGAGGCGAAACAGGGCGATAACAGACGAATACGAACCAGGGTCTACATTTAAGTTGGTTACGGCGGCAGCAGGTTTAGAGGAGGGGGTAATATCGCCTGCAGACTCGATTTGGTGCGAGAATGGAGCGATAACGGTTGCCGGTACCAGAATTAGGGATAACGAGAGATTTGGTTGGTTGACCTTTAGGGAAATAATAGAGAAATCAAGCAATGTGGGGGCGATTAAGCTGGCAGAAAAGGTCGGGAAGGACAATTTCTATAGATATGCGCGCAGCTTAGGTTTTGGTTCCCCCACCGGGGTTGACTTTCCCGGGGAACCCGGGGGGCTCCTGAGAACCCCAGAAAAATGGTCTGGGCTCTCCTTGGCCTCAATGGCCATAGGGCAGGAGGTCGCCGTGACCCCTCTGCAACTTTTGAATGCCTATTGTTGCGTGGCCAATGAAGGTCTCCTCATGCAACCTCATCTTCTCAGAGCCATCCTTGATCAGAGGGGGAGGCCAGTGAGGGAATATTCCCCCACCCCCATCCGCCGCGCTCTCTCCCCTTCTACTGCGCACCTACTCACCGATCTCCTTGTGGGGGTAGTAGAGGAGGGAACTGGACGAGAGGCAAAGATTGAGGGAGTAAGGGTAGCTGGGAAGACGGGGACGGCACAGAAACCGGACCCCAATTCCCGAGGGTACACCGATGGGAGGTTGATCATCTCCTTTGTTGGCTACCTTCCTGCCTCAAATCCGAGATGGGCAGGATTGGTCCTAATAGATGAACCACAGAGGGAGCGCACAGGTGGCAAGGGGGCGGCCCCCGTCTTTAGGAGGATAATGGAGAGGATTCTCTCTCAGGAGGGTTTGCCGCAACGACGAATTCCCCAAAGGGATGACCAATTGCATCGCTATGTAGTAGTCCCTAATGTCTTGAACATAGAGATCTCTCAGGCCTTACTGATCCTCAAGGCACGGGAGCTTATGGGGGAGAAGGAAGGGAGAGGGAGGATCGTAAGCGCTCAGAGTCCACCTCCAGGGAGCCTCATACCAAAAGGGACAAAAGTTAAACTAACCCTCTCCTCATCTCTACCGCCTCATATGCCCGATCTGCGGGGGATGAGTTTGAGAAGGGGTGTCTCCTTGCTCTCCTGTTGGGGCCTCCAGATAGAAGTGGAGGGTGAGGGGATAATAACAGCACAGGTTCCTCAGCCAGGCGAGGAAATCTCTCCTGGATCTCAATGTCATTTGGTCTGTTCCCCCGAATGAAGACAGAGGATCTGATAAAGGCCCTTCCCAAGAGGCAGGTCTTCGGCGAACTGGCAAGGGAGGTGGGGGGAATCTCCTATGACTCCCAAATCCTTAAACCGGGGGAGCTATTTGTGGCGCTCCCTGGGACGAGATCTGATGGACATCGCTACCTACCAGAGGTCTTTGAGAAGGGGGCGGTGGGAGCAGTTGTAGAGAGAAAGGTTGGGGATTTCCCTCAAATCCTTGTTCCCGATTCAAGGGAGGCATTAGCCCTATTGGCTTGCCAATGGTATAGGGCTCCTTCTCAGGACCTTTGGATGGTGGGAATTACTGGTACAAACGGGAAGACAACCACCTCCTACCTGATAAAGTCCATCTGGGAGAAGGAGGGCAAACCGGGTGGTCTCCTGGGGACGATTGGTTATCAAATTGGGGAGGAGGTGCGGGAGGAGGAGCTCACCACTCCTCAGTCCCTTGATCTGCAGAGGATACTCCGCCAGATGGTGGAAAGATCTGTAGATAGGGTGGTGATGGAGGTCTCCTCCCATGCCCTTTCCCAGAAAAGGGTTTTGGGAACAGACTTCGATCTGGCGGTTTTTACCAATCTTTCCCGCGACCACCTCGATTATCACAAGGATATGGAATCCTATTTCCAGGCCAAGCTTATCCTCTTCGAGGGATTGAAATCGGGGGCGATTGCCCTCTTGAACTTGGACGATCCCAGAACAAGTCTCATCCACCAACAGACCCGAGCAAAAGTCCTCACCTATTCCTTAAAGCAGAAGGCGGATGTCTGGGCCAAAGGGTACAGGCTTTTTCCCAACAGATCTGAGGTGGAGGTCGTTACTCCCCGAGGGGAAATCACTTTAAAAAGCAAGCTTTTAGGGAAAGCCAACCTCTATAATCTCTTGGCTGCAGTAGGTGCAGCCCTTGCTGGAGGAAGTCCCCTTGAGGCTATAAAGGAAGGTATAGAGAGCCTCCCTTCGGTGAGGGGAAGAATGGAGGTGGTGGAGGGAGGGGGATATAAGATCCTTATAGATTACGCTCATACGCCAGATGCTTTGCAGAACCTCCTCACCTCCTTGCGGGAAATCGTCACGGGGAGACTTATCCTCATCTTTGGATGTGGAGGAAACAGGGATCAGGGGAAGAGACCAGTAATGGGAAGGGTAGGGTCGAGGCTAGCAGATAAGCTTATCCTTACTTCCGACAACCCCCGCTGGGAAGACCCTAAGCAGATCATTGACCAGATAGCGGCAGGAGTGGAGGGAGAATTTGAGGTCGTTGAAGAGAGAAGGGAGGCGATAAGAACTGCCCTGAGGCAAGCCAAGAGGGGGGATTGGGTAATTGTGGCTGGAAAAGGCCATGAGAGAAGACAGATTGTGAGGGATAAAGCCATCCCCTTTGATGACCGTCAGGTGGTGGAGGAGGAGCTGAGTAGATTATGGAAGATGTCTCCTTAGTAGATATCGCTGAATGGTTGGGGGCGGAGGTGGTGGGGGAGGTGGGCTCCCAAGCCAGGGAGATCGAAGTATCCACGGATTCCCGGACCATCTCCCCTGGTGAGCTCTTCTTTGCTCTCCCGGGACCGAGGTTTGATGGCCACCGCTTCGTTGAAGAGGCCCTCCGCAAGGGGGGATTAGCGGCAGTTGTCTCTCGAGCTTGGTGGCAGGGAGAGGGGGGCAAAGAGCCAGGGCCATTTCTGATCGTGGAGAACACCATTGATGCCTTGGGAATCCTAGCCATGAAGTATAGGGAGAGGTTCTCTCCCACCTTTCTGGCCATAACCGGCTCAAACGGTAAGACGACTACTAAGGAGATAATTGCCGACTTCTTCTCCCGTCAATACCCCACCCTTAGATCGGAGAAGAGCTTCAACAACCGTATAGGTCTGCCCCTTACCCTGCTCCGCCTCCGCTCCCAACATAGGATGGTGGTGGTAGAGATGGGCACTTCGGCCTTAGGTGAGATAAGGGCCCTCTGTCAAATCTGTCCTCCCAACTTGGGATTGATTACTAACATAGGGCCTACTCATCTGGAGAACCTCCGCACCCTTTCTCAGGTAGCTCAGGCTAAGTTGGAACTTTTGGAGAGCCTGCCCCCCACGGGTTTAGGTTTTCTCAATGCTGATGATCTACACCTTCGTTTTCAAAGCGTCCTTCCCGCAGAGAGGATTGTGACCTTTAGCATAGAGCGGAGGTCAGATTTTTGGGCTGAGAAGGTGAAAAGGTGGGAGGGGGGAATGGAGTTCGTCGTGCGTGGGGTTGCCTTTAGGCTGAAGCTTATGGGCACCTACAATGTCTATAATGCGTTAGCCGCCATCTCGGTGGGCAGAACCTTGGGGTTGGAATGGGGGGAGATGAGGGAGGTTCTGGAATCATTTCAGCCCCCCCCGATGAGAGCCGAGAGGACCGTCCTAAACGGTGTAACTATCATCAATGATGCATACAATGCCAATCCCGAATCGATGAAGAGCGCCCTAACTGCCCTGGAGGGGGAGAAAGGGCGAAGGTTTGCTGTCCTCGGTGATATGTTAGAACTGGGTGAGGAAAGCGGCCAGTACCATATAGATGTTGGGAAACACTTGGCTGGGTTAGACATAGATTTTCTGCTCACTGTGGGTGAGCTCTCCCCGCAGATAATTGAGGGGGCAACGAGGTTGGGCTTTCCAGAGAAGTGGACTTATAGTGTGGCCACAAACGAGGAAGCGGTGCGATATCTTAAAGAGACCATCCTTTACGGGGACACGATACTGGTAAAAGGCTCCCGAAAGCTACGGATGGAGGAGATAGTGGAAGGGGTGAAGGACTTCCTTACTGTTCGCCAGGAGTAGGGAACTTGAGGAGCAATCTCCAGGATAAGATTATTCGCTTACTCCACATTTCATTCGTGACACGGCTCACCGCTAGGATCTAAAGGTTACAGGTAGTAAGGACAATGAGGATGGCTGTTATTAGATAAAGGAAGTGATGTTAATGAAGAAAAGGTGCTTTTTGATGTTTTTAGGGTTAGTCATTATTTTGTCACTTTCCTCTGTTTTTGCTCAAGATATAACCTTTGGCCCCAGCATCAGGGTGGATGATGATACCACGGGGCAGCCTCAGGTTCGGTGTGGTATGGCTACTTATGGGGATAGTATCATCTACATAGCCTGGTGTGACTGTAGGGACCATCTCCATACTGGTAAAAACAACATCTACTTCTCCAGCTCCTTTGATGGAGGAAGAACCTGGACGAAGAACCTGAACATAACGAACAACTCCACTCCAGACCCAGATTTCCCGGATATGGAGACGGACGATGCGGGGAACATCTACCTGGTGGAGTGACCCCATCAGGGTCGATGACAGCACGATGTTTTTTTGTGAAATACCCTCTGTAAGTATTGTTGATGATGGACGAATATATGTTGTGTGGGATGGTGATGACCTGCCAGAGCCAGAGGATCTGTGCATTTTCTTCTCCTGGGCGCAGGGGCCGGATTGGGTGGAGGAGAGGGGAGATGAGGTTTCCATCCCCCGGTTCAGGCTGGCTCAGAACTATCCCAACCCGTTTAACGAAAATACCGTGATTCGTTACTCGTTGCTCGTAGATCGTCAAAGGCAATCAGGGGAGGGGGGTTCACTAGCACGAACTACGAGCACGAGCTACGTTAGTTTAAAGGTCTACAACATTTTGGGG
>JAOZPP010000087.1 GCA_029932675.1 bacterium
AACCTTTATGTCAAGTCCTTTATACGCCATTGTAATTATGAATTTGACTACTAAGGAATAAACCCTATCTTCATCCCAGAGCAGCAATGGGTTTTGGAACCGGGTTTCCTTTGCGAGAATATAGTAATGATGGGATGCATTCTCCCCCCATAGGGTTTTAGTTAAGAAATGACGATAGTTCTGCCTAAAGAATTCTAATAGTCTTGGTGAATCGGACCTTATGGTTGCCTTTACATCAAGGAACTCATAACTATCGCCGAAGGGTGCTTTTTCCCTCAGAGATTTGATCTCGGTGGGGGATAGGGTAATAGGCTTGAAGTAATTTAACATAACCTCCAATGAAAAACCGAAGGGAACCAAACCCGCCGAATTTATAGAAAATTATAAAATCAGCCACAAAGGCACTAAGACGCTAAGATTAAACGATAAATCTTTTGATCCCATCCTTATAAACCTTTTCAAGCAAACCTGGTCCTAATCCCTTATGCACCATATATGCGGAATCTACATTTTTTCTGATAAAGGTTTCAAGCTCATGTATTCCCTTTGTGCCTTAGTGGCTGAATACTTTTTTGAACTTGTTTGCCTCTCGCAATCTTAAAAATCAAATCTTCATAGAGCTTCTGACGAAAATCACAGTACTCATCTGTGGCCCACAGCGTTCCCCTATCTAAAAGGGCGAAGGCTGGACAGGAGGCTTGACAGAAGTTCTTCCAAACGCATTTCTTGCAATCCTCTATTGTCTCCTTTCTGGAGAGGCAAGCTATTGTAAGTTCCTTTAGCTTTGCAGACTGCTCAATCTGTTTGAGATCCATCCGGTTCACATTGCCCAAGCGATAGCCCTTATCCATGAGAAGGGGGCAGGGATAGACATCTCCATTTGTATCAACGACTATCCTCCTTCCCACACCACACCAGGATTCCTCTTCAGGTGGAAAATAAAGGAGGAATCCCGGTAATCCGCCACTCACCTCAAACGAAGGGGATCGAACCTCTTGCTCATAATAGACGTAGTGGTACCATTTTAGATATTCGTCTCGGGAAGCATCAAGGGTAGTCCAGGAAGATCGAGCCCTACCCTGTGAATGCAGGGGGAGAAAACGGAGTTTTGGTATTCCCAATTGCTTTACAAGCTCTACCATCTCCGGTGCCCAGGCTATATTCCCCTTCATCAAAGTCATACAGATAATCAGTTTATCCCCTAAACCCTTCATCTGGAGATGATGAATGCCCTTAATGGTTGCTTCAAACGTCCCTTTACCTCTTATTCTATTATGGATTTGAGGGTTTGGTCCATCCAGGCTGATCTGAATGTGGGGTTTAATTTGGGAGAGAAGGGTTGCTGAGTTTGAATCAATTAGTGTCCCGTTTGTATTCAGGGTGACCTCTAAACTCTCGCTGGCATACCGCAGAATATCGAACCAATCCTCCTGGAGCAGCGGCTCACCCCCACTAAAGATGATTGATTTTCCATTTATACTTGCTAATTGGTCGATTAAATCATAGATCTTTTGACTTTTAAGTTCCTCCCTTTTGCTAATATCCCCTACATAACAGTGGATACATCTGAGATTGCATCGATTGGTAAGGTGGAGGAAGATGCTTTTGATCTTGACAGGGAGCGAAGGTTCAGTGGCTCTCTTTTCATTTGGAATTAAAAGCTTTGCCCTCTCAAGGCTTCTGATAAATTCCAATATGTCCCTTTCAACCTGAAGGTGAAGTTTTCCATATCTTCTTGCTATTGTGGAAGTAATGGACCCAATCGTATTCTTTCCATCACAGAGTTTAGCGATTTCCCAACCCAACTGGTTAGCTATTGCCCAACGAGGCCTTTGGGGATGGAGAAAAAGATGAAGGGAACCCTTTTCTTTATGTAGAAGGTCAGGAAATATATGCGGAATATAAGAAGAGTTGATCTCAATCATTTTTGTTGGAACAGTTCCGCCACAAAGCCACCAAGAATACGAAGCATCAAAGTAGTTCAGTTTGCAAACTTCTTTGTGGCAATGGATTATTTAGGCTAAGATTAGTATATAAGGAGACATCTTCATCTGTCAAACTATTTCTCTTCTCTTACAGGTAGAGCTAAGAAGGGGAGCAATTCCTTTTTGCTCCCCTTCTTTCGCTTTAGCTGGAGGGACTAACAATTCCGGAAAACACCGCAATCACCGCATTTATAAAGAATCGTTGATTTACTCTTCTGATAGTATTTTTCGGTGATCTTCAGTATTTAACCACACCGCTTCGGTTGAGCTCTCTTAACTTACTTCAGGAGGACCATCTTTTTGATCTCAGCATAGCTCCCCGCTTGCAGCCGGTAGAAGTAGATTCCGCTGGAGACCTCTTTGCCCAGATCATCCCTTCCATCCCAGGCCACTGAGTAGTACCCAGGAGCCTGCACTTCATCTACCAGGGTCGCTACCTCCTGCCCCTGGATGTTGTAGATCTTCAGGGTGGTGCGGTGCGGATTGCCCCCTGCTAACTGATAGCTGATACCTGTAGTTGCATTGAACGGATTGGGGTAGTTCTGAGCCAGGCCGTAGCCAGTAGGAATTGGTTTTTCCTCCTTTCCTTCTACAACAGTCGGTGTAGCAGTGACCGGCCCGTGCATGGTGCTCTTGCCGTGGATGTCCACATCCTCCAGCCAGTAGTAGTAGGTGATGCCAGGAGTGACATCGTTGTCGGTAAAGGAATAAGATGCCCCCTGAAGCTCATCTCCTTGGGCAGGGATTAGCGCCTCATTAAGCTGCGATTTCTCACCATCCTTGCTCAGGCTGCGGTAGAGGTTGAACCCAGCGTTGTCCAGTTCGGAGGCAGTTGTCCAGTTTACCTCCACATAGCCGTCGTGGCCGTTGGCAGAAAGCGACGATATATCTACAGATGACACACCTTGGCAATCATCATATTCATTGGTGGCAAAACTTTGAAAGCCATCATCAGTAGTGCCGCAGGCGAAATCGAGGAGAGCCGTATCAGGATTACAGCTACCTGCTCCCTCATATACGGTCCACCGCACCTCCATACTATCACCAACAGATAGATCCAGCAACCCTCCAGCGGTATCCACAAAAGCGTACCATTTCATATTCGCCTCGGAAGAATCCGCCTCCAAGGTATCCGACCAGTCTTTAGAGTATTCGAGGAGGGTAGCATTACCCCAACCACTCGGTGCTCCAAACTCCTGATCGTAGTAGGCAGAGGGACCAACTGTGTCACCATGCGTCATGGCCCAAGTATTTGGCACATGGATCGCCACAATCGCCATGTTTTGCTTACTACCTCCTTCTTTCTTAGGGAAACTTTCTTTGATGACGATTTTATCCTTGATGGTGACCGATCCAAAGGGGCCCAGATCTTGCTTCCACTTACTGTGGATCGCGATGCTGAAGCTAAACTTATAGGCCGCATTTGCCAGTCTGGGCATAGCAGTCATAGCCAAAAACACGAACACTCCTATAACCTCCAATAGAACCTTTCTTTTGCAAAACATTCTTAACCTCCTTATATGATAGACTGCCGCTTATAAGTTTCATACATTTACTCACTCCTCATCTACACCTCCCTTTTCCATTTTTCTCCCCTAGTCTAATCCCTTTCCCCTTCTCTCACCACACTCATCCCTACGGTGCTGGGCATGGGGATGTGCAGGCCTGTGCTGGGCCTAACTCCTCTAAGATGTCATCCTCATGGTAGGTTATTACCTTAGGAGCCTCATACTTGGGGTGCCCCTTGACCTCTTTCTCCATCTCTCTCACCTCCTTTTAGTCTCTAAAGGTTAAATCCCCCAAGGACGAACCTTACTTCATTTTTCATACTCCCTCCTTTCAGCCACGAAGGCACTAAATCACTAAGAAGATCAAAAACATTCGCTCATTAAACTGAATTTCTCCGCATTGACCTGCCAACATTTGTTGTTTACCCGATCTATTCATAAATCGCTGCTATTCATTCTCCACACCGTGGCTACCGCCTGGTAGGGACTCCGCCTTAGCGGAGCCCGCGAGGGGCTTGGTGGCATAATCTCAGGGGTTCTCCAACAACCCCTCATCGAGAAATCGACCGATTACCCCTCGAATATGTTCGCCAACCCTCTCCTCATCAGCAACAGAAAACTCACTCCTAAGAGCCATTTCCATATCTTCTAAGCTGTGCTTACCATCACAAAGATCCCAGACCAGAAGCGCCGTAGGATTCAATACATGAATGGCCTCGGTCTCTTTGTCATAAAGGACCGTCTCCTCACCTACCCTTTTGCAAAGCACTGACCATTTTCTACAGGGTTTATCCCTGGATAACACAAGGACTCCTTGCTTAATACCTTTTTAAACATCGAAGTAAAGCGAAATCTTTTGGTAGAATCCACAAATTTATCCTGAGCATCCTGTCTATAATGCACAACCTCAAAACAAAAAGCCGGATCACCTTTAATCGCATCCCACGATTCTTCGGCAACCCGGCTATCCTGGCAAACCTTGTTTAATCCAAGGTTGATTCGGGAAGTCCTTTTAATTACTGTCCAATATTGTGAAAGAGTATCCGCTGAGGTCGTAAGGCCACTTCAGCCTCAAGCAATAGGATACTTACCCGCTTGGGCAATAACATAAGATAACTAAGAGTACACTCCCATTCCAGAAGGGTATTTCACTTTTCCTTAATCTCAAAAATGGAATCTATGTGACTTTGTTTTGAAACAAAGTTTACTTTAGACCCTTTGGCTTTGCGTCCCCTGATTTCCCAGGGTTTGCCCTTCTCGGAATCTCGAGCTAATTTGTTTTCCCTATGCCTCCTTGTTTATATCTAAACAATCCTATTCGTTCCTTAATATATCCTAATATACCGGCTCAAGTTGGCCTTGTCAAGATTTTTTTTCAAAACTCTGCTCGCCAAGACGGACCAAGGGGAAACAGCGAGCTATCATAGCATCGAAATGCATTGAAATCACCGAGCTATCCCGGTGGCCTTCGGGGGAGCAGTTCATAATCTGGCTTACTCACTTCTGTTCACATAGAGGGTTTGGGTGGGATAGGCCATCTCAATGCCCTCTTTTTCAAATCGCTCCTTGATGGCCAGATTGATTTCCTGTTGGGTGTCCATATATTTATTATAGTCGTTGGTATTCAAATAATAAACAACTTCAAAGTCCAAGCTGAAATCTCCAAATCTTTTGAAATGAACCCGATCGATATCTGCTAATTCAACCTTGGTTATTATCTCCTTAATAATCTGGGGGATTTTCTTCAGTTTCTCCGTGGGGGTCTCATAGATGACCCCAAAGCTAAAGGCTATCCTCCTCCGTTCCATTTTCTTGAAATTGTGCACCCTTGTCTCAGTCAATTCCTTATTGGAAACGACAAGTTCCTCTCCGTGTAAGGTTTGGATGCGAGTGGTTTTTATGCCAATCTTCCTTACTACCCCCAGGTCCTCCCCCACTAAGATGAAATCACCAATCTGGAAGGGTTTATCAAAGTAGATGGAAAAGGCAGCAAAGATGTCACCCAAGATATTCTGTAAGGCGAAAGCAATGGCTACCCCTCCAATTCCTAATCCAGCAATCAGGGTAGAGATGTTATATCCCAAATTTGATAAAACAAGAATTAGGGCAACAACCCAGAGAGATATCTTCAAGATCTTGCCCAAAAGATCAATGACTGTGGTGTCACTAACCTTCTCCTCTTGTTGCCTCTTCTCTATTATCTTGTGGAAGGTATAATCAATTATCCTCTGAATGGCCCTCATTGCATAATAGGTGAGGGTGATGACAACGGCCCAATGCAAGGCCTTTTGGATGAAATCTGGAGGGGAAACAAACTGGAGGGCAAGATACAAGGAAAGCACCAGATAGAAAGGCCAACCAATGGTGGCGATGATTTTAATTAACAAATCATCGAAGTCGGTTCTCGTTTTAGCAGTTGCCTTTTTCAGCTTGGTGATTACCAGTTGCTTGAAGACCTTGATAAAACCAATGGCCACCCCCAAAACCGCCAAAGCTATTAGGTAATTTTTCACTAAACTTTCTCCGAATTTCAATTCAACACTCTCCGGGCATGATTATTAACTACGCATAAAACCTCCTCCCCTTAATCAGGGATAACCAGGAGGGCTTTCTAATTTTAACCGCCTGCTAAGGGTATGTCAAGCCAAAATTCTCCCCTCCCTGGTTGATGACCCCACATGGTACCCATCCTGAATAGATTCTCCCTCTTCTATCCAGGCAGGCCTGTCTGCCGTGGCACAGGCGGGCATAAGTTGGTCCGCGATTACAGAATATGAAGAACGGTGGTGGAGAGAAGAACTTGATGGATTGATGGATATTAGGAATACGTCCGTATTTTAGATGTGGTCGAGTAGCTCCTCTAAGATGGCCTCGGCTTCATCCCTTCTACCCTTGGGGACCAATATCTTCACCTCCATCCCTCCACTTCCGTAGGCGGTGGCCAGGACATCCCCTTTGATGATCGAGGGGATCCCCTTTTTCTTTAGCACCTCCTTCACCATCTGGGCATAATAGTTTGTGGGCAAGCTACGTAGGGGGACGAATTCTTCTTCGTCAGTTTCCTTAGTCATTTTCCTCCTTGTTCAGGGGGCCAAACATCCCCTCCAATACGGATAGGGCCTCCTTCCTCCTCTCCTCAGGGACAGAGAGGGAGATAAGGGATGACCCTGGTTTCCAACTAAGTTCAAGGCCGATAAAGGTATTTCCCAGGTTACCTCCAGCCAAGATGGTAGGAATGCCCCTTGCCTCCAATGCTTCTGCAGCCATCCTGGCCTCTATGGGCTTGGAAAACTTCCATATCTCTATCGGTTCCGTGATTCCCTCCAGCTTAATATCCAAATGGCCCCTGCTAAGCCCAAGAGATCGGCAAGAAAGTCCCAGGGAGAAGAGTCCCTTCCAGGGATGAAATACTGGTGTAGCTCGTCAGCCCCGGCCCAGAAGGCTCCTAAAGCCAGGGAGAGACTATATCTATACTGGCTCAATCCCCTCCACTTCCCTAGTGATCTTGAGCAGAGCCAGCCAAAGAGGGCAAACTCGGCCAGATGATAGAACTTGTCCTGAAAAGTGAGGCCCAATTCCGGAGTAGAAATCGAGGAGAAGGAGGAAAAAGCGAAGATGAGGAGGGCATAGGTGATGGCCGGTAGGTGGTATTTAATGAATTCTTTGGAGGTTAGCATATCCTGGGCAACTGTTCTCCCTCCAACATAAGGAGGGGACGGGTTCCCCCAATCCTTGTCTTGAGGAAGACCCCCTCCGGTTCCTCTTCCACCCATCCGATGACCTGGGCATCCCTGCCTAAGGGGTGGGACCTTAAGGCGCGCAGGGCCCTTTGGGCCTCTTCAGCGGGGAGGATGAGGATGAACTTTCCCTCATTGGCCACATAGAGGGGATCAAA
The DNA here is from genome assembly GCA_029932675.1 of bacterium. Classification (GTDB taxonomy): domain Bacteria; phylum SM23-81; class DAOVCL01; order DAOVCL01; family DAOVCL01; genus DAOVCL01. Next base: position 7,389 of record JAOZPP010000087.1, read on the forward strand.
CCCCAAGAGCTCACAGATCCCCCTTACCTCCTCCCTCACCGGAATCTCCTCCTCCTTCAGAAATATGCCTACCTTTGAGGAGTGGGCAATCTCATTTAAGGTTGTGGCCAAGCCGCCGCGGGTCGGGTCTCGCAGGGAGTGAACCCCAGTGGTCTCCTTAAGGAGACGCTCCATAAGGGGGGTGAGGGGGGCACAGTCGCTTTTCAAGGGGGATTTTATCTCTATTCCCTCTCTCCGGGAGAGGATGGCCATCCCGTGATCACCAATTGTTCCGGAGCAGATCACCACGTCCCCAGGCTTGGCCCCTGCACCGGAGACCTCTACCCCGGACCAGATCCTTCCCACCCCGGCGGTGGTGATGAAGAGCCTATCCGCCCCTCCTTTCTCCACCACCTTCGTATCCCCGCAGACCACCTCCACGCCTGCTTCCTTAGCCGTGGAGGCCATCGATGCGGCCACCCTTCTCAGAAGTTCCCACTCCAACCCCTCTTCAATGATAAAACTGGCGGAAAGGAAAAGGGGTTTTGCCCCCTTCATCCAGAGGTCATTAACCGTGCCGCTAATGGATAGCCTCCCAATATCCCCTCCAGGGAAGAAGAGAGGTTTGACCACATAGGAGTCGGTGGTAAAGGCCAACCTCTCCTTAAGGGGGAGCTCGGCGGAGTCATCGAGGGGGGCCAATTGGGGGTTGGTGAAGTTTTTCAGGAAGACCTCCTCGATCAACCTTCTGCTCGCCCTACCCCCACTGCCATGGGAGAGGAGTATCTTCTCAGGTCTCTCCATATTTGTAATAGGCTGCACAGGCCCCCTCCGAGGAGACCATACAGGGTCCCACTGGGGTCTGCGGGGTGCACCTTTCCCCAAATAGGCTACAATCGGGGGGAACCTTCAAACCCATCATTATCGGCCCACATATGCACCCCCTGGGCTCCAGGGGCTTTGGCTTTGGTAGGTCGAAGGCTCTCTTCGCATCATAATCGGCAAATTCTTGATTCAGGCCCAAACCTGAAGAAGGGATCACCCCTATTCCCCTCCATTGGGAGTCACACCGCACGAAGACCCTCTCTAAGGAGGCTAAAGCGCAAGGGTTCCCCTCCTCGGTAACTCCCCTCCTATACTGGATCTCTACCCGGGGATGGTTATTGGCCCTCTGGAGGAGAAGCATCCAAATCCCCTGGAGGACATCCAAGGGCTCAAATCCAGTAATCACACAAGGGATGCCAAACCGTTTAGGGATGAATTCATAGGGCCGAGAGCCGATGATCACGCTCACATGGCCAGGACAGATGAAACCATCGATTTTGGCCTCCTTCTTCTCAGAGAGGAAACCCATGGCTGGGGGGATGAGCTTGAAGCCGGGATAGATGAAGAGGTTCCTCACCCCTCTCTTTTTGGCCAAGAGGATGGTAGAGGCCACTGTGGGTGAGGTGGTTTCAAACCCCACCCCGACAAAACAGACCCTCCTTTTGGGGTTCCTCTCCGCAATTTGGAGGGCATCCAAAGGGGAATAGACCACCTTGACTTCTGCCCCCTTGGCCATCTCCGCCTCCAAGCTGGAGGCCGAACCGGGGACTTTCACCATATCGCCAAAAGTGGCTAGGATAACCCCAGGGAGCCTGGCGATCTCGATTATCCAATCTATATCCTCTGCCGGGGTAACGCAGACTGGACAACCAGGGCCAGAGAGAAGCCTCAGGGTGCGAGGTATCATCTTCCTTATCCCTGAGGAGGAGATGGCCATGGTATGGGTTCCACACACCTCCATCAGGTTTGTCTCCTCGGTGGCCAGCTCTTCTATCTTATGCAGCAGGCCTTGGGCAAGCCTTGATTCATTCCTCATAGGAGAGGACCTCCTCCAACATCTTCAGGGTCTCCTGGGCCTTCTCTTGGTCGATCCTCTGAATGGCGAACCCGGCATGCACAAGCACCCAGTCCCCTACTTTTGCTTCCGGCAGAAGCATCAAGCCTATCCTCCTCTCCACTCCCCTGAAGTTGGCTATACCAAACTCCCCTTCTATCCTCTTAATCCTTCCTGGAATGGCCAAGCACATCTTGTTCTACCCTTGCCCCAGCTACAACTGCTTGCCCCAAGGAGAGGCCACCGTCATTTGCCGGGACTAAGTGGTGATAAAACGGTTTAAGTCCTCTTTTTTTTAACCCTTCGATTGACTGCTGGAGGAGGTACCTGTTCTGGAAGACCCCCCCGGAGAGGAATATCTCCTTCCTCCCCCATTTCTCGCTCAATTGGCTACAGGTCTGGAGGATGAGTTCAACCACGGAGCGGTGGAACTTGTGGGCAATCTCCTTTTTCTTTTCCCCCTTGCGGAGGTCCTCTATCACGCCGTTGATGATTCCATGATGCTCTATGACCAGCTCATCTTGCTCTTCTCTGATCTGGAAGGGATATCCTCCTTCTTCCGATCCCTCCCAAGCCAAGGATTCCAGTTCTACTGCTGCCCTTCCCTCATAGGTGTTGTGCAGGCATAAACCCAAGAGGGCAGAGCAGACATCAAACAACCTCCCCGCACTGGAGGTGAATGGTGAGTTTATCCCCCTCTCTACCTGCTTTGTCACCGCCTCCAGTTCCCCTTTCCTAAACTTCGGCCAAAGATCTAATGGCCACTGGAGGACCTGGCTTCCCCAAAAGCAGAGGAGGTAACCCAGCGCTGTGCGGTAGGTTCTTTTAATGGAAAGCTCCCCTCCAGGCAGGGGGAAGGGAGCCAGGTGAGCTACCCGTTGGAATCCTCTTAGGTCAAAGAGGAGGAATTCCCCTCCCCAGATCGTCCCGTCCAGGCCATACCCACTCCCGTCGAAGGCAACCCCTAAGGCCTTCTCGCTCCAACCGTTTTCAGCTGCACAGCTTACCAAATGGGCATGGTGATGTTGGACCCCAACCCTCACCTCTGCAGGCAGTTCCTGGGCCAACTTAGTGGAGAGGTAGTGGGGATGAAGATCGTGGGCTATTACCTCCGGTTCTAAATCAAGCCAGGCCTTAAACCTATCTAAGGTCTCCTGGAAGAACTTGAGGGTTTCCAGGTTATCCAATTCCCCAATATGTTGGCTGAGAAATGCTTTCCCCCCCTTGGCCAGACAGAAAGTGTTTTTGTAATAGCCGCCACAGGCCAGAACAGAGGGGATAGAGAGGGGAATCTTTATTGGCGAGGGGACCCAACCACGAGAGCGACGAATAGGGATAGGGCTACCATCTATGGAAAAGGTTACCGAATCGTCGTTTCTGTTCCAGATGGGTCTGTTGTGGATCAAGATGTAGTCAACCACTTCCCCCAGCTTTTCTGTTGCTTCCTGGTTTTCGGCGATGATCGGTTCCCCTTTTCGGTTGCCACTAGTCATCACCAGGGCCTTAAGCTTTTTCCCTTCGAAGAGGAGATGGTGGAGTGGTGTGTAGGGGAGCATAACCCCTAAGTAACAGTTTCGCGGGGCAACGAACTCGGAGATCCTCAATGTTGGATGAGGGTCTTTCCTGAGGAGGAGAATCGGGGATTGGGGACTCCTCAGAATCTCCTCTTCGGGTGGGTCAACAACACAGGTATCCTTTGCCGTCTCTATATCAGAAACCATTATCGCCAATGGTTTTGCCTCCCTATTCTTTCCCTTTCGCAACCTGCGGACTGAACCATCATTGGTGGCATCGCATACTAAGTGGAAACCGCCTATTCCTTTTATGGCCAGGATGTGTCCCCTCTTTAGGAGCTCAATGGTCCACTGGAGGGGGTCTGAGGTACAGACTTCTCTCCCCCGATTATCGAGGAGGGTAAGCCAGGGGCCACAAATGGGGCAGGCATTGGGTTGGGCGTGAAACCTCCGATTTGTGGGGTCCTTGTATTCCTCCTCGCACTGGGAGCACATCTTAAACGAACTCATCGTAGTCAGAGGACGGTCATAGGGAATTCCCTGGATGATGGAGAAACGGGGACCACAGTTTGTGCAGTTTGTAAAGGGGTACCTGTATCTCCTGTTTGTTGGATCCCTTATCTCCTGTAAACATTCCCTACAGGTGGCCACATCTGGGGAGATGAGGGTAGGTTCCTTTGGGAGGGATTGGCTCTCAATGATTTTGAAATCCTGGAAATTCTGCCACTTGTGGGGGTATACATCTATTCTTTCCACCTGGGAGAGAGGGGGAGCCTTAGCCTTTAGCTCATGGATAAAACCTTGGATGGCTGCAGGAGAACCCTCGGCCTCAATTATAACCCCTTGGGTAGAATTCGATACCCTTCCCCCTATTCCCCAATGGTGGGCCAAGTTGTAGACAAATGGTCTGAACCCTACCCCTTGAACTACCCCCTTTACCTCTATCCGCAAAGCCTTCTTCTTCTCCTGAATTGCCGTCTTCATAGCCACATAGAACTTAATTCCCTCCCCCCTAATTGTCAAGGGGAAAGATTTCCAGTGCCAGTGCCGTCAGGGCTCTGCCCTGATGGAGAGAAATTTGGTGAGTCAAAAAAACCTTGACGTAAAGCTGATTCTTGCTTATATTTAAGATTGAATTTGCAGTGATTAGAAATGCCATGGTTTTTCGTTTCTCCTGTAATCTTAAGAGATTATAGGAATGAGTGGCAAAACCCTGCCTATCCGCTAGGAGGTAGTCTCGTAGGGATAGACCTTAAGGTCCGTCCGTTATCCCTGGATAGCTCAGGGGATTTATTTCGTAGGCTAAAGCCTGCGACTGATTCTAATTTCTTTGCAGTAGAGCCATTTTTACCCGAATTATTCATGAACTGAAAATGAATTGGCATAAATTTTTCAAGGCCAATG
>JAOZPP010000002.1 GCA_029932675.1 bacterium
ATAACTCATTGAAAAACAAGGAAAATTTTTTCAAAGAGCGAAAGTTGGGTTAAATTTCTCCGCATGCACGAATTCCGTGCCTTCTTGGTAAACCCTATGAAACGATTTCTTGAGCCGTATATCTTCTTTACCCCCTCGAGATTCGGCCATCACATCTCCGACAGCATCTCTCGACTCCAAAAACAAGACAAATCGCTCAACCAAAATTTTCAAACAATAATGGTAAGGATCATAACGCCACACCAAATATTGTTCCTTGTGCTCTTTCTTGTCCAACACAACGGTCATTACCAGAAAATCTAAATCGGTTAACAGGCTCAATAGCTCCTGGTCGAAGGCATCCGCGACATTAGGGTCCTTCAATGCTTCAAAGGGGGGCTTTCTGTTGATCAACTCCTTGCGGTGTAGCACTGTCGGGTTGTCTGGATGGGATTTGAAATATTTCGTTTTTAGCGCTTCTAATCTCGGGAATAGCTTGTTTGCAACATAATCTAATTCAAAGATTATTCCCGTGAGACTCAGATATCGTTGATTGGGGTCATCCACATGCTTCAAATCGTGGTTACCCACTTCATCAATATAAAAGCGATACTTCTGAGAATGCTTAACCATCTACACATTCCTCATCTTCTCCAACCTCGCCCACATCAAATCCGCCTCTGTATTTGTACTTCCCTAACCCTTAACTACTTTTAAAAATCTCCTTTTCCCTACCTTGAGGAGGAGCTCTCCCTCCAGGGGAACCTCCAGATCAATATCATCTATCCTCCTCCCATTAAGGTATATTCCGCCACTTTTGATCATCCTTCTGGCCTCGCCTCCGCTGGAGAGAAGGCCAGTGAGGGTGAGCAGCCTCACTATCCAGATGGTTGGTTCATCCCATTTAAGCTGGAAGACGGGTATCTCCTCGGGAAGCTTCCTTTTTTGGAATACCCTCTCAAACGCCTCCTGCGCCTCCTGGGCTTCATCCTGGCTGTGATAGAGGGAGACGAGCTCAAAGGCTAACCGCTTTTTGAGCTTCATAGGATTTTGCTGAGGATCCTTCAACTGGCCCTCTATCTCAGAGAGTTCCTCCGGGGAGAGGGGGAGGAGAAGTTGGAAGTAGGGGTGGATGAGCTCATCGGGGATGGACATCAGCTTACCAAACATCTCTGCAGGCTCCTCGGCTATTCCTACATAATTGCCCAGGCTCTTGCTCATCCTCATTTTGCCATCTAACCCCACGAGGACGGGAAGGGTTATAGCTACCTGGGACTCCTGCCCGTAGTCCCTTTGGAGATCCCTTCCCACCAGGAGGTTGAACTTCTGCTCAGTGGCTCCAATCTCCACATCAGCCCTGATGGCTACCGAATCATAGCCTTGCATTAAGGGGTAGAAAAGTTCATGGATGCTTATGGGGTTCCCCTGAGCATATCTGGTGGAGAAGTCATCCCTCTCCAATATCCTGGCTACTGTATACTTAGCGGCCAGCTTCATTACCTCCTCGAAGGACATCTTGGAGAACCACTCCCCATTGTAATGGACTTCGGTCCTCTCCCGATCCACAACCTTAAAGAACTGGTCCAAATAGGTCTGGGCATTTTCCACTACCTCTTTATGGGAGAGCTGAGGCCTGGTCTGTGAACGGCCACTGGGGTCTCCTACCATCCCCGTATAGTCCCCCACAATGAGGACAACTTGATGTCCCAGGTCCTGAAACTGCCTCAATTTCCTCAAACCTATGGTGTGACCGAGGTGGATATCCGGAGCACTGGGGTCAAACCCTTGCTTGACCCGTAGGGGCCTTTCATCCTGGAGGGACCTCTCGATTTTTTCCAGCAGTTCTTCTTCCCTGATGATCTCCACTGTACCCCTCTTGATGATCTCCAATTGTCGTTGAGCTTCCAACCGTCTCCTCTCCATTGTTTTCTCCTCTGATCTACTGAAAAGGCCGATTATGAGCTTGTTTAACCCACAAGGATAACGAGGAAATAACCAAAAATCAAGTCTTTTTTGTTCTTCCCGTGGCTGAAGGACTACATAGGAGCCCCGATTGCTATTAGATGATATCGGTGGCCATTTAAGTTTACCGTTGACTTATGGCTTTGCTTCACTATATTCTGGAGAAAGTGAAATGATTGGATTTTGACGGATAATGGTAGCTTACTGGATCAAAAGAGAAGACAAAATAGAATCGAACTTAATGGTCGAGGACCTTAATCTCATCAAGTCTCTATCTCTCAGGGAGAAATGAGATGGACTTACTGACTTGGGCGGGTTTTTTCCTCTCCCTGCTCACCCTTTTAATAGTATCGAGGAGAAGTCTCCCCTTAGCCCTTTTTGCGGGGGGGATCATCTTGGGGCTGTTTACCCTCCCCCCCGGAGAGGTGGGGGGAAAGATCCTGAAGACCCTAAGCGATCCCTCCATCGACCTTCTGGCCTTGGCTATGGGGGTCATCCCCCTTATCGGGGGGGTGATGAAGGAGAGTGGGGAGATCGATGACTTAGTAAATAACCTAAGAATTGGGAAGAGAGCACTACTAGCCCTCTCTCCTGCGCTCATGGGGCTTCTGCCCATGCCCGGTGGTGCCCTTCTTTCCGCTCCCATTGAGGAGAAAGGAGGAAGGGATGTGGAGGGGAAGATCAAAGTTGCCCTGAATGTCTGGTTCAGGCATCTGCTTATCTTAGTTTACCCGCTAAGCTCTGCCCTCATCGCCTCCGCCAAGATCGTCGGGCTTGGTGTCTATCAGATCATCATCTCCCTCTTGCCTGGATTTGGTTTTGCCCTTTTGCTTGGCTATCTCTTCTTCCTCAGAAGGGTGCAGGGGGAGATCCCCTACACGGATAGCTTCTCCTGGCGGAGGCTTCTCCCCCCACTGGGGATCGTGTTAGTCGCTCCTGGCCTGGACTTCAGCCTGAAGAGAATGGTTGATCTTCCGGTGAAGGAGATTGCCACCCTGGTTGCCGTCCTCACCAGTCTCCTTCTTGCCTTGGTATTTGGCCAGTTCAGGCTGGATATGAGGAAGATCTGCCGAGAGATGAGGCCCTGGAACTTCACCCTGATCATCTTGGGGATGTTCATCTTCCTCCACATCTTCCAGGCCTCGGATGCGGTGGGTTTAATAGCTTCCATCCCCCTACCTCCCCTTACCCTCTCCGTCCTAGGAGGGTTTCTGTTGGGGTTGGCCACCGGAAGGGTGCAATTACCGGCCTCTATTATCCTCCCTGTTTATTTAGCTTCGGCAATTTCCATCACTTCCACTATCTTTTCGATTATCTATATGAGCATCTTCTTCGGCTATGTTCTCTCCCCTGTCCATCCCTGTGTCTCCGTCTCCTGCGAATACTTTCAGGTGCGGATCAAGGATTTCCTCTGGGAACTGGCCACCCCTGTCCTCATCATCTTTGCCCTAACCCTGATCCTTTCCTTTCTTCTTGGCTGATGGGGTTGTCCACTGCTCAGCGCCCTGCTCTGCGGAGCTTGTTGAGGGAAGGAGGTGGGCATTGGGCCTTATAGAGGTCTTCATCCTCGCCTTGGGATTGGCGCTTGATGCTTTTGCCGTCTCCATAGTAACTGGGTTGGCGCTTGACTCTCCCCGCATAGGGGAGAGCATAAGGGTGGCTATATCCTTTGGCTTTTTTCAAGCCTTTATGCCTTGGGTGGGGTGGGGGGTTGGCCTGGGGCTGCGGGAGTGCATCTTGAGCATCGCCAGGTTGGTGGCTTTCGGTCTCCTCTGCATAGTTGGGCTGAAGCTCATCCTTGGTTCCCTGGGCAGAGGGCCTATGCACCAGGAGAGGAAGAAACTTGACCCTGCGGCGCTTATGCTCCTCTCCTTAGGGACAAGCATCGATGCACTAATTGCTGGGGTGAGCCTTTCCCTACTTGGTATCCCTATAGCCATCCCCTCCTTGGTCATCGGTGGGGTCACCCTCCTTCTCTCCTTTGGGGGTTTCCTTCTGGGACGGAGGTTTGGGGTATTCCTGGGGGCGAAGGCGCGGATAGCGGGAGGGATCTTCCTCATTGCCATGGGGGTAAGGGTACTTGTTGGGGGTTAAGTCTTAAATCAAAGTAAAGGGGGAAATCTCATGCGCGGATGTGCATTGGTTACCGGAGGATCACGGGGTATCGGCGCAGCCATCTCCCTGCGGCTGGCTGCGGCCGGCTATGACATCTGTATCAACTACCATCATTCCCGGGATGGAGCAGAGGAGGTGAGGAGGGGCGTAGAGGGCTTTGGTCGGAGGGCGATGATCTTCCAAGCCGATGTCTCTCAACCCTTACAGGTGAAGGAGATGGTTGAGAAGGTGGTGGATTTTTTTGGCGGGATAGAGGTAGTGGTGAATAATGCGGGTATCCTCTCCCGGCGGACGCTCACTGAGGAGCTGGATGAGGGGGAATGGGATAGGATGTTGGCGGTGAACCTGAAAGGGGCATTTCTTGTTGCCCATTTTGCCATCCCTTACTTAAAGGAGGCGCGCCAGGCCAGCATTGTCAATATCTCATCGATCGCGGGCAAGATGGGTGGGGTAGTCGGGGTTCATTATGCCGCCTCCAAAGCCGGGCTCATTGGGCTCACTATGGCCCTAGCCAGTGAGCTTGCTCCCTATGCCATAACCTGCAATGCCGTGGCCCCCGGGCCGGTAGATACAGAGCTAATCGATCCTAACCTAAAGGAGAAGCTAAAGGGGCTATGCCCATTGAAGAGGATAGCCAGGCCCGAGGAGATCGCTGCCTGTGTCCTTTTCCTCATCGAAAATCGCTACATTACTGGTGAGGTCATCGATGTGAACGGGGGCAGGTATATGGATTGATGATCCTCCGGGCGAAGCTCTTCAGGAGAAGGCTCATTCTGAAACCGATTGAGGCCTTTGGCCTTGACCCGGCCTCTACAGGGTGTTATATTCCGTTTAGGCTTCACCATAAGAAGGAGGAACTATGAAGGGTTGGTTAGCTGGTTTAGGCGTCGGGTTGTTGGTTACTCTCTGCGGCTTCCCCTTGGCCCGCTCGGCAGAGAGGCCATTTGGTTTCCTCCGCTTTCCCGATGTAGAGAATAACAAGATCGTCTTCACCAGTGAGGGGGACCTTTGGGAAGTTCCCCTCCAGGGAGGGGTGGCCACCAGGCTCACGGTGAGCGAGGGGGAGGAAAGGTTTGCCAAGTTCTCCCCTGATGGGCGGTGGATAGGTTTTACCGGCCAGTATGATGGAAACTCCGATGTCTATATAATCCCCTCCACCGGGGGGCAACCCAGGAGGCTCACCTACCACCCGGATAGGGATCAGGTCATCGGTTGGACACCAGATGGACGCATCCTCTTCCGCTCGATGAGGGATTCCCCGCTCCGGGATTGGCGGCTTTACACCGTGGGGATAGATGGGGGTTACCCCCAGGTTCTGCCCCTGACCAAAGCCAGTAGGGCCAGCTTTGAGCCGGGGGGGAAGAGGATTGCCTTCAACCAGTATGCCTTGGAGTTCCGCAGCTGGAAGAGGTATAAGGGGGGGTGGGCCCAGGACATCTGGGTGGGCGATCTGCAAAGCCTGGAGTTCAAGAAGGTAACCAAGTACAAGGGCAACGACAGCTTTCCCATGTGGTATGGGGGGAAGATCTACTTCCTCTCCGACTCCACTGGTCGGGGGAACCTCTGGTCAATGAACCCAGATGGCAGCGGACTCCAACAGCTCACCTTCCATCAGGATTATGATGTGCGCTTTCCATCTTTGGGAGATGGGAAGATCGTCTATCAATATGCAATGGATATCTGGGTTTATGATATCCCCACTGGAAAAACCTGGAAGGTAGATATCCATCTCCCCTCGGATCGGCTCCAGGCCCAGGAGCGGTGGGTGGACCCGAAGGAGTTCATCACTGGCTACGACCTCTCCCCAGATGGGAAGAGGCTACTCATCAACTCCCGCGGGGAGCTCTTCTCCCTGCCCACCGCCAAAGGTGGGCTAATTCGTCAGCTTAGCCGATCATCAGGGGCAAGGGTCTATGGGGGGGAGTTCTCCCCGGATGGGAAATGGGTAGCCGGGCTCTCCGACAGCACCGGGGAGATGGAGGTCTGGTTCTGGGATGCCCAGGGGAGAAAACCGGCGAAGAGGGTCACCTATGATGGAAAGGTCTGGAGGTTTCCTCCGCGGTTTTCCCCTGATGGCCAGAAGCTTGTCTATTCCGATAAGGATCTCATCCTCTACCTATTAGATCCGGAAAAGGGGACGTCCACAGTTGTGGATACCGGGAGGTGGGAGATCAGGGAGTGGAGTTGGTCCCCGGACAGCAGGTGGCTGGCCTACACCAGGCCGAACGAGAGGGGAAGTTCGGATATCTTCATCTATGACACAAAGACCGGGGAAAGACACCAAGTCACCGATGGGTTCTTCCGCAGCTTCAGTCCCACCTGGGACCCAGAGGGGAAGTATCTATTCTTCCTCTCCGATCGCACCTTTAACCCCTACCTAGACCGCTATGATGGGAGGTTTGTTAACCTTGGCTACACAAAGCCCTATCTTCTGGTCCTCAAAAAGGGTGTTCAATCCCCCTTTGCCGTTCAGCCAGAGGGTCAAAATGCGGAACCCCCAGCAGGGGGCAAAGGGGAAGAGGACAAGGAGAAGGGAAGGGACAAAGGGAAGAAGGTTAAGGTAGAGATCGACTGGGAAGGGTTGGCCGGGAGGATCTCTGAATTTCCTTTGCCCCCTGGAAATTATAGGGACCTAAGGGCGATCAAGGGGAAGGTCTATTGGCTAAGTTGGGAGGATAAAGGGATGTTGGGTAGAGAGCTTTTCGAGGGGTCGAAATCACCGTATAGCCTGCATCTCTATGACCTAAAGAAGAGGAAAGATAAGGTTATTGCCGAACATATAGATAGCTATGATCTCTCCGCTGACTTAAAGAAGTTGGTCACCAGAAAGGGTTCCACATTTCGACTGATGGAAGCTGGCCAGGCTTCCTCCCCCAAGGGGGAGAAAGAGGAGGGGATCATTCCCCTGGAGGGGTGGTCCCTGCGGATCAACCCCAAGGCCGAGTGGAGGCAGATGTTCGCCGAGGCTTGGAGATTGCAGCGGGATTTCTTCTACGACCCCCATATGCATGGGGTGGATTGGGAAGGGGTTTACCACCAGTATGCTCAGTTTATCCCCCGCATCTCCTCGCGGGAGGAGCTGAATGATCTTATCGGTGAGATGTTCGCCGAACTGAGTGCCGGACACACCTATGTCTGGGGAGGCGACTGGCGGCGGGTAAAGAGGGTAGGGGTTGGTCTCTTAGGGATCGATGTCCAGCCCGATTACCCATCAGGATATTACAAAATCACCAAGGTCCTGCGGGGGAATGAATGGGATTCCAAGGTTACCTCTCCCCTAAGTGCACCCGGAATAGAGGTGAAACCAGGGATGTTCCTCCTGAAGATCGATGGTCGGAGGGTAGATGCCCACCGGAACTACCTGGAACTTCTCCAGAACAAGGCGGGAGTTCCCGTGGAGTTAACGATAAACTCCAAACCCAGCTTGGAAGGGGCGAAGACAGTGGTGGTGAAGACCTTAAAGAACGAGCACCGGTTGCGGTATGAGGATTGGGTACGGGAGAGGAGGGAGTATACCCTGAAAAGATCTGGAGGGAAGATCGGTTATATCCATCTCCCCGATATGGGCTCCCGCGGGCTCTCCATCTTTGGCCGGGACTACTTCCCTCAGCATAAAAAGGAGGGTCTGATCATCGATGTGCGGGAGAATGGGGGAGGTTTTGTGGCCGAGCTAATCCTCTCCTACCTCGCTCGCCAGCTCTGGGCGGTGGGAGGAAGCCGCAACTCCCCGGTCATCTATCGCACCCCAGAGGCCTGTTTCTGGGGCTATATGGCTGCCCTCTGTGATGGGGAGACCGGCTCAGATGGGGAGACATTCACCGAGGGGTTCAAGAGGTTGAAGCTTGGCCCGGTCATTGGTATGCGCACCTGGGGAGGGTGGGTAGGAATAAGGGGGAATAAACCGCTCAAGGATAGGGGCTTTCTCTCCGAGCCGGAGTTCCCCGGCTGGAGCTTGGATGGGAAATGGCTGATCGAGGGGTGGGGCACGGTTCCGGACATTGAGGTGGAGAACGATCCTGGCTCCATGGCCAGAGGCAAGGATCCGCAGCTTGATTATGCGATCGACTACCTCCTCCAGGAGATTAAGGCCAAGCCCAAGCGGATTCCACCCCATCCGCCATATCCGGATAAGAGCTTGAAGTGGTAAAGGGGCATTAACCCGGGAGGTGATTTCGATGCCCAGAAGTTGGCGTTGTCAGATCTGCTTGCTCTTCCTTTTAGCCCTCCCCCTGGGGGGCTCCAGGGCCCAAGAACCAGCGGGAGGGTTGAGGGTGGTTGCCTCCTCCCCTCGGGGGGAGCTTAAGGGAAGGGACGAGGCCCGGGAGATATATGTCTGCTTCGATCGGCCGATGGTTCCCCTCACCGAGGCTGCCCGCCAGGAGGTCAAGGAGAACCAAAAGGACCTCTTTCGCATCTTCCCCGCGGTTAAGGGGAAACTCCTCTGGCTGGGCACCTCTCTGCTCAAGTTTATCCCCGCAGACACCCTCCCCTACTCCACCCGCTATCGGGTCAAGATCCCCCGTGGGGTAACCGCACTGGATGGAGCTAAACTCAAGGACGACTATTGGTTTGAATTTGAGACCCCCAGGCCAAGGCTTCTTCGCTCCTATCCTAAACCAGAGCAGAGGTGGGTCCCCCTTGATGTCCATATTGGATTGGCCTTCAACCAGCCCATGGACCCTCATAGAGCGAAGAGGCACATTCGCCTCACCTGGGGTGAGGAGAGGAAGAAGGTCCCCTTTAAGCTTCGCCACCCCAACCCTGAGGAGTTCCATGGACCCCTCAGAAATGTGGTAAGGGGAAGAAGGGACAGGGTCCTTGTCCTTCTCCCCCAGGAACTGAAAAGGGGAAAACATTATCAGGTCCATCTCCTGAAGGGGCTCAGGGGTAAGGATGGTGAACTGGGGATGAAGGGGTATGAGTCCTTTGGATTCTATACAGTAGAGGAGTTCAGGCTTAAGGGGGTGGAGAAGGTCGAGCTGGAGAAGGGCTTCCGGCTGATCTTCTCCAATCCTGTCTCCCGGAGGGAGGTCTTGGAGAAGCTGCACATCGAACCCTCAGTGGAGCTGACCAGGCGAAGATATTGGAGGGGGTTTGAAACCAAGGTTTGGGTTCCGGCACCCCTCAAACCGGAGAGCGAATACCGGGTCATCTTCCCCTCTACCCTTGTGGACAGGGATTCGACCTTCCTCACCGGCGATACAAGCTTAGTCTTTCACACCGGCCCCTACCCTCCCAAATTCCGGATCAGGGAAGGCTATGGCCTGGTTGAGGCCTACGGTGACCGTAAGGTCCCCTTAAGGAGTATAAACCTCGATTCGGTGCATATCCAATTGGAGCAAATCGACCCCGACTCCTTGGTCCCCTTTATGGAGATCGCATATAGGCAGGGATATGAAGGCCCCTATAGGGTTGACCGCTTCCTCCCCATCAAGGGGAAGAGGAACCTAAGTATGGTCACCCCTGTTGAACTCGATGGACTGCTTGGCCCGAAGGGGAAAGGGGTGGTTTTTCTCCGGGTCTCCTCTGACCAGGTGGAGGAGCCTCGAAAGAGGGTGCAAAAGGCCCTCTATCAGGTCACCGGTTTAGCGATCACCGCGAAGTTCTCCCCGGACAACACAGTTGCCTGGGTAACCTCTCTGCGGAATGGAAAACCGATAGCCGGGGCAACCGTGGAGGCCAGATCAAGTCAGAACAAGGTCCTCTGGAGGGGAAAAACCGATGAGTTGGGGAGCGTTGAGGGCCCTGGATGGGGAGAGTTTGGCCTCAAGGATAGAAGGGGGCTCGGCCATCCCCTCCAGTATCTCTTCTGCTACCATAAGGGTGACTTCGGTTTCACCCGTTCAGACTGGGGGACAGGGATCTCCCCCTATCGGTTTGGGATCAGATATGATTGGCACCCGCAGGTGCGCAAAAGGGAGGGGACCATCTTCACCGAACGGGGCATCTACCGGGCCGGGGAGACCGTTCATTTCAAGGGGATCATCAGGGATAGGAGAGGGGGGGATTGGAGCTTTCCCGATCTCGACTCGGTGATGGTCTCCGTAAGGGATCCGATGAGGGAGGAGATCTTCAAGAGGGTCCTCCCCCTCCAGGGCACAGGTTCATTCTTCGCTGACCTTCCCCTCCCTCCGGCAGCCCACTCCGGTTGGTATAGCCTCCAGGCCTATGAGCGAGGGAGGAAGGGGAAACCCTTGGTTGAGGGAAACTTCCGGGTGGAGGCCTACCGGCCAGCAGAGTTTCTGGTGGAAGTCCACCCCCAGGAGGATGAATACATCTTCGGCGACCAATACAGGGCGACGATCTCCGCCAACTACCTCTTCGGCGCGCCTATGGGCCATGTCCCCATCTCTTGGAAGCTGAGGCTGACCCATAAGAGGTTCTCCCCACCTGGCTGGGAGGGCTATCGCTTCGGCACCCCGAAGGGGAGGGAGAGCCGACTTCTGGCCTCTGGGGAGGACAGCTTGGATGAAGAGGGGAACCTCCAGGTCTCCGTCCCCATCGAGCCCGATGAAGTGTCTCAATCGGCCTCACTCCTCCTTGAGGCGGAGGTAACCGGTATCACCAGGCAGACAGCAGCAGGGAGGGCATCGGTCATCGTCCATCGGGGGGAGTTCTACATCGGCATATCCCCTAAGTCCACCTTCGTCGAGGAAGGGGAGGGACTTCCGGTTAAGCTCATCGTCGTCAAGCCTGATGGAACCCCCCTTTCCGGGGTTAATCTCGACTGCAAGCTGGTGCGGAGGGAGTGGCACTCGGTGCGCAAGGTGGGGCTTGGGGGGCGCACCTTCTGGGTTTCCAGTGAGGCAGAGAGCACCCAAGCCCAATTCGGCTTGAAATCACAGGAAGGTCCTTTAAAGAGGGTGCTTAAGCCGAAGGGGGCTGGTTCCTACAGGTTTATAGTCCAGGCTAAGGATGGGAGGGGCAACCGTGTGGTGTCCACAATCTGGTTCTGGGTTGCGGGTAAGGGGTATGCGGCCTGGAAGAGGAGGGATGACGACCGCATCGAACTGCTCAGCGATCAGAAGAGGTATAAGGTAGGGGATCAGGCGAAGATCCTGATCAAATCCCCCTATGAGGAGGCCACTGCCCTTATCTCCCTGGAGAGGGAGGGGATAATTCGGCACTGGACAGAATTGGTGGTTGGCTCAGCTCCCACGATATCCATCCCCATCGTTGAGGACTGTATCCCCAATGTCTTCGTCTCCGTCATCCTCTTAGAAGGTAGAAGGGGCTTTACCGATGGGGAAGATGTGGGAAGGCCAAGCTTCAAGATCGGCTATATCGAACTTCCAGTCGATCCGGAGAGCCGGAGCCTCACCGTGGAGGTGGAGACCGACAAAAGGGAGTATAGGCCAGGGGAGGAGGTGAGGATGAGGTATTGGGTGAAGGACTTCCGGGGGAGGCCTCGGCAGGCGGAGGTGGCCGTGGCCGTGGTTGATGAAGGGGTATTGGCCCTTACCGCCTTTCCTACCCCCAACCCCTTTGACTTCTTCTATCGCCACCGCCCCCTCTCGGTGCTCACTTCAGAGCCCCTAATTCACCTCATTGAACAGCGTAATTATGGCGAGAAGGGAGAGGACTTGGGGGGAGCAGGTGGGATAGAGGCCCTGGCCGGGGTGGAGCTACGCAAGAACTTCATCTACTGCGCCTACTGGAACCCCCTTCTGGAAACCGACTCCCAAGGCAGAGGGGAGGTGAAATTTCGGCTCCCCGATAACCTGACCAGGTTCAGGGTTATGGTCATCGCCCAGACCACCGACTCCAAATTTGGAGCAGGGGAAACCCACCTCAAGGTGAAGAAACCACTCCTCCTTCGCCCATCCCTCCCTAGGTTCCTTAGGGTGGGAGACCGAATCGAAGCCGGGGTTGTGGCCCAGAACTTCACCGGCAGGGATGCCCCTATCCTGCTCAGGGCGGAGGCCGAAGGGGTAAGCTTAGGGGAGAGGAGAACTGCTCAGTTCCTCTTAGCCCAGGGTGGAGGGAAGGAAGTGCGGTTTGACTATGCAGCGAAGGTGTTGGGTCAAGCCAGCTTTAGGTTTCAGGCGGCCTCCGGGGAGGAAAGGGATGGGGTGGAGGTGAAGGTTCCCATCAAGGAGCCGGAGGTATGGGAATCTGTGGCCATCTACAAGCCGACCGATGAAGGAGCAACCGAAGGGATCGTAGTCCCCGAGGAGAGGGTTGAGGGTTTGGGAGACCTTACCGTCAGCCTATCCTCTACCGCCCTCTCCCAATTGGGGGGAGCAGTCAAATACCTTTTTGAGTATCCCTACGGGTGTTTGGAGCAGAGGACATCAAGGGTGCTGCCGATGATTACCGCCGGGGACTTGGTGGAGGCCTTTGACCTTCCTGCCTTGAAAGGGGTCAACTTCCACTCCCTCGTCGAGGAGTGGCTCAAGGAGGTTCCCCTCTTTCAAGCCCCCAATGGGGGGTTCACCTACTGGAAGGATTCGGCACATCCCTCCCCATATCTCACCGCCTATGTCCTCTATGCCCTGATTCAGGCTAAACGACATGGCTATCAGGTTGAGGAGAGGGTCCTCCGCCGGGCAGCATCGTGGCTAAGGGGGGTGATGGAGAGGAGGGGGGTAGCCAAGGATCTCTACAGCCCTGGGGCTTGGCGCTGCTTCAACGGCTTTGCCCTCTATGACCTCGCCCTTTTGGGTAGGCCCCTTCCCCCCCTTCTGGCCAGGATGTATGCGGATCGGTTTACCCTCCCCATCTTAGCCAAAGCCTATATGCTGCGGGCAGTCCATTTCGAAGGGGGGCACGGGGAGATGGAGGAGAACTTAAGGGAGGAACTCCTCAGCCTGATTAGGATTTCCCCCACTGCTGCTCACTTCGAGGAGCCCGACGATTTCGGCTTTGCCCGTATCTACCACTCCAATCTGAGGACTACCGCTTTGGCCTTAGAGGCACTTTTGGAGACAGGGGAGGTACCCCTCTCGGAGAAGGTGGTCAGGTGGTTGATCGCCGAGAGGGGAAAGAGGGATCATTGGGGGACGACCCAGGAGAACTTCTATGCTCTCTCTGCCCTGGCCGCCTACTTCCGCAGGTATGAAGGGGAAGAGCCTCACTTCCAGGCTCAGGTTCGAGCTGCCGGTAGGCTCCTCTTGGATCATCTCTTCCAGGGGAGGTCCCTGGAATCCCTTAGGAAGGAGATTGCCCTGGAGAGTCTCCCCAAGCGGCAAACAGTCCCCTTGAGAATCGAAAAGAAAGGCAAAGGGATACTCTACTATGGGTTGAGGCTTACCTACTGCCCCAAGGAACCACTCCCTTGGATCGACCGGGGGTTCAACATCGAGAAGAGCATCAGATTGGCTGAGCCCCCACCAGGTGGGGGGGAGATGGGGGACCAGCTCCTCTGGACATCCCGCCAGGGGGAGGTAAGACCAACGCCAGTGGGATCGGTGGTGGAGGTGAGGCTGCGTATCTCCACCCCGCAAGAAAGGAGCTTCGTGGTGGTAGATGATCCCCTCCCCGCCGGGTATGAGCCTATCTTGGGCTCTTTGGTCACCGAAAGCAGGGAGAGGGGGCGAGGAAGATTGAGGAGACCTAGGAGGATGGGGGGAAACTACTGGGGAACAGGGTTCGACCACGTGGAGAGCCTGGATGATAGGGTCCTCCTCTTTGCCACCACCCTAAGAGCTGGGGTCTGGGAGTATAGGTATCTGGCGCGGGCTATCACCCGGGGGAGCTTTCGCCTCCCTTCCACCAGGGCAGAGGAGATGTATAGGCCTGAGGTGTTCGGCAGGGCTAAAGGAGGAAGGGTTCATGTGGAATAGAAAAAGGTCTCTCCTTTTAATTATCTGCATTGGTCTTGTCTCCCTTTATCTCTCCCTCTGGATACCCTTCCCTCAGGAGAGGCTTGCACCCAAGGAGATCCTCTCCTTGCGCATCCTCGATAGGGAGGGGAGGGAGCTCTGCGAGGTCCGTTCCGCTCAGGATGGCTGCTGTCGCTGGTTGGAATTTGAAGAAGTTCCCCAAAATATGATCAATGCCCTTGTGGGTTTAGAGGACAAGAGGTTCTGGAACCATCCTGGGGTTGACCTCAGAGCCATCTTGCGAGCCATCCTTCAAAACATTAGGTCAAGGAGGATAGTCTCCGGGGGGTCAACCATCACCCAGCAAGTGGTGCGCCAAATCTTTGGGATAAGGCGAACATTCGTCAACAAGCTATATGAAACCTGGCTTGCCCTAAGGCTGGAGAATACCCTATCCAAGGAGGAGATATTCACCCAGTATATCAACCGTGTTCCCTTTGCCAATGGGGCCTATGGGTTGGAGGCGGCTAGCCAGCTCTATTTTGGCAAACCGGCAAGCTCGCTTAGCTTGGCCGAATCGGCCTGGCTTGCTGGAATACCGGGAGCGCCATCCAAGTATGACCCCTATCGTTTCCCCCAGTCGGTGAGGAGACGGAAAGATTTCGTCCTCCAAAGGATGCTTGACTTAGGTTATATCAGCGAAGCCGAATACAGGATGGCGAGCTCCGAAGAGGTGAGGCCCATTTCGGCGAGGAGGAACTTCCGTGCCCCCCACTTCACCCGTTACTGTCTCTCCCAGCTTTCCCCCCAGGAGAGGGAGAGGGGGGGTGAACTCTGGACTACATTGGACCTAAGGGTCCAGGAGGCAACAGAGAAGTTGCTTAGGGACCAGATAGACCTCCTCAGATCAAATGGGGTGACCAATGGGGCAGCGGTGGTAATAGAGAACCCAACAGGGGAGATATTAGCTATGGTGGGCTCAAAGGACTTCTTCGATCCCTCCATCCAGGGGCAGGTAAATGGGGTCCTCTCCCTCCGCCAGCCTGGATCTGCAGTCAAGCCATTTACCTACGGACTTGCCCTGAGTTCAGGGATGACCCCGGCGACCCTCTTGCCCGACATAGAGGCATATCTCCCTGATTTCGGTGGTGATTACTCCCCCCACAACTATGACAACCACTACCATGGACCGGTAAGGCTGAGGATAGCCCTGGCCTCTTCCTACAATGTCCCCGCAGCCCGGGTAGCCTATTGGTTGGGTGTTGACCGGCTGCTCTCCCTTTTCCGGAGGGTTGGTATGGAATCCCTGCGCAGGGGCCCGTATCATTATGGCCTTGGGCTTACCCTGGGGGATGGGGAAGTGACCTTGTTGGAGTTGGCCCATGCTTATTCTGCCTTGGCCTGTGGGGGGAAGCTCTTTCGGCTTAAATGGAGGATGGACGACCTTGCTTCTGACGAGGGAAAGGTGGTCTTCTCCCCTCAGGTTGCTTGGCTTTTGGCTGATATCCTCTCCGATCGGAATGCACGCATTCCCGCATTTGGGGAGAACACCCCGCTGAACCTTCCTTTCTCCTGTGCAGCAAAGACTGGGACATCCAAGGATTACCGGGACAATTGGACCTTAGGCTATACAACCAAGTATACGGTGGGGGTCTGGGTGGGCAATTTCGATGGGAGGCCAATGGAGAGGGTTAGCGGCATCACCGGAGCAGGGCCGATCTTTCGGGATCTCATGCTCTATCTGCACAGGGATCACCCCCCCGGGAAGCCCCCTACCCCTCCCGGGATCATCAGATGCTCTATATGCCCCCTTTCCGGCCTTCTACCTGGGCCCGACTGTCCCACGAGCTGTATGGAGTCATTTATCAAGGGGACCGAGCCAAAGAGGATGTGTGGGATGCATCGCCGAATAAGGATCGACCGAAGAAACGGCCTCCTCGCCTCGGAGGACACTCCAGAGGAGTTCGTAGAGAAGAGGCTATATACGGTTTTAGGCCCACTCTACAGGGATTGGGCCCATTCCCAGGGCATCCCCGATCCCCCGGAGGAGTTCTCCCCCCTGGGTCAGTCGCCCAAATTCGTCTCCAGACCCAATCAGTTAGGGGGAGACCTCCATCCGTTTGCCCATTGGCCTGGGGATACTATGCTTCAGGTCTCCTTCCCCTCAGATGGGGACATTTTCCAGATCGACCCCATCCTGCGGCGGGAATACCAGACCATCAAGCTCTCTGCGCTGGTGCCCCAGGGGATACCACAGGTAACCTGGTGGGTGGACGGAGAGCGGTTTTGTCAAGTTGGCCCCCCCTTCTCTGCCCGCTGGAGGATTGAGGAAGGTCGACACAAGATCTGGGTTTCTGCCCCCGGCAGAAGGAGCCAGGCCATAAGAATAGAGGTTCTCCAAGCCCACAATGAAAAAGAGGAGCTTGCATCAGGCCGATCAGGGCATTAGCTATCATCTCTCCCAGTGCTGTAATCCCCAAGTAGGGGATGCCATAGTTGGCTATTTCCGGGAGGATGGGGTATTTTCGGTGCATAAGGTGGGTTGCCCGAGCCTGAGGAGTGTTCATCAAGGGAGGTTGGTGGAGGTAACTTGGCAGGAGATCGAGGACCATAGGGGTGAAGAACCCATAGATGAGCTATTTTATGAGTTGGAAGAGGAGGACTTCTCTATCCTGGGACATCTCCAGGCCTATGGCTTGGACTATGCCCATCCCATCTCCCAGAATACGGGGATCGGCCTGCAGGAGACCTTCCGTCGACTGAGGAGGTTGAGGGAGTTAGGGCTTATCTCCAGGGTTGCCAGAAGGATGGTCCAATACAGAAAAGGAATAGTAGAGGGGAAATGGATCAAGCACCGCAATCACACCTACTATGATCTTACCCCCCGGGGGGAGAGGATGCTTGTTTTCAGGGAAGATAGGGGAGAGAGGTGTTGAGGAAAGGAAACTTTGACATTATTTTTTAAGTGGGCATAATATAATATTTGCCCAAATTATCTTCTGGCCAGAGAGTAAGGGAGAATAGATTGACGGAAATGGCAGTTTGAAATTGAGGAGGAAGGAGAAATGGCAAAGAAAATTGAAGGTCTAAGATGGAAACCACAGTGGGTCTCACATCTTGGCTGTATTAAAGGTTGCCTCGAATATTTGAATATAGATCTCACCGACGCTTGGCTTTTTGGGGGGACTGGGCATGCCTTTATCATTAATATTCATGAGGTCGTCTGCCCATCTGGGCCCACGGCATGGAATACGGAGATGCTTTTCAAGCTGGGAAACAACCTCGGTTATACCGTTGATGGGATATTTGCCTTTAAATCAGCCAACGATTTTGCTGAGCGACAGAAGCAAACATGGGAATGGGCGAAAGGGGTCATTGATGAAGGTCTTCCTTGTTATGGTTGGGAACTGGATATCCCGGAGTATTATGTCGTCTATGGCTATGACGATAACGGGTATTACTTCTCGGGCCCAGGATGTGATTTAGGCAAGGGACCTAAGCTATGGAATGAACTGGGCAATACGGAGATTGGTGTGTTGGAGATGTATCGGGTAAAACCTGCTCAGGCTGCGGATGACCTCAGAACAGTTAAGGAGGCATTTGAATTTGCTTTAGAGCACTCCCAGAGCCCCTCCAAGTGGATATTCCCCAAGTATAAAGCAGGGTTGGCCGGTTTTGACAACTGGATACGAGCATTGGAGGCTAACAAAGTCGATAGATTTGGTATGGCATACAACGCTGCCGTTTGGAATGAGTGCCGAGATTTTGCTGTTCGCTTCTTAAAAGAGGCTAAGGAACGGATTGACGGCAAGCTAAGTCCATTGTTTGATGAGGCGACAAGCCATTATGAAATGGTTGCCCATTGCTTAAACAATGTATCTGAGGCATTCCCGTTTCCACCAAAGGGCGAGGAGATTAAGGATGTAAATCGCTTACAAACGGCCCGAAAATTCCTGAAAGATGCGCGCCGCGCTGAGGAGTTAGGACTAAAGACATTAGAGAGAATAGTGGCTGAACTTTAAGGGAGCTAAGTTCAAAAGGAGGGGAAGTACAGATCCATACGATCGCTTCACCAAAGTGAGAGTAGTGAGATATGAAGACTTGGCATAAGATAATCATAGGTGACTCCAGAGATATGAAGGAAGTGCCCGATGAGTCTGTCCATCTCATCGTTACTTCCCCTCCCTATTGGCAATTAAAGGACTATGGAGAGGAAAGGCAAATTGGTTTTCATCACAGCTATGAAGAATATGTGAACAACCTAAGTTTAGTTTGGAATGAGTGCCATAGGGTGTTACACAAAGGGTGCAGGCTGTGTATCAACATTGGCGATCAATTTGCTCGCTCTGTCTATTATGGAAGGTACAAGGTCATTCCCATAAGAACGGAGATCATCAAGTTCTGTGAATCGGCGGGCTTCGACTATATGGGTGCGATCATCTGGCAGAAGGTTACTACGACGCACACAACCGGCGGAGCCACAGTGATGGGCTCCTTCCCCTATCCAAGGAATGGAATACTCAAACTTGATTACGAATTTATCTTGATCTTCAAAAAATACGGAATAGCACCCAAGCCAAGCAAGGAGGCTAAGGAACGTTCCAAATTGTCGGTTGAGGAGTGGAACAGGTACTTCACCGGCCACTGGAATTTTCCTGGGGAGAGACAGAACAGACATCTAGCAATGTTTCCGGAAGAGTTGCCGAAACGTTTGATTAAGATGTTCAGTTTCGTCGGGGACACAGTCCTTGACCCATTTTTAGGCAGTGGAACAACATCGTTAGCAGCTAAAAATTTAAGCAGAAATTCTATTGGATATGAAATAAATAGGGGGTTCCTTCCAACCATAAAGGATAAGCTAAAGTTGACGCAAAGGACGATTTTTGAAGATGCGGTTTTTGAAATAATCCAACAAGGGGAGAAAGACACCGATTTTTCAGAGAAGACAAAAAGACTTCCCTATACCTTCAAGGACCCAATAAAGTTTGACAAGAAGGTTGACCCAAGGAAATTGAGGTTTGGGTCGAGGATAGATGGTTCCCATTATGAAAGAGAAAAATATTATTCTGTGAAGGAAGTAATCAGCCCAGAGATATTGATACTCAATGATGGTCTAAAAATTAGATTGTTGGGGATAAAAAAGATAATGAGTAAAAATGGCGAGGCAATAGAGTATTTAATGGATAAAACAAGAGGAGAGAAAGTTTTCCTGAAATTTGACGCCGTGAAATATGATGAGCAGAACAATTTGCTCTGCTACCTTTACTTAAAAAACAAGACCTTCATCAACGCTCATTTGATTAAATCCGGTCTTGTGGGGGTGGATACCACGATGAATTACAAATATAAATCGAAATTTTTGCTCCTCCACGAACAGGTTGCTAGGAAGTGAAAGTAAGAATCGGTATTGAAGAGATTCGCAGATATTTGGAGATAGAAACCCCTGAGTTTCCTAAATATATTTCCCCCCTTATTAATCTGGCGAATCAATATGCGCAAGGAACACGACCAAGGATTGTCGGGCAGATGAGCGAGCTCATTCAGCAGTTTACCGGAAGAAAGTTATCAGAATGGGAAAGGTGGTATCTGGAGCAAAAACCTGAGGCAATCAGAACTGCAACTGAGAGGATACTGAGGAAATTGGAGAATTTCAAGGATGCATTGGATCAAATAGATCAAAATATGGTGGAAAAATGGGTAAAAGATTTAGTGGTTGTGAAAACCTTTATTGGTCTGAGATTTCAAGAAGCGATTCTGAAGAAGGGAGCTGATATAAAAGGCACAGGCTACTGCCTAGCGAGTGCCGAGGAAGAGGCAAAGGGAATTGATGGTTATATTGGGAATGTTCCTGTGTCCATTAAGCCATATACCTATAAAGTAAAAGCTTCTCTGTCAGAACATATAGGAGTGAAGATCATTTATTACCAAAAAGTTGACAGGGGAATTGAGGTAGACTATGGGGAAATACTTTAAGGGCCAAGCTGCTAACTTCGTGAAGGACGGCAGGAATATTGGTTGCCCTAATCGTAGGAGATTCCATTTTTAGACGGGATTAACAGGATGATCAGGTAAATAATGGAGGGGATGGGTAGGGTGAATACAAATCCAGTAAATTCTGTTTATCCTGCCAGAAAGCCCGCTGCAGGCGGCTAAGTGCTTAGATGGGGAGGCTTCCCTTGGAGTGGTTTGAGGATCTATACAATAGGCAGATATTTTTTGACCTCTATGTGGAGGAGGACATTCGGAAAGCCCCTAAAGAGGTGGATGGGGTGGTGAAAATCTTAGGGCTTAAGCCAGGTCAATCCATCTTGGATGTATGTTGTGGTTATGGCAGACACTCCATCGAATTAGCAAGAAGGGGATATAGAGTCACCGGTATTGACCTTTCACCCAAACAGATTGCGGTTGCCCGGAGAAGGGCGAAAGAAGAGGACCTGACGATCAACTTCCTAATAGGCGATGCCAGAGAAATGGAATTTCAAAACAAATTTGATATTACATTGAATCTATTTTTATCCTTTGGTTACTTTAAAGATGATGCAGAAAATCTGAAGATGCTTGAAAAGATCGCATCTGCAACGGTTTCCAATGGGAAATTTCTAATGGACTTGTGGAATAGGGAGAAAGAGATCAGGGACTTCAGGTCAAAAGAGGTAGAAGAACATAATGGAATAAAGATCGAGAAGCGATGGAGCTTTGATCCCTGGGAAGGTAGGCTCAACTGGGAGAATACGGTTTTCTTTCCTGATGGGAGAAGGGAAAGTTGGAAACAATCGATCAGGGCCTACACCCTCGTTGAATTGAAGAGGATGTTAAATGAAGTTGGGTTCAGGCTGGAAAGGGTCTTTGGAGATCTAAATGGTAGCGAATATACCATCGATTCCCCCAATATGATACTAATATCGAGGAGGATAGGTAAGTAGTCTTATAGCAATGGAGGCTTTTCCAGACCTGCCCGTTTAAAAAAGATGAAGCTGTAAGGAGGGATCTCCAATGCATAGAAGACACGGTCCAGACATCGTTCACCGGTGGGAGGGTAATCCGATCATCACCATAGAGGACCTCTCCTTCCGATGCGGAGACATCTGCAATGCCGGTGCGATCAAAATGGGAGGGGAATACATTCTACTGGTGACGATCGAAAGTTTAGAAGGGTTCTACTCAATCTACCCAGCCAAGAGTTCAGATGGATATCATTTCGCGGTGAGCGATCACCCCCTCTTAGCTCCTTCCCGGAAGGGCCCATTTGCCCCCTATGAGGAAATGGGCGTTCTCGATCCCAGGATCAGCTTATTGGAAGGGGTGTATTACATTTTTTATGACGCCTTCGGACCCCATGGTTACCGCTTAGGATTGGCTCGTACCCAAGATTTTAGATCGGTAGAGAGGGTAGGCCTTGTCTCGGAGCCGGACACCAAGACCGGGGCGCTCTTCCCTAAGAAAATTAAGGGGAAATATTCCCGCCTGGAACGCCCTTGGGCTGGTAGTAGCATCTGGATCAGCTTTTCCGATGACTTAGAATATTGGGGATGGTCTGAGGTAGTAATGACCCCAAGGGCCGGATTTTGGGACAGTGATCGGATAGGTGTGGCCACACCACCCTTAGAAATCGATCAGGGTTGGTTCCTTATCTACTATGGGATTAAGCAAACCTCTTCGGGACCGCTTATTAGACTGGGGGCGGCAGTTCTCGATAAGGAGAATCCACAAGTTGTTGTGGGGAGAACAAATGTTCCCATCCTTTCACCGCGGGAGGAATATGAACGGATAGGGGATGTAACCAACCTGGTCTTTTCCTGTGGGGCAGTTATTGAACCTAATGGGGAGGTAAGGATCTATTATGGAGCAGCAAACTCCTGTATATGTTTGGGGTCCACCGAAATCGGGCAGATTGTAGAGGCCTGTAAGGAAAGCGAAAAGGAGTTTTGAGAATGAGAAAGAGAGCTGGACGAGACATATTCCACCGCTGGGAAGGGAATCCTGCTTTGACCCTGGAAGATATACCTTTCCGCTGCAATACGGTCTTCAACGGAACCCCGGTCAAGTTAGGAGATGAGTATCTACTTCTCCTCCGGGTTGAGGGACAGCAGGGCTATTCCTTTTTTGCCTTGGCTAAGAGTGGAGATGGTTTCCACTTTGAGGTTGAGGAGAAACCCGTTCTTCTCCCTGCTAAGGAGGGGATCTTCAGTATATACGAGGCAAGAGGCATAGAGGATCCGCGGGCAACATTCATCGATGGTTCCTGGTATGTAATGTATACCGCAACCTCCAATTATGGATTTCGGATAGCATTGGCCAAGACGGAAGATTTCCACCACTTCGAGCGGATTGCCCTCATATCTGAGCCAGGGAATAAGGATGGGGTTCTATTTCCGGAGAAGATCAATGGCCAGTATGTGAGGTTGGACCGGCCAATTGGTCTTGATGTGGGCAGTATTTGGATCTCCTATTCCAACGACCTAAAAAGTTGGGGTAACTCCAAAGTGTTGATTACCCCCCGTAAGGGATATTGGGATTCTTACCGGATTGGAGCCTCAGCCCCTCCAATCAAGACTAAGCAAGGATGGCTGGAAATCTACCACGGGGTTAAGCTAACTGTCTCGGGACCGGTCTATAGGGTAGGGGCTGTATTACTTGACTTGGAAGACCCCTCAGTGGTAATTGGTCGTTGCAAGGTCCCTCTGCTTTCCCCGCGGGAGTATTATGAACGGATTGGCGATGTAAACAATGTGGTCTTTGCCTGTGGTGCGCTTGTGGAACCAGATGGTGAGGTAAAATTATACTATGGGGCCGCTGATACCTATCTCTGTGTGGCTACAGCAAAGCTTGAGGAGATTATTGAGTATACGCTTGGTGAAGAGAAGGGGGGGGAAGCTGACCTCTTAGGGAGAGTTGACAATGAAACCTAACTTAAGCCATTTTAGTCTATAGTTTCTTCTCCCATCCCCATTTGTTTGCGGTGTTGAGATGCAAGGCATCATCCAGATCATAATTGGAACATCGGTCTTGAGCATCATCCATCTCGCTGCTCCCCATCATTGGTTACCTATAGTGGCGATCAGCAAGGCTGAAGCCTGGTCTTTACGGGAGTCCCTCCCCATTACCCTCATTGCCGGCTTCTCTCACACCTTGAGCACCATAGGGATTGGGGTGATCATCGGTTTGATTGGACGCCAGCTTTTTGCTTTCCACCAACTTGTCACCAGGGTTGCTGCCCCCTTGATTTTGGGCATCTTGGGAACCATCTATATAATCCTGGGCCTAAGGGGGCGCTACCATCACCATCACAGAAGAGCTGCTGTAAACCCCACAAGGACAAAAACCGCTCTTATTGCCTCCTTGAGTATGGTGATGTTCCTTACACCCTGTGTGGAAATCGAGGCTTACTATTTCACCGCCGGTGCTCTCCTCGGATGGCCGGGCATCACCATTGTCTCCATTTTTTACATAACTATAACCATCATCGGCCTGCTCCTGTTGGTATACTTGGGCACCAAAGGGATGGGAAGGGTAAGGTTACATTTTATAGAGGATCACGAAAAAGGGATTGTCGGAGTAGTACTAATCGTTTTAGGCCTCTTTGCTTATTTCGTAGAGATCTGAAATGGCTCTTCAATCTTTAAAAGTGGAAAAACCGCTATGATTTCATCTTCACATCATACAACTCCTTGGCCATTTTAGCAATGTGCTCGCCAGACACCTCAAATTCTTTGATCAATTCCCAGGGCTGGCCTGACTCCCCAAAACGGTCCTTAACCCCGATCATCCCCATAATTACCTTCCCCTTTTGGTAAACATCAAGGGATTGGGCGACAACAGCGCTGATGCGATTTCCAAATCCACCCACCTGATGTTCCTCTGCAGTTACTATAACCCCAGTATCCATTGCCGCCTTGATGATGGCCTCCTCATCTAAGGGCTTGAGGGTATGCATGTTTATCACCCTGGTCTCTATGCCGAAATCCTCTTTAAGGATATAGGCAGCCCTCATTGCCTCAGGCACCTCGGGCCCACAGGCGATTATGCTTAAATCCTCCCCTTCGGAGGCATAATCCGAGGCTAAAACCGTTTCAAAGGCATCAATAAACTCCTCCTTCTCCCCCCTATATCTGATTACATTTGCCCGGCCAAAGCGGAAAGGGGTTTTCTCTTTAGTCACAATTGGGGTGGCCTCTCGGGCAAACCTTATGTACTTGGGACCGACGATCTCGAAGAGGAGGTATTCAGTAGCCTTCTTTGTTTCCACAGCATCGCAGGGAACTACGACATTCATATTAGGAAGACCACAGATCTGGAAGAGGTCTTCCAGGGCCTGATGGGTTGCTCCATCGGGGCCAACCGAGACCCCTCCGTGAGCCCCCGCGATGAGCACATTGAAATTCCCGTAGCAGACAGTGGTTCTCAGTTGGTCCAGGTTCCTTCCAGCGGCGAAGACCCCATAGGTGCCAAAGACGGCTATCTTCCCTTCCTTGGCTAGACCGGCAGCCACCGCGGTTCCACTCTGCTCAGCAATTCCCATACTGAGAAACCTCCCCTTCCTCTCCGGATGATCTTCATAGAACTGGCTTATGGTTATGGAACCAGAGATGTCTGCACCCAGACACACAACCCTCTCATCGTTCCCTTTTTCGGAAAGGGCTCGCCCGAATCCCTTCCGGGTAGGATCCATCTTTACTCTCATCTTCGGTAATTGGTTCCAGAAGTAATCTTGACTGAACTTGGGCTGCTTTGCAGTTAACTTCTTGTCCACCTCCCCCTGGTAGTCTGCTGCCTTCTGCAAGAGTCTCTCCACATCGATTTTGCCCTTAAGCCCAAGTTGTTCTATACCGCTGAGCATCTGTTCATAGTTGGGAGCCTTGCCATGCCAGCCAGCAACATCCTCCATAAAGTCCACACCCTTTCCCTTTACCGTATGAGCGATGATCACGGTGGGTTTCCCCTTGTAGGACTTGGCCTCTTCCAAGGCCTGTAAGATTTCCTCCATATTGTGCCCATCGATCTCCAGCACATTCCATTTGAAGCTCTTATATTTATCCGCCAAGGGGTTTATATCCATAACATCTTTTACCCAACCATCTATTTGGAGTCTATTTTTATCAACGATGTTGATCAGATTATCCAGCTTGTAATTCCCCGCCTCCATAATTGCTTCCCAAATCTGTCCTTCCTGATGTTCCCCGTCCCCGGTAAGTGCGTAGACGGTGTAATCCTTTTTGTCCAACTTTCCTGCTAAGGCAATTCCCACAGCGATGCTCAACCCTTGACCCAAGGAACCTGTGGAGGCCTCCACCCCAGGGAGCTTTAACCAATGGGGGTGCCCTTGGAATGGGGCCCAAAGTTTGCGCAGTTTAACTACCTCCTCCACATCAAAATAGCCAGCCATCCCCAATCCCAAATAGAGGGATGGTGCCTTGTGGCCGGTAGACCATATTATCCTATCCCTCCCATCCCAAAAGGGGTCCTTAGGGTCGTGCTTAGCAACCTTCAGATAGAGGGCAGCAGTGATATCCATAATGGAAAGGGTTCCACCGGAATGACCAGATCTCGCTGCGCAGAGGGAGACCAAGTTCAGCCCCCTCATTAGATTAGCTGCTTCCTTTAGCTCCTCAATCGAGTAATCCTTTCTCACTCTTCCAGTCTTTGAATCAACTATGGGCATCTCCCCTCCTTATGTCGATTTAGACACCAAAAATATTAAAGGGTAGCGGAAAAGTCAAGAAATTTCCCTCCCTCCTCACCCTGCTTATCATCTGCCTTCTTCTTACAAAGAGGGGAGGAGAAAGGACTTGACTCTCCTTGAGGGATTAGCTATATTTTTCGCAAATGAGACTTGCCACGGGGAGTTTTCTTCTGTGAGGTGATGAAATGATGAAAAAGTTGAGTCTTATCTTATTGAGCATAGTCTTTCTCCTTTCCACTTTTAGCTTTTTGCCGGTGAAGAAGGCTGTCTGCAATACCGGAGATGCCGTTATGCTTATGGCCGCCGAACCATGGCATTGGGAGTATCATTCAGGTAAGGGTGGTTCAGGTTCATCGGGAGGAGATAATCAAAGGATATCTGATCCAAGTAACCGTTCTGTAGCTAAACATTCCCTTAGCAGTTCGACTCGGACAACCGGTTATCAGAGAGAGAACAGTATGAGGGAGAGGCTCCTCAACTGGAAACGAAAGCTTCTCTTTTTCTGGCAGATGTTTTTTAACAGATAGCTTTTTCCATTGACAGGAAGAAGATGGAAAGACTTGAAGAGCTAATTAAATTGGCCAGCGATTATCAAAGCCGCGGGAAGTTCTCCCAGGCGATAGGACTTTACCAGAAGGCTCTTAAGAAGGCAAATCCTGAGGAGAAGGCAAGGATTAAGAGGGATTTGGCCCTTTGTTATCTGCGGAGTGGAGAGCTTGATTTAGCCCTCAAAGAGGTAAGGCAAGCAGAGGAGAGCTTTGCTCAGTTGGGAGATAAGATAGAATTGGCCAAAACACGGCTGCTTCTCACCAGGGTATTACTGGAGATGGGAAAGAGTGAAGAGGCCAAGGCTCTCAGTATGACGCTTTATGAATCCTATAAGGGGACAGCTCAGCATAAAATTGTAGGGCTTTCTCAAAAGTTCATTGGCCGAGCATTTGCTCAGTTGGGGGATTATGGGCAGGCAAGGAAATTCCTCCAGGATAGCCTGTCCACATTCCGTCGTGCAGATGATGAAGGGGAAATGTTGATTGTCTATAACTACCTTGCCAATGTAGACTTCTCCATTTCTGATTACAAACAGGCTCTTGTGAATTTAGAGGAAGGCTTGAGCATTGCTCGAAAGAGAGGGAACAGGCGAAATGAAGCCTTTATTTTGGGTAATACCGGATTGATATTTCGCAAGTTAGGGAAATGGTCGAAGGCAGAAGGTTATTTGTGCTCAAGTTTGAAGCTCTACGAGGGGCTAAATGACGCTTTGGAAATTGTTAGGGCGCTCATCTCTTATGGACGTCTGAAGGTTCTCCAAAGGAACCTTGATCGCTCAGAGGATCTGTTGAATAGAGCCTTAGCCCTGGCTCAAGAGCACGGCTACGAGAGGGAGAAGGCCTTGAGCCTTGAATCCCTGGGAGATGTGGCCAAGGAAAGGGGAAACCTTAAGCTCGCCAGGGAGTATTACCAGAAGACATTGGACATAGGGAGAAAGCTGGGGCAAAAGGACATCATCAATCAGGTTCAAAGGAGGAGGGCAGAGCTTTTCCTGATGGAAGGTGAGAACCTAAAAGCCTCCAAATGTTGTGAGGAAGCGTTGGAAATTTCTCGATCCCTGGGGGACAGGTTTGAAGAAGGTTGTTGTTACAGGGTTCAGGCCTTGGTCTCTGAAGCCCAGGGAGATCCTGATGGGGCCAAGGCAAGTTTTCAGGAAGCGATCAGGATTCTAAGGTCCATAGAGGATAGGTTTGAGCTGGGCATAACATTATTGGAGCAAGGCAGATTCACCGCTTCTGTCCTCAAGGACAGGGATCTGGGGTCAAACCTCCTTCAGGAGGCTGACCGCCTCTTCTCTGAGATAGGGCCTGGATGCCAATACTACCGTGGTCTGGTCAAGCTGCAAATGGCCAAGGTGGAGATGGCCTTCTCCCGCTCCAATGAAGCTTTAAACCTCCTCACTCAGGCTGAAGCCATATTCGGGGAGTTGGGGGAGAGAGGTGCTCAAGATGAGGCAGCAAAGCTCCGCCTGGAGGTGGAGGGCCGGCTTAGCAGGGCCACAGATTCCGAGGAGAACCCCTACCTGCTCCTCAAGGAGCTATCCCGCAAGCCAACATCTGAGGCTGGGTTGAGAAATCATCTAAAAACCCTCCTCCATACCATTGCCCAGAGAGTTGGGGCAGATCAAGGGTTTGTGGCCTACAGAGACACTGATGGTCTAAAAGTGGCGGAGAGGGTGAAGTTGAGGAAGGAAGAAGCAGAGAAGGCATTGTATCTATTGGCCTCTGATACACTTGAGCCAGGGAAGCTTACAGTCAAGCTCTCTGCTCAGGGGAGGTTCTCTCCTCTCAGGGTAGGGGCATTTATGGTTATGCCCTTAGGATTAAGGGATAGGTTGGATGGCATATTTTATCTGGCCCAAAAGCCTGATCGGGGAGGGTGGAGGAAGGAGGATGTGCAATTCTTTGTGGCTGCCTCCGAGCATATCCACAGGATAGTTACTGACCTGAGGGTAGAGGGCTTAGAGGTAGAGAATCTAATTCTGAGGGCCTATCAAACAGCGGATAGGTATGGCTTCCCCCGGTTGATTACCAATGACCAAAAGATGAAAGAGGTTCTCAGGATAGTAGATAAGATAAAGGACGCATTGGGGGCGATCCTTGTGATCGGGGAGTCGGGAACCGGCAAAGAGATTGTCTCGAGACTGATTCATTACAGCAGTTTCCGGAAGGAGATGCCCTTTATGGCTATAAATTGTGCCAATATGTCTGATAACCTCTTGGAGTCAGAGCTTTTTGGCCATGAAAGGGGTGCCTTCACCGATGCCAAGACCCAACACAAGGGGTTGTTTGAAATAGCCGATGGGGGGACGGTATTTCTGGATGAGATAGGCGATTTGAGCCCTCGTCTTCAGCCCAAACTTTTGAGGTTCTTAGAGACGAAGAGCTTCAGGAGGGTTGGGGGGACAAAGGATATCAAGGTGGATGTCAGGGTAATAGCCGCCACGAACAAGGATCTGCACGTAATGGTGGAAAGTGGTAAATTCAGCGATGCTCTCTTCTACCGTTTGAATTGTTTTACCATAGAGCTTCCTCCATTACGGCAGAGGAGAGGGGATATACCTTTGCTGGCAAACTATTTCTTAGAAAGGTCAAATCAAACCAGTCACACCAGGATAACACCTGAGGCGATGGAGATGTTGGTGGAGCGAGAATATCCAGGAAATATTCGGGAGCTGGAGAACCTAATCATCAATGCTGTAACCTTGGCAGATGGAGATGTGATAACCGCAGATTTGGTGGAGGAGGGTGAGAAGGTTGCTGGGGAAAGTGAAGGTGGGAAGGGGCTGCTAAAGGAGAGTGTGGGTAGTTTTGAAAGGGACTTAATTAGAAAGGCTCTGGCGAAGCATGGTGGGAACAGGACAAGGACAGCGGAGTATCTGGGGCTCAGCAGGCGAGGTTTACTGAAGAAGATGGCCAAATACAATATCGTAGAGGAGACAAGTATGAACAAACGTTCTCAATGGTGTCAATAGAAGTTGACAGTTACAACTTTTTATAGAAGAGGTGGTTATGGATATAGGGGGAAATGGTGTGAACAAAAGGGCCGATAGAACCACCTTTGTTAATAAGGAGAGATAAGTTTTAAAAATATTTTAGTTAAGTAACGATTTGTGGATCAGCCACTTAAGAAATTAAGTGGCTTTTTATTTTTTTCTGTCCATTCTGGCACGTTTTTTGTCTTATGTCTGAATGTCTCCGCTTGTCCGTGGCTTGGGCGGGCAGGGGAACCGGTGCTGCCTTCTTTGGTGGTTGGAGGCAGCATTTGGGAAAGATTGAAGTGTCAGAACAGAGGTTCTGACACCAAAATAGCGGAGACGCCCGTAGGCTCTCCCCTGCCTGCCCCTCCGATAGGGAACGTGAATGACCCAAATTACATCGAGGTGGCAGAATCCCGGTTCTGCCACCCACTACCTACCTGCCCTGACGGAAGATGGAAAAGAGGCAAGCGAGAGCCGGTAGAGTGTGGCCCGATAATCTCCTTGTGGTCCCCCGGGAGATTATCGGTGATGTCATGCCGTAGGATGAGTGGCCACTACGGAATTCCTGTTGCCCTTGCAGCCTCAACAACCTGGCGGGCCTCATTGGGCCTCTGGGGCCCGCTAGGGCTTCTTTAACTAGGTGGCTGAATATCGATTCAGCCAACAGAAAAGAGGAGAAAATGGTTGACTTTGAACCAGAAAAACCCTTAGATTCTGAGGAAGAAAAAGAATGCGAAACTGGTAATCTAAAAGGGAAATTGCTGATAAAGACAATAAGAAGATTAGGGAAGTTTGTCAAAACCTTTTTCTCCGAAGATGAAGAGCATTGGAGAAAAGATTTTGATGATTGGTGAGTGGTCTGCAGGAGATAGCACCATACCATAGTTGGAAAGGAATCTTTCGACAATGGAGGTTAAAATGTCAAAAAAGGTAACTTTAACTGTTATATTTTGTTGGTACTTGGGAGTTTTAACTTTCCTATCACAACCGGCATCTCTAAGAGGCCAAGGTTTGGCTCTTAAGGTGAGGATAAAAGGTGGAGTGGAGTTTAACAGAAACGAGAAGGCTGGATTGAAATCCTGCAACCCTTTCCTTCTCGGGGGCGGAATAGAGATTGCAGGGTTAATTCCAGGTTTTAACCTGGAGGCAGGCATTGGATACTCTTCCAAAGGGTATTTGGATTATACGTTTGGAGAGCTTTGGCAAAAATATAGGACGAAGATCGACTACGATCACCTGTCCACAAATTGCACCATTAGGACCAACCGATTCCTCGCCTTTGGGCCCATTGAAACCTATTGGGGACTTGGAGGAGCGGTCCACTACTTTTGGATAAGCCATAAGATCTTGGATAACACCTCTTTCGTTCCTCCCACGAATTGGAAGAGATACTATCACAGGTTGGCGATTGAAGGGGTGGTTGGATTGAATTTCGATATACCCAACTTACCTCTCGGGCTTTTCTTAGAAGGCAGTTTCTCTCACCTTTTCGCCAAGGAGGGTGAGTTCAGAAATTTCCCCGCTCTCTACTCAGGGATAACGCTTAAACTTAGGTAATAACAAATGAAAACCTCATCAGTTTTTAAGCTCATCTGCCTTATAGGGGCAGTGGCACTACTTGGTGGTTGTTGCAAGAAGCCAACAAAGAGTAAGCCTGACTGTGAACAACATATCCTTTTTAGAACCCCTTTTCCCTCTCAATCTTATCACACAGAGATTTGTATTATCTGTCCAGATGGTACCAACCAGAGACGGTTAACTCACACAGAAGAGGAGTATTATTGTGATTATGCTTCCTGGTCTCCTGATGGGATGAAGATCCTCTTCCACAGAGGGTTGTTGATAAAAAAGGAAGTAACCGAAGGGGCTTCCATCTGGATAATGGATGCCACCGGATCCAATCAGAGAAAGCTGGTGGATGAAGGTTCTTTCCCCCTCTTCTCTCCTGGTGGCTCCAAGATAACTTATGTGGAAAATAGAGAGCAGCTTAAGGTGATGAATACAGATGGATCGGACATTAAAGACCTAACTGAAGTATATTTCGGCTTAGGAAAATCCTGTTATTCCTGGTCTCCTGACGGTTCCCAATTGGTTTATGTAAGATCTAGCCGGGAACTCTATAAGGTAAACTCCGATGGTTCAGATAGTCGAAAAATTATTGAACTTCAAGGGAGGGTTTGTGAACCAGCCTGGTCACCCGATGGGTCTAAAATAGCATTCTCTTCGCTCTCCCCCGATACTGGTAACCATGACATTTATGTTGTGGACCCTGCTGGAGCTGAACTCCAGCGGCTCACATATCTTCGGACATCAGATAGTTGTCCAGTTTGGTCACCAGATGGTACCAGAATTTTATTTCATGTGTTTGATCCCAAAAAGGATACTTATGAACTATGGCTAATGAATGAGGACGGTTCCAATCAACACAAGCTTTATGAAAGCCCGATAACTATGGGGGGTCTTGATTTCTCCTGGAGTCCAGATGGCACTAAAATAACTTTTTCCCGTGCAGGTTGGGTTGATGTCGAACCTGAGCTCTACATAATGAACTCTGATGGAACTGGGAAAAGATTTTTAACAAACGGTTCTCAACCTTTATGGCAGCCTTAAACAAGAGGAGGTGATTGGCGATGAGATGAGTTTTTCAGGGAAAAGGGGAGGAGGAGTTATTTTCAACCTTTAACCTACATAAGGGGGTTAAGATGTTGAAAAGGAACATCTTAATTACTCTGCTGGCCTTATTTTGCCCGCTTCTTGCCTTTAGTGAGGGTTTTTCTCAAACCCGTTGGATTACCGTATTTGATAGGTATGGGAACCCATTGAGGGTCGAGGAGAATATCCTCACTGGGGCAGCACACAGGGTTTGGGATATACCTGTAAACATCAGCAGATATGGAGCCGAGGTCTCTCAGCTTACGGAGGAGAACATCGAGATTGTCTGCCGTAGTTTCCTGGCCGATTATCAGGATGTGATAAAGATCAAGCCTCAAGATTTAGTTCTCAAGCGGGCAAGGCACAGCCATAAGAATTGGTATATCCACTTCCAGCAGAGCTATGAGGGCATACCCGTATATAGGACTCCGGTTGGCTTCACCATAAACAGATGGGGCAAGATCCCTCTTTTGGGGGCAGACATCTATCCCCAAATCTCGGTCTCAACTTCGCCCACCATCTCCCAAAAGCAGGCAATAGAGATAGCAGAGGGAGCATTCAGAACAGCAGAGATGGATTCCGTTACGGTATTGAACGATGTATCCCTTATGGTCTATCCCCGGTTGGCAGATTCCATAAGCTACTACTTGGTCTACCAGATCAATCTCCTTTCTGATGATCCGCTGAAGGAGTGGATTTACTTTGTGGACGCCCACAATGGGGAGATTATCTATAACCAAAATGCCCTTCTGGAGGGTGACTGGAGGAACTATGGCTGGGTCAACTGGCACTATTGGCCAGAGCACTATTATGATTCCGAGCACAACGGTGGTGGTCTAAATGGAGTCACAGTTAGGGTGGTAAATATTGGTGGGCAGACAGTGGGTCAAGATCAGACAAACACCAACGGCTATTACAGCATCAACTGGTCTGGTGCTGGCACAGCCCTTTACTACCTCCACGGGTCGAAGAAGCTTTCTCTATCCAGTTCCTGGGTTAAAATCACCAATGCTGAGACTAAAACCTATAGCTACGGGCCTTTCTTTCCCTCCACCTCCTACCGCCATGACTGGAGTTGGGCAACAGATGAGACAAATGTCTACTACCATGTCAACTTTATTCACACCTTCTTTAAGATTCCTCCCTTTAACTATAACGAGATGGACTATCAGATGCAAGCTAAAGTCCATGCTGGTGATGGCTATAATGGTGCCTCTAATGGAGTTAATATATTCTTCGGTTCCCAAGGAGATATGTATTGGGCTCGTTCCAGTGACGTCGTTTACCACGAATATACCCATTGTGTGGTGTATCACTTATATCATATGCATTTCATAGATGATGGTAATAGACGAGGCCAGGATTATGCTATGGACGAGGGATTCGCAGACTACTTTGCCTGCACCATTAACGATGATCCGATTCAAGGGGAATCAGTTGGGGTAAATAGAAATCTGGACAACAATCTAAGTTTTCCGGAGGATACAACTGGCGAAGGCCATCATGATGGTCAGATAATAGGCGGAGCCTGCTGGGATATGAGGGAGAGCTTAGGGGATACCATGGCGAATATTCTGATTTTCAAAGCTCTCTGGTGGGAACCTCAAGCCAATAACTTCAATGACTTTGGGGGGAATATCCTTTTGGCTGATGATGACCGATATGGCGATGGCGACATTGGCAATGGAACTCCTCATGAAGGCCAGATAAATGCTGCCTTTGAAGCCCATGGGATTGAACCCACAGTGGTCGGGGTTGACGAGTGGCAGTCCTCTTCCACCGCCCCGTATTCTTTTTATCTGGCTCAGAACTGTCCTAATCCATTTAACCCCACGACCGCTATCCGGTACCAACTGCCAGCCATTACCAGTCAGCAGTCGGCGGTAAGCTTAAAGATTTACAACATTTTGGGGCAGGAAGTAAGAACCTTGGTAGAGGAGAAACAGGCTCCAGGCGAATATTCAGTGGAATGGGATGGAAGGGACAATGCGGACAGAGACTTACCCAGTGGAATATACATATACCGGATTCAGGCGGGAAGCTTCTCTCAAGCAAGGAGAATGGTTCTCCTGAAATAACTCCCTGACCCGAATCCGGCAATTGACAGAGGCCACCAGCAATGGTGACCTCTGCTCTTTTTAAAAATAGGGAAATCCGTTTGTCTTGTCAAGGTCTAAGTTGAAAAGCTGAAGGAAGTGTGGGTAGATGACTGGGGAGATAAGACCCAGATGGTTGAGATGGAGGCGGCATTTTGACCAAGGCTCCATAATCTGTTGACAAAGTAGATAGGGTTGCTATATTATCAGTAAACCTACCCTTCCGAAATCCTAAGGTTAAGTGCCGAAAACTTAACCTGGGTTGTGCACAAAGCGAAGAAAGGAGCCTGGGCTGAAATGAAAGCAATGGTTTTAAAAAAGATCTGTAATTTGCGGGAGAATAGGCAGCCCCTTGAACTGATGGAGCTGCCGGACCCCGTTCCGGGAGAAAGGGAGATTTTGGTAAGGGTTTCAGCCTGTGGGGTTTGCCACACCGAATTGGATGAAATCGAGGGGAGAACACCTCCACCCCATCTGCCGATTGTCTTGGGTCATCAAGTTGTGGGGAGGGTAGAGGGGAAGGGGAGCAAAGCCAATAAGTTCAGGGCTGGAACTAGGGTGGGAATCGGCTGGATCTACTCCGCCTGTGGAAGATGTAAATTCTGTTTAGAGGGAAATGAAAATTTGTGCCCCCACTTCCAGGCTACAGGGAGGGATGCCAATGGGGGGTATGCGGAATACATGACCGTATTGGAAGATTTCGCCTTCCCCATCCCGGAGGTCTTTTCGGATGAGGAAGCGGCCCCCCTTTTGTGTGCTGGGGCGATCGGCTATCGTTCCCTGAAGTTAACTGGGATTAGAGATGGGGGTAATTTAGGGCTCACCGGGTTTGGTGCCTCCGGACATCTGGTGATGAAGATGGTCAAACATAAGTACCCTCGAACCAAGGTCTTCGTCTTTGCCAGGAACCCGAAGGAGAGGGAGTTTGCTAAGGAATTAGGGGCTGTTTGGGCTGGTGACACCGCAGAAAGATCGCCAGAAAAGCTTGACTGCATCATCGATACCACACCGGTCTGGAAGCCGATAGTTGAGGCTTTAAGGAATTTGGAGAACGGGGGAAGATTGATTATAAACGCCATTCGCAAGGAAGAAGTGGACAAGGATTGGCTCTTGAAATTGGACTATCCTGCCCATCTTTGGCTGGAGAAGGAGATCAAGAGTGTGGCCAATGTAACCAGAAGGGATCTCAGCGAATTCTTGGAGTTGGCAGCAGAGATTCCCATCAAACCCGAAATTCAGCTCTTCCCCTTAGAGGAGGCAAACAAGGCGCTAATAGAGCTTAAGGAAGGGGAGATTCGTGGGGCCAAGGTTCTCAAGATGGTTTAACTGAACGGCTTTAAGTTGGCAGTGGACAATGTTAATAATCTCAAACCAGGGAGGAGAAGATGCAAACGATGGTGAATCTGAAGCACGACGAAGTGCCAACCCAGTGGTATAATATCCTACCTGATCTACCTGAACCCCTGCCGCCCCCAAAGGATCCGGAAGATGGCCCTCCCCGGCTAAAAAATTTGCCCAATTTGATGATTGGCGAATGCCTTAACCAGGAATTCTCTCAAGAGAACTGGATCGATATTCCTGGTGGAATTATGGATCTCTATTCAAAGGCAGGGAGGCCGCGGCCGCTCTTTCGGGCCACAAACCTGGAGAAAAGGCTTGATACACCGGCAAGGCTCTACTACAAGAGTGAGTTCTTCAGCCCAACTGGTAGCCATAAGGTGAATACCGCGCTGGCCCAATGCTGGTATGCAAAGCAGCAGGGGTTTGAAAGGGTAACTACGGAGACCGGAGCAGGTCAATGGGGAACAGCGCTTTCCTATGCGGCTGCGGTAACCGGACTGAAGTGCACTGTCTTCTGGGTGCGCAGCGTCTATAACTGGAAACAGGATCGTTTATCCTTTATGAAGCTTTTAGGTGCCGAGGTATATGCATCACCGAGCCCGATGACTGAATTCGGCAAGAGGTTGTATGAGAAGAACCCAGAACATGTGGGTTCGCTGGGCATTGCCATCTCAGAGGGTTTGGAGGATTCTCAAAGGGATCCCAAGGCAACCTATTGCTTGGGTTCCGTCTTGAACCATGTGCTTATGCATCAGACAGTGATAGGCTTGGAGACGAAGAGGCAGTTCGAGATCTTTGATGACTACCCAGATATAGTTATCTCCTGCCTAGGTGGGGGCTCAAACTTTGGGGGATTTGCCCTGCCCTTTATGAGAGATGTGTTGAAGGAGGGTAAGAAGATAAAGTTTATCGCCGCCCAAAGCCAGGTTGCCCCGAACTTGCAGGGCAAGTATGAATATGACTTCGCTGACTATGACGAGACAACCCCGATGCTGAAGATGTATACATTGGGACACAAGATCGATATGAAACCCATCAAAGGAGACGGACTGCGCTATCATGGCTGTTCACCGATTATTAGCCTCCTGCGGCACAAAGGCTTGATTGATACGGTTGCCTACCCCGGTGACGAGGAGTATGTGTTTCGGAGTGCGAAGACCTTTGCGGAGACTGAGGGTTGGCTGCCAGCCCCGGAATCGGCATATTCGATATGTTGTGCAATTGAGGAGGCACTGAAGTGCAAGGAGTCTGGCGAGAAGAAGGTCATCGCCTTCAACATCAGTGGCCATGGTTTCTTGGACATACCGGGGTATCGCACAGTGTTGGATTTGGGGTAATTGCTCCCCGGGGTTGGATAAAAGGCTTTTGCCAAGAGATCTGGATTCAAACCTCTAAATGGGGGTTTGACCCCGATTCTCCTTCAGCCCTGCCCCACTTCAGGGGTCAATTAAGCTCCTCCGCTGTCACCTCTAAAGGGGGCTTTCCCCTTTTTAGGGTGACAGCGGCAAGAAATAGAAAGGCTGTTGGATGAAGAAAGACATTGAGCTGGTGCAGGCCCAAAGGATCCAGGTGAGTTTTAGGGACATTGAAGGCCGCAAAACCAAGCGGTGGATAATCTCCCTGGATTCAATCCCCACCCATAATAAAAATGGCCTCTCACCTTCCACCACCCCAGAAGAGCTGATGGATCTATGCATCGATGAAATCTACAAGGTCCTTCAGGCGGAGGAGGTGGGAACGCTGGCAGACTTGGTGAATAGGGTTGTGTTAGGGATAAACACCTTCACCTATCGACAGATCGGGAAACGGATGGAGGAAGACGGGAGGTTCGCCGGTTCCAACCTTCAGGTCTTCAGCCTGGCTGGAACAGATCCTCTTAAATTGATGCTCGATAAATTATCAAAATGAGGTCTGTAGGGCATTATTGGAATGAGCCAAAGGGAATGGTCTAAAGCTGTGCTTAAGGTTTGATCATCGATCTGCTTGTTAAGAGGGTGGCCTTATAGTTTAACATTTCCCCGGAGTTTACAAATGAAATTTTATATCCCATTTGCGATGTTTGCGGTAGTATTTTTTGGAAGTCATTGCAATAGCGACCGAGCAGAAAGAGCGCGACCTTTTTTAGAGGATACATACCACCAAGCACAAGTGCTTTATGATAGTTCGGCAAATCTGTTTAAGGCCTTAGAACTTTTTAAGTATGTAGGCACAAATGACAGTAGCGCTTGCTTTTGGAAAAGCTATCTCTTTATGGCGAATATCTATTTAAGGTGGGGTCTAGCCGACTCCGCAATGAAGACCTTAGAACGAGCGGAAAAACGATTTTCCTCCTGGCCAGATTTCTACCCCAAGGACTATATTCTGGAGAATCTTCATGCCTTCCGCACGGAGATACCTACTGGCACATCGGCTGATATCGAAAAGGCAGAGAAGAAATCTTTTTATGATCTCTATGGATTCATTGAATGTGATTCCCCGCCAGAGCCCATAGGTGGATACGCCGCATTGCTCAGCAATGTAAAATATCCAGAAGATGCATTACAACAACAGGTAACCGATACGGTCATTGTAAAGACACTTATTTCTTGGCGTGGAGAAGTATGTAAGACAGAAATCCTTAAGGGAGGCAAGCTTGAGTCCTTGAGGAAGGCAGCGCGCCAAGCTATTCACAGAACAAAGTGGAGACCAGCTAAGCTGAGACGCTATCCTGCGACGGTTTGGGTTATAGTGCCTGTCAGATTTAATCAAATTGCTGATTCCAAGAAGCGCCTAAACCGTTAATAATTAAAACTCTGACCATGATCTTTGTCTCCATCCTGATTGGTCCATCTATTTTTCACCGGTCCACAATCCCTCACAAAAACTTCTAATCGAGTTTAGATCCCCCCTTGACAAAGCCAATAAGTTGGTGTATATCTTTTTGGTGTGGAGATCAGGGGTTATATAAGGCAGCTTTTCGTCTTAGGCTTTGAGGGTAAGTCTATCCCCCAGAGGTTTAAGCCCCTATTAAAGAGGGACCCAATTGGAGGGATAATCCTCTTTGAGGAGAACATCGAGGATACGAGCCAGCTAAAGGAGCTCATCCAGGAGGCTCAATCCCTCTCTCCCCTCCCCCTTTTTGTGATGATCGATCAGGAAGGGGGAGAGAAGAACAGGATCAGAAAAGGGATCCCCCAGTTCCCTGCCAACCGCTTCTATGGGGAGAGGGGCGATCTCCAGGGCCTTGCCTATGCCTATAGGGAAACGGCCAAGGCATTGAAAAGCGTGGGGATAAATGTCAACCTGGCCCCAGTTGTTGACCTCGTCTCCGATCCCCAAAGCTCTCCCTTAGGGGGGAGGTCCTTCGGTGCGGATGCAGAAGTGGTGGCCAAGCTCTCTTCCCTATGTGTGGAGGCTATTCAAGGTGAGGGGGTTTGGGCCTGCGCCAAGCACTTCCCTGGCCTGGGGGGAGTTGATGTAGATTCACATCTGGCCTTACCGTTTGATCCAAGGAGAAAGGACGATTTCTCCTCACGGGATTGGCTTCCCTTTCGGTCAGCTATAGGCTCTGGGGTAAGGTTGGTGATGACGGCCCACCTGTGCTGTCCCAATTTAGACTCAAGCGGGCTTCCCGCGAGCCTCTCCCCAGAGATAACTACCGGTATCCTCCGTGGGGCACTAGGTTTTGAGGGAACTGTCATCACCGATGATCTGGGAATGGGAGCAATCAGGGAGAACTTCCCCCTTGAGGAGGCAGCACTTTTGGCTATCGAGGCCGGAGCGGACCTCATCCTCCTCTGTCACGACATCGAGGAGCAGCTTGTGGTTATGGAGGGGACATTAAAGAGAGTCTCGCAAAGCCAAGCCATTAGGGATAGACTCCTTCACTCCTATGAAAGGATTATGAAGGCCAAAAAGGATATAAAAGTGTAGGAGTCTCCACTGGGATCAGCGAAGACTATTTTATGTGCCTTCATTTGACTCTTTCCTCCGCAGCCGTCAGGTTCCCTCACTTGACGGCGAAGGAGGAAGGTGCAGGGTTCTGTTAGCTCGTTTTCGATAAACTGCTCTTTAGGGCCCTCAGCCAAAGCTGGGTAGAGGGAAAATGGGTTTAGGTTATCATCCTCTGCTTAGATGAGGTTTATCTCGCTTATTATCACATTCGTTTTCTTCGCCGGTAGCTGTGAGGCGGCCTTCGACGACCTGGGGGTGGGAGCCAGAGCCATAGGACGGGCGGGGGCCTTTGTGGCCACTGCTGACGATCCGGATGCCATCCTTTTCAATCCGGCTGGCCTGGCATCGCTTCAGAGAGGATATACCCTCTTCTATTCCCAACCATACGGTCTGAACGATCTGGCCTCCAGTTGGGTGGCTGGTGTGCAAAGGATAGGCAGGGGGAGCCTTGGCTTAGGCATCAAGGGGTTTGGTAATGAGCTCTACCGGGAGAACAGCCTCCTTTTCTCCTGGGGACAGAGGTTCAAATATTTCAGCTTAGGGACAAATGTGCGGTTTTTGAACCTTTGGATTAAGGGCTATGGCTCGGCCCAATCCCTTGGTTTAGACCTGGGCCTTCTCTCCCAGCTTACTCCCCAGCTAAGATGGGGAACCTTCTGGAGGAACCTCAATAGCCCCCGCATAGGGGAGGCCAAGGAGGAGATCCCTCAAATCCTCACCGCTGGGTTAAGTTTCCAGCCCTCTCCAGTCCTTGGCTTAGAGCTTGACCTCTACCAGGATATAAGATACGAGCCCCAGCTAAGGATGGGCCTGGAATATTCCCCTCATAAATCCGTCCAAGCGAGGGTTGGATGGCGTTCCCCGCCAGGAAGGTTCTCGTTGGGAGGGGGATTGGAGTGGCGAGGTTTAAGGTTCGATTATGCCCTCTTTAACCACTGGGAGCTTGGCATAAGCCACTATTTCTCTCTCACTTATACAACGAACCTCACTCCAATCGATCACCGAGAGGAATTGCTCCCCCTACCTCAGATAAACACCTTTCCCCTTCCCCTTCTGCCCACAATCGTCAACCTTAATCTGGCCCGCAGAA
Source organism: bacterium (assembly GCA_029932675.1). Taxonomy (GTDB): domain Bacteria; phylum SM23-81; class DAOVCL01; order DAOVCL01; family DAOVCL01; genus DAOVCL01. Next base: position 40,142 of record JAOZPP010000002.1, read on the forward strand.
GGGAACTGGAATCCCTCCCCGGAATAGGGAGAAGTTTGGCCCGCCGGATTGTGGAGTATCGCCGAAAGGAAGGGAAATTCTCCTCCGGAAACGACTTGGTCAAGGTTCCCGGAATTGGGGAGGCTCTGCTTGCCAAGCTTAAGGGGAAGGTCTGGCCCCCAGTTGAGGATGAGGCCCTGCGGTAGAGTTCTCCTGTTCTGGTTGCTCCTTCCCTCCTCTCTCCTTGCTCAGTATGAAGACCTCTTGGAGGTAGAGGGCAAGCTTTCCAAGCCAGAGGAGAGGCTGGCCCAGATAGAATACCTCCTCGATCACCCTTTAGACCTCAACAGGGCAGGACTGGGGGAGTTGGAGTCCCTTCCCTACCTCTCCCCAGGTTTAGCCAGGGAGATAATCAAGGAGAGGAATAGGAGGGGAGGATTTAAGAGGGTAGAGGATCTCCTTGGGGTAAGGGGTATGAGGAGGGGGATTTGGCTTAAGATCCGGCCGTTCCTGAGAATAGGGAAGAGAGTTCAGCTACCCTCTGGAGGACTGAGGTTGAGGTTAGAAACCAAGCGGCCCAACCCAAGGGGGATCCTCCAAGGGGATTATAGAGGCGATCCCCTGATGGTCTACACCAAGGGGAGGGTAAGATATGGGGATAGATTGGAGGTGGGATTTCTCACTGAAAAGGAGCCTGGAGAGAGGAGGTTGGACGATCTCCTCTCCTCCTATCTCTGCTTAAAGGGACGATCGAGCGAGCTCATTTTAGGCAATTATCAGGTCCAATTTGGCCAAGGGCTCGTCCTCTGGACGGGTTATAGCCCTCACAAGGGGATGGAGGTGATCCAAGGGGTCAAGAGGAAGGGGAGGGGACTCATCCCCTATACCCCAACCAATCAGCTCTACTCCCTTAATGGATTAGGGGTGAGACTCTCCTGGAGGTCTCTGTTATTCTTTGGGTTTATCTCCGCTCGGAGGCTTGATGCCACGATAACCGAGGAGGGATATGCCTCATCTATTTACGAAGGAGGATATCACCGCACCCAAGCCGAGGAGGAGAAACGCAACCGCCTAAAGGAGAGACTCTACGGCCTGCGGGTAGAGGGAGACCTTAAATCCTTTCTCAGGCTGGGATCAACTTTATACCTCATCCGATATAGTCCCCGCCTTTTTAACCCCGATTATGAGAGGAGGAGATTCTCGCTCCGGGGCAGGGGGAGGAGGTGGGGAGGGTTCGATCTTGATGCGCAGCTTGGAGCTATGACCATCTTTGGGGAGCTGGGTGTCTCCGCAAACAGTTCGGCTTGGATTTTAGGAGCTCAACTGGAGGAGGGGATCCTTGAGGCCACTGTGGCCTATCGCCACTATCCCCCCTCCTTTATCAACCCTTACTCTGGTGGTTTCTCTGACTCCGAACCGATTAACGAAAATGGGTTCTATTTAGGACTGAGGTTGAGACCGCTCTCCAAGACTGAGTTTAGGTTCTACCTGGATGGATTTAAACACCCTTGGAGGGGATACTACCAGGTTATGCCTTGGGAAGGGGAGAAATACCTCTTCCTCTTGAAGAGAAAGGTCTCCAGAGGGCTCGACCTTTGTTTGCGGGAAACAGAGGCCAAAGGGGCAATGGCCGCAAAGGTCTCCGATTGGTATGGGAACCCAAGAACCATCAACCAAAATTACCGCAAGAGGGGCATCCGCTGCCAGATGGATTGGCGACCGGCGGGTTTGATCTCATTTCGCCAGAGGTGGGAGGGATTATGGATTGACCTACCGGGCAACCGCAGGGAGAGGGGAAACCTCCTCAGGTTTGATTTTACCTATCACCCCCGGGTAAGGGCGAAAATGAGGTGTGGGGTCTGCTTTTTTCAAACGGACTCCTATAATAGCCGTATCTGGATATATGAAAGGGGACTCCCTGGGGTGATCCGTAACCTCCCCCTCTGGGGAGAGGGGAGAAGGTTTCATCTGGGGATAGGTTTTACCCCCTTTTCTCATCTCTGGATCTCCCTAATTTATACCCATACCCTCCACTGGGGAGAGGAAACCACTGGCTCAGGATATGAGGAAAGGAAGGGCAATACCATATCTGAGGTAGGGTTTCAACTCGACCTTAGCCTCTAAAAGATTGTGCTTGACTAAAAAAACTTCAATCCTTATCCTTACAGAAATCTTAGAGAAGAGGCATATGGTGTGAATCTTCCCAACAAACTCACCGTGACCAGGATCATCTTAAGTCCTTTTTTCCTCATCTTCTTCCTCACTCCCCGGTCCTGGTCTCATTACATAGCTTTATTGATCTTCTTGGGAGCTTGCTTGACTGATCTCTATGATGGCTACCTGGCCAGAAAAACGGGGGTAATAACCAATTTTGGGAAATTTATGGATCCTTTAGCCGACAAGCTCCTCACCTCCACTGCCTTTGTGGCCTTCGTTGCTGCTGGCTATATAAAGACCTGGATGGTTTTAGTGATCATCCTTAGGGAGTTCTTGATCACTGGCCTCCGCTCCCTGGTGGCCTATCGAGGGGTGGTAATAACCCCCAGCCCATTGGCCAAGTGGAAGACGGGGACACAAATGGTCGTGATCCTTATTATCTTGATCTTCATCAACCTGAAGGGTACATTTGCCAGCATTGGTAACCACTCCTGGAATCAAAGTTTGGTGCCGAATCTCTTCAATGGGATGGTCTTTGTGGTGATGATCCTCACCGTGATAACTGGGGTAGACTACCTGCTAAAATATGCCTCTTCATTGAAGGGGGTCTTAAGATAAGGGCCTCCCTGCTCATATCCACCGGATTGGGACTCGGCTATATCCCCCTTGCCCCCGGAACAGCGGGAAGCCTGGTGGCGGCCGGGGCGATTTGGTTACTCCTCCCCTGTGGGCCTCTCTACTATTTATTAACCATTTCCCTCCTTCCCATAGGGATATGGGCGAGTGGGGAGGCGGAGGAGGTGTTGGGGAAGGATAGTCCCCGGATCGTCATCGATGAGATAGGTGGGATGATGGTGGCCGCCCTTGCCCTCCCCCATTCACTGCTTAATTTGACTGCCGCCTTTTTACTCTTTCGCTTGTTCGATATTCTCAAGCCACCACCTCTCGGCTGGCTGCAGGGGGTAAAGGGGGGGTGGGGGGTTATGGCCGATGATCTAGCGGCTGGAATATTGGCTAATCTGGTGTTGAGGCTTTTAAGGTTTTGGCTATAGAGTGGGTAAGAAAAGGGGGATACAAATTTCAAGCCGGGCACAATCTTCACCCTCTCCTTAGTCCTCCCCCATCAAGGGGGAGGAACCCCCCTTGAATACTCAGTGCTGTGAGCAAGGGGTTCAATAAATTATCACCCAATTAAGTTGTCAAAGGCCATTGGCCTGTCCAAGCATAATCCATGATCCGGAAGCAACCACAGAAAGGAGGAGGAATGGAAGTTGCTGAGGATAGATGGCAAAAGAGATCAAGTTTTATCCTGGCCGCGATAGGTTCAGCCGTCGGCCTGGGAAATGTTTGGAGGTTCCCCTACATCTGCTACCAAAATGGTGGAGGGGCATTTCTCATCCCTTACTTTGTGGCCCTCTTTACCACCGGTATTCCCTTGATGATCTTGGAATTTGGGCTCGGCCATATGATGCAGGGCTCTGCCCCCAAATCCTTTTTCCAGGTGAGGAAGAGGGCAGAATGGGTGGGGTGGTGGGCTATCTTAGTGGGTTTCTTCATCACCACCTATTATGCAGTGATTATGAGTTGGTGCTTTTCCTATCTGGTCCACTCCTGGAAACTTTCCTGGGGGAATTCAGCGGAAAAATTCTTCAGCCAGAGCTTCCTTCATCTCTCCTCCGGGCCGGGCTCCTTGGGTGGGGTCCGCTGGCCTATCCTCATCGGCCTTCTGCTCACCTGGATATTTATCTACCTCTGTATCTCCAAGGGGACAAAGAGCGTAGGGAAGGTGGTCCTGGTCACTGTTCCCCTCCCCGTTCTTCTTCTGGCCATCCTGGTGGTCAGGGGATTGACCCTTCCTGGAGCCATGGAAGGCCTCCGCTTCTATTTAACCCCTAAATTTGCCGTGCTTAAGGACCCCAAGGTTTGGCTTGCCGCTTACTCGCAGATATTCTTCTCCCTCTCCTTGGGCTTTGGGGTCTTAATCGCCTACGCCAGTTATCTGCCACGGAAGTCGGACATAGTGAATAATGCCTTTATCACCAGCTTAGCCAACTGTGGCACAAGCTTCTTCGCTGGCTTTGCCGTCTTTAGCACCTTAGGTTATCTTGCGCAGGTGACAAATGCAAAAGTAGCCGATGTAGTCTCCGGAGGTCTGGGTTTGGCCTTTGTCACCTACCCCACGGTGATTAGCCTACTTCCTTTTGCTGCTTCCCTCTTTGGGATCTTGTTTTTCTTGATGCTCCTCACCTTAGGCATCGATTCCGCCTTCTCCCTAATTGAAGCAGTAGTGGCCGGGGGAATGGATCGCTGGGGGCTCAATCGCAAAAGGGCCAACCTCATCTTCTGTGGGGTTGCTTTCCTTTTGGGGATAGTATTCACCACCAATGGGGGACTCCATTGGCTGGATATAGTGGACCATTTCCTGAACAACTTTGGACTTGTCCCGGTCTGTCTGGTCGAGTGTCTGATCATCGGTTACTTCTTTGGCCCTTCCAAGTTAAGGAACTATGCAAATAGGAACTCAGACTTCAGCATAGGGGGATGGTGGGATGTGCTTATTAAATTCGTCTCCCCCTTGATCCTCCTCGGGATCTTAGGGTGGGTGGTTTGGGAGGCGATTAGGACCCACTATGGTGGCTACCCTGGTTGGGCGTTAGGGGTTGGGGGTTGGGGGATGGTTGGCCTGGCCATTGGTTTAGCCATAGCCTTTATGTTTATCAAGAGGAGGGGATAAAAGATGCCTACATCCGCTATATTGATGCTCTGTTTCGGTTGTCTGGTCCTCTATGGCGGCCTCGGTTGGTGCCTCTGGATTGCCCAAAAGAAGAGGTTGTCGAGGGAGGATAAAGGTTAACATCCCATTGGGCGTGAAGCTACGCCAGGGGACCTCTTCTCCCTGGGAGATAGCGGCCAGCGGGGGAGGTCGAGGCAGAGCTAAACATTGAAATTAAGGTTGAGGAATTTCTGAGACAGGATTGAGGGGGTGAACGATGTCCGTTCCCCTGTTAAAATTTAGTTCCCAACCTTAAGGGGGTCATTATGAAAAGGGCATGTTTGTGCGCAATTATCCTGGCCTTGCTCGGGGGGGCGAACGCCTGGGCGGATGGTTTTATCATCCCTCAGCCCCCCAGTCCGGGCAAACCATTTCCTCCGAACCTCTCCGTGGAATATCATTGGGTGGAGGTGAGGATTGAGGACCAGGTAGCTCAGACCACAGTTGATCAGGTATTTGTAAACAACTACCATAGGGACATTGAAGGGACCTTTATCTTTCCCATCCCAGAAGATGCCTCAATATCCAAGTTCTCTATGTTCCTGGGAGGAGAGGAGATCAGGGGAAGGGTCCTCGATAGGGAAGAGGCCAGAAGGATCTATGAGGAGATAGTGCGCCGGAAGAGGGACCCTGCCCTTTTAGAGTATTTTAAGGATGGGATGTTTAAGGCCAGGGTCTACCCTATTCCCGCCCATGGGAAGGCGCGCATCAAATTGGAATACTCGGAGGTTCTGAAGTTGAACGCGGGGATCTGTGGGTATCGCTATACCTTGAATACGGAGAAGTTCTCCAGAGACCCCCTGAAGAGCGTGAGGCTCACCGTAGAGATAAGCTCTCAGCAGCCCATAAAAACCATCTACTCTCCATCGCACAATATAAAGATCGATAAGCTGGATGATCATCGAGCCAGGGTGACCTATACGGAGAAGGAGACCAGGCCGGACAAGGATTTTCTCCTCTATTATACCATCTCTGAGAAGGATGTTGGCTTCAATCTTCTCCCTTACGAGGATGAGGATCATCAGCGCTATTTTTTAGCGATGATCTCCCCTCAGGTTGAACTACCGGAGGGCAAGGCCCTGAAGAAGGATATTATCTTCATCTTGGACACCTCCGGGAGTATGAGCGGGGGGAAGCTCCGGCAGGCCAAGGGAGCTCTTACCTTTTGTGTGAACAGCCTCAACCCTAAGGATCGGTTTAACATCATCGATTTCGATGATCAGATCAGGAGCTTCAAAGGGGGGTTAGTGCGAGCCACCAGGGGGAATGTCAGAGATGCTCGCCGGTTTGTGGAGAGCTGTCGAGCGGAAGGGGGGACAAACATCAACGAAGCCCTTTTGACCGGACTAAGGCAGATTGGAGAGGGGGGAAGGGCATCGTTCATTTGCTTTTTAACCGATGGGTTGCCTACAGTGGGGGTAACCGATATAAACAAAATCCTGCAGAAAGTTAGGGAGAGCAATAAAACTGAGGTGAGGATATTCAGCTTTGGTGTCGGTTATGATGTGAACGCTCATTTCCTGGATAGGTTGGCTGAGGAGAACCATGCCACCTCTGACTACGTCAGCCCCGATGAGGATATAGAGGTGAAGGTCTCCCACTTTTACAGAAAGGTCTCCCAACCGATTTTGACCAATCTTCGGCTTAGCTTCAGCAACATAGAGGCTTATGAGATCTACCCTCAGGAGCTTCCCGACATATTTAAGGGATCACAGCTATTGCTTTTGGGCAAATATAAAGGGGAAGGGAACGCAAGGGTAACCTTGACTGGTCTGGCCGGAGAGAGGGAGAAGGTCTTCACCTATGAAGTCGATCTTACCCCAGCCAAAAGGGACGATTTCATCCCCCGGCTTTGGGCAACGAGGAAGGTGGGCTACCTGATCGATGAGCTGAGACTTCATGGGGAAAATAAGGAACTGATCGACGAGGTGGTGCGGCTCTCCAAGAAATATGGGATCATCAACCAATACACATCCTTTCTCATTGGGGCAGACTATCGGTTGACCGAGCGGGAGCTTTCCCGGGATCTGGCCCAAAGCATCCACCAACTCTCCAAAGAGCAAGTGGGTAAAGGTGCCGTAGGCCAAGCCAGAACCCTCTCGATCACAAAATATGCCCAGGTCCCCCTGCCCGGCTATTTTGACTCTCAGGGAGGGTTCAGGAGGATAGAGAAGGTGGCCCAGGTGGGGACCAAAACATTCTTCAATAAAGATGGACTCTGGGTGGACAGCCGGTACGAGGGGAAGCTGGCGACTATCAAAGTGGAGAGGTTCAGTCGGGCCTATTTCCAACTCCTCTCCCGGGTCCCGCAGATAGGCAAATACCTTGCCCTCGGGGAGAAGGTTATCTTCCTGCTTAAGGGAAAGGCCATCGAGATCTCAGATCGAGGGAAAAGCCACTTCTCCGAATCAGAACTCAAGGCCCTGCTCTCCAGGTAGGGTCTTCAGAAAGCGCAGATTGGACCAGCGAAACAAGGATGGAGTAGGTTAACATCTTGCCACCGATTCAAGATATACCCCAGGAGGGAAGACATATCTTCATTGTCTCGGATGCCACAGGGAAGACCTGCGAATTGGTGGTCAAGGCAGCCTTAACCCAGTTCGAGACCTCCCAGGCGGTATTGCATCGGATACAATATGTGCGCAATGAGGCTCAAGTGCACAAGGTCATCGAGGAGGCCAAGAAGATGAGGGGAATTGTAGTCTATACCCTCGTTTCGCCCCAACTGAGGAAAGCTATGCTCCACGGGGGTCGACGGAAGGCTGTGCCCACCATCGACATCCTTGGCCCTGTTCTCACCAGGCTCACCGATCTGCTGGAGATCTCCCCCCTGGCCATCCCTGGTCTGTTCAGAGATCTGAATGAGGCCTACTACCGACGTATCGAGTGTATTGACTTTACCGTAAAGCACGACGATGGCCTGCGTCCTGACGATCTTCCGCAGGCGGATGTTGTCCTCGTCGGGGTCTCCAGAACCTCAAAGACTCCAATCAGTATCTACCTCTCCTATCGAGGCTACAAAGTGGCAAATTTACCCATCGTTTTAGGGATTAAGCCACCCGCACAACTCTTTGCCATCGACCCCAATAAGATCGTTGGCCTCACTATCCATCACCAAAGGCTTCAAGCCATCCGCCGGGCGCGGGCCAGAAGATTGGTTTCCGCAGAGTTGAGTTCCTATGTGGACTTGGAGGAGATCAGAAAGGAGCTTGATTACAGTCACTCCATCTTTCGCCAGAACCGATGGCAGGTGATCGATGTAACCTCTAAGTCGATAGAGGAATCAGCTACCGAGATTATGGAGCTATTGGGGGGGAGATGATCCTTCGGGGGTGGCACCCCTCGCGAGGGTCTCCGGTTGAGGGCTCAACCCTGGGGTTTGAGGGTCTGCTTCTCCTCACTGCCCTTATATGGGGGTTTGCCTTCGTTGCCCAACGGGAGGGGATGGAACATCTTGGGCCGTTTGCCTTTAATGGGGTTCGTTTCGCCCTGGGCAGCCTCTCCCTTCTTCCCTTCCTCCTCTTGGGTGGAAGGCGATGCTTTCCCCTTGCGGGGAATTCTGTGTCCCACAAAACTACAGTGCTCGGTGGAGCCCTTGCTGGAGTGGTTCTCTTCGCGGGGGCTTCGTTACAGCAGATCGGGATTGTGTATACAACTGCCGGCAAGGCTGGCTTCATCACTGGACTCTATGTGGTGATAGTGCCCATCTTGGGCCTGCTCTGGAAACGGGGTCCTGGTTGGAAGACATGGTGTGGGGCTTTTCTTGCCGTGGCTGGCCTCTATTTGCTGAGTGTGCGCGGGAGGTTTGCTATTGGCCGCGGTGACCTGTTCGTCCTGCTCAGCGCCTTTTTTTGGGCAGGACATGTCCTGGTCATCGGATGGTTCTCCCTCCGGATAATTCCCCTTAAACTGGCCTGCCTCCAGTTTGCTACTTGTTCCATTCTAAGCTCTGTTTTTGCCATAGCAACAGAGGTAACCTCCCTCTCCGCACTGATTGCCGCCGCTATTCCCCTCCTCTATGCCGGCCTGCTCTCTACGGGGGTGGCCTATACCTTGCAGGTGGTAGCGCAGAGCCGAGTGCCTGCAGCAAATGCGGCGATCATTATGAGCTTAGAGGCCAGCTTTGCCGCATTAGGAGGCTGGATAATGCTTGATGAAAGGCTCCCCCTCCGGGGGCTTTTAGGCTGTGGCTTAATGCTCGCTGGAATGATCATCTCCCAACTCGACGCCAAGGTTGGCCTCAGATATCTACCCCAGGGAGAGAAATGCTCAGGTTGATTGGATTAAATCACAACAGCAATATTAAGTCCCCAAGGAGAGGGTGCTGGTAGGAAAGATTTGTAAGGATAGACATCTATCTCTGTCCGTTCCCCTTCTTCCTTTGGCCGTTGAGCGGTTTGCCCCTGGTTAAGAAATCCCGCAGGAACCTCGCGGTGTAGGAGCAATTTGTAACATTGGTGATCTCCTCAGGTGGCCCCTCAGCGACCACCCTTCCCCCCTCATCCCCCCCCTCTGGCCCCAGATCTATGACCCAGTCGGCCTCGGCGATGAGGTCAAGGTTGTGCTCGATGACCACCACTGTATCCCCCCGGTCAACCAACTGTTGAAGGACCTCAATGAGGTTTTTTACATCTGCCGGGTGGAGGCCGGTGGTGGGCTCCTCTAAGATGTAGAGGGTCCTCCCCTGAGAGCTCTTGGATAGCTCTGCAGCTAACTTTATCCTCTGCGCCTCCCCTCCGGAGAGGGTAGGGCTGGGTTGGCCAAGGGTGAGATAGCCTAAGCCAATGCTTTGCAGAAGCTGCAGCCGTCTGCTCAGCTCAGGGATGGGGGAGAAATGCTCTAAGGCCTGCTCAACGGTCATCTCCAGGACCTGGGAGATGTCCTTTCCCTTATAGGTCACTTCCAAGGTCTCCTGATTATACCTCTTCCCCCCACATTCCTCACAACCAACCCAGACATCGGGGAGGAAATTCATCTCTACCTTTATCCTCCCCTGCCCTCTACACCTCTCACACCTTCCCCCCTCGAGGTTGAAGGAAAACCTCCCTGGTCCATAGCCCCTCAACTTGGCCTCCGGGGTATAGGAGAAGACCCTTCTTATCGCAGAGAGGAGTCCCACATAGGTGGCCGGGGTGGAACGGGGGGTGCGGCCTATCGGGGTCTGATCCACCTCCAAGACCCTTTCTACCCTCTCCCATCCCCTAATCTCCCTATGGCTTCCGGGCCTAACTTTCTGGCGATAGAGCTTTGCCCTCAACCCCTTGTAGAGGACCTCCCTTACCAAGGTGCTCTTCCCTGCCCCGGATACACCCGTCACCACCACCAACCTGTGTAGGGGTATGCGCACATCCACGCCCTTTAGGTTGTTCTCCTTGGCTCCGATGATCTCAATGAATTCCGGGGAAGGAGGTCTTCTCTCCCCCCGGAGAGGATGGGAAAGGGGTTGCCGCAGATATAGGCCGGTGACTGAGGTCGGATGGTTCATTATCCTCTCCGGCTCTCCCACTGCCACTACCCTCCCCCCTTTGGCTCCTGGCCCTGGCCCCAGATCAACTATCCAATCCGCCTTCCTGATGGTGAAGTCATCGTGCTCCACCACGACCACCGAGTTTCCCTTCTCCCTCAGCTCCTGTAAGCAATCCAAGAGCTTGAGGTTATCCCGGGGATGGAGGCCAATGGTTGGCTCATCCAAGATGTAGCAGACCCCCCGCAGGTTGGAACCTAATTGAGCGGCAAGCCTTATCCGCTGTGACTCCCCAGCCGAGAGGGTCTCCGCCCGGCGATCAAGGCCCAGGTAGGAGAGACCCACCTTTTCTAAGAACTCCAACCGGGAGAGGATCTCCTGGCGCAGGGGATGGGCTATTGGTTCCTCGGCTGAGGAGAACTCCAGATCGGAGATAAACCTCTTCGCCTCAGCTACGGACATCTGGGTCCACCCATCGATGGGAAGCCCCCACAGCTTAACAGCCAGGAATTCCTCCTTAAGCCTCTTTCCCTTACACTGAGGGCAGGGTCTCTCCTCCTCGCCTAAAACCCCCAACCCACCGCATCTAGGGCAGGCGCCTAATGGGGAGTTGAAGGAGAAGTGACGAGGGTCAAGCTCGGGGAAGCTGCGCCCACACTGGGGACATACCCTCTGGGTGCTATAGACTCTCTCCTTCTCCTGGTTATAGCCAATAACCGTCCCATTGCCCCACCGGGCTCCGGCCTGCAGCAACTCCCTCAGTTGAGGATCATCCCCCTTTGCTTTGCCCACCACCAGCTCCAGGGTGTGTTCCCGATACCTCTCCAGCCTGGGGAATTCAGTTACATCATAGAACCTTCCGTCAACCCTTAGCTGGGGGAAACCTTTCCTTCTTGCCCATCTGGCCACCTCAGTATAGAGCCCTTTGCGAGAGGAGACAAGGGGGGAGAGGATGATTACCTCCTTCCCGGCGAACTCGCCCCTGATTTTAGCCCCTATCTCCTCTAAGGATTGAGGCGCCACTTTCACCCCACACTGGGGGCAGTGTTGGACCCCTAATTTGGAGAAGAGGAGCCTGAGGAAATGGTAAATTTCGGTAATGGTGGCCACGGTGGACCTCCTCCCCCCCGAGGAGCTGCGTTGACCAATGGCCACTGTAGGGGGAAGGCCGGTGAGGGAGCTGACCTCTGGGCGGGAGAGTTGCTGGAGGTACTGTCTCACCCAGGAGGAGAGGGTGTCTAAGTATCTGCGCTGTCCCTCAGCAAAGAGGATATCGAAGGCTAAGCTGGACTTCCCCGAACCGGAGACCCCGGTGATGGCCACCAACTTCCCCCGCGGCAGCCGCAGATCTATCGATTGGAGGTTGTGCTCCTTGGCCCCCTTGATCAAGATCTCTTCTGGGGAGGGAGGAGAGGGCCTAACCTCCTTTTCTGGGGGCAGAAAGCCCTCTGAGCTCAGATAGGGACGGAGAAACCTTCCTGTATGGGATCCAGGGGTCTGGGCGATTAGCTCTGGGGGACCCTGGGCGACCACCCATCCCCCCTTTTCCCCTCCCTCTGGGCCTAAGTCGATTATCCAATCGGCTGACTTTAGCAGTTCAAGGTTATGCTCGATAACCACCAAGGAGTTCCCCCGCTCAACTATAGATTGAAGGACTGAGACTAGAGTCCTTATATCGTGGGGATGGAGGCCAGTGGTTGGCTCATCTAAAAGGAGAAGGGTTCCCTTCTTTCTATTTCCCAGTTGGCCGGCCAGCTTCAGCCTCTGCAGCTCACCAGCGGAAAGGGTGTTCACTGGTTGGCCCAGCCTAAGGTAACTCAGTCCGACATCCACAAGGGGAGTAAGGGCTTGGGCCACCTTGGATTGGGGACCAAATAGGTCTATCGCCTCCTTCGCGGTTAGATCCAGAATATCGGAGATGCTCTTCCCCTTGTATTTAACCTCTAAGACCTCCTCCTTAAACCTCTTCCCTCCACAGGCTGGGCACCTGAGATAGACATCGGAGAGAAACTGCATCTCTACCTTCTCCCAGCCGTTTCCTCGACATCTCTCACACCTTCCCCCCTCTAAGTTAAAGGAGAAGGTCGCTCTGCTGTATCCCCTGCTCTGGGCCATATCCGTTTGGGCGAAGATCTCCCTGATGAGATCAAAGGCCTTGAGGTAAGTGGCTGGGTTTGACCTGGGCGTCTTCCCTATGGGGGCTTGATCCACCATGAGTACCTCCCCCACCAGTTCCCTTCCCTCTATCCCCGCACATCTTCCTGGAGGGAGGGAGCTATTCGGCCGTAGGTTACGATAGAGGACTTCCTCTAAGAGGGTGGACTTCCCGGAACCGGATACCCCAGCTATACAGACGAACAACCCCAGGGGTATATCGATATCAATCGACTTAAGGTTGTTCTGGCTGGCCCCTTTTATTCTGAGCGACCTTCCTGGTTCGACCTTCCTCCTCCTCGAGGGAAGGGGAAGCCGGTCCTTCCCCGCCAGATACCTTCCGGTGAGGGAGGACCTGGTCCGAATGAGCTCATCAGGAGGTCCGGAGAAGACCACCCTTCCCCCTTGAGCCCCGGGCCCTGGTCCGAGATCAACCACCCAATCCGCTGAGGAGACAAGCTGGGGGTCATGCTCCACCACGAGGATGGTATTTCCCCTATCCCTCAGGTCCTGGAGGATCTCGCTAAGCCGGCCTATGTCCCGGGGATGAAGGCCAATGGATGGTTCATCAAGGATGTAGAGGGTGTTCACCAGGGAAGTTCCTAAGGCAGCAGTGAGACTTACCCTTTCCACCTCACCACCGGAGAGGGTCCTTGACTGCCGATCGAGGGTGAGGTAGCCAACTCCCGCCCTTATCAAGTAGTCAAGTTTGGTCAGTATCTCCCTTAAGATGAGGGAGCTGGCCTCATCTAACTCCCCCTTTAACCCAGAGAGGAAGTGAAGGCATTGCTCTATGGAGAGGGAATATACCTGGGCGATTGTCCTCCCCCCCAGGCGATAGAGCAGGGCTTCTTCTTTAAACCTTGTCCCCCCACAAGCGGGACAAGGGGTATACCTTCGATATTTGGAAAGGAAGACCCTGATGTGCAGCTTGTATGCCTTTCCCTCGAGCCATTTGAAGAACCCCATCACCCCATAGAAGTCATCGGTTCCCTCCCAGATCCTCCTTTTCTCCTCAGCAGGGAGTTCCTTCCAAGGGAGATCGGTGGGGATCTTGTGCCTCCGGCAGAACCCCAAAAGGTCTTGGTATTCCTCCCAGTAGGAATCGGTGGTCCAAGGCTTGATTGCCCCATCTTCTATTGATAGCTGAGGATTGGGGATGACCAACCCAGGGTCAATCTCTATTATGCGGCCGAAACCATGGCAGCGGGGGCAGGCCCCCAAGGGGGAGTTGAAGGAGAAGAGATTGGGAACCGGGTCTGGGTAGCTAATTCCACAGTGCGGACAGTTGAGCGCGGTGGAGAATTTGAGAACTTCTCCAGAGGGGAGCCAGAAGTGGACCCTGCCCCCCCCTAATTTTAGGGCCCCTTCGATCGAGTCGACGATCCTTCTCCTTTCCTCCCAGCGAACCCGATCGTAGATGACCTCTAACTCACCCTCCAGCTCTGCCTCCTCTATTCTCCTGGCCCTTCCCCCCTGGTAGACCCGAAGAAGGCCTTGCCCTTGCAGGGAGTTTAGCACCATCTTCCGCTCCAATTTAGGAGGGATGGAGAGGGGAAAGCAGATAAGCACATCCAAGCCCTCTACCTGAGGGGAGGCCCGCTCAAAGATTGTGCTGGGATCATCCTTGAGCACCCCCCTGCCACAACCCCGACAGTAAAGGGTTGCCGAGCGGGCAAAGAGGAGCTTGAGGTAGTCATCAATCTCAGTCATCGTCCCCACGGTGGAGCGGGAGGTCTTGATGGGATTTGTTCCCTGAATAGCTATGGCCGGAGGGATTCCACTGATCCTTTCCACCTGAGGCCTATCCATCCTAGCTAAAAACTGGCGGGCATAAGGGGAGAAGGTTTCCACATACCTGCGCTGCCCTTCAGCATAGAGGGTCTGGAAGGCCAAGCTGGACTTCCCGGAGCCGGAGACCCCAGTTACTGCGATGAACTTATTTAGGGGGAGGCTGAGATCTATCCCTTGGAGGTTGTTTTGGTAGGCACCCTTAACTATAATTCGATCATTACTCATAGCTCAAAAAATATATACTCTCCCTTGACCTCTACTGTGATAATTATAACCAAACTAAGGTTGGATTTCAATCCCCTTTTGGAGCCAATTCAGGGGAGAAAAAAATTGCCGAAGGGGAAAACCTTCGGCAGAGCATCTGGTCATCGGGGACACCTTCTACAAGTTCTTTTATTATAGCATATTAGAAACTATTTAATCTCTTTGAATCTCCTCCCTTTCCCTCGACGCACTAAGCGACCCGACCTCCGTAAAAGCTCCTTCTGTAACCGGGGCCCACCAACAACCTCCTTGCTGCTCCTAAACAATTTCTCCTCCTGCGGCAACTGTTCCATAAGCCACCTCTTATACACCTCTCCATCGCTGCCCTCCCACAGGGGATCAAGGGTGGTCAACAGATCTGGCTTACCCTCTACATAGAATTTGGCACTGGACCATATCCAGTCCCAGGCACGCTCACATAACCCAGCCCTTACAGGATTCTGCTCAACATATCTACCGCAGGCCATCAGATATGGACCTTTCTCAATGGCCTGACTCTTGAAGCGACTCTGGAAAAGCTTACCAGCGGTCTGATACCGGCGGTGATACCTCACGGCATATACATGCTGCCAGCCTCCTACTACCTTCGACAATTCTGTCGGATCAGGTAACTCCATAACTATGTGATAGTGATTATTCATCAGACACCAATGGTAGACAGAGGCTCCTGCACGACTAACGTAGCGGTATACTGACTCAACGAAGGCTGAGAAATCCTCTTCGTCATGAAAGATAGCCTGTTTAAGTATTCCCCGGTTGATGATGTGGAATACAAGTGATCTTTCTATCTGATAGCGTCTTGGTTTTCTCGCCATAGGATGCGACATTTAGTCTAAGAAAAAATTCTTTTATCGTTAATGCATAAAAGATTACAAAAGGTGTCCCCCTTCACCCCTCCCCGATTTGTCAATTTAAAGAAATCGGCAACTGAAGGGCCAACCGAAAGTTGTTGCCGGGGAGGGAGCTATGAGTGGTGGATCTCCAAGATATCCCCATCCTTGACCATATAGTCGGTGGGGACCATAATACCGCCTGGTTTTCCCTCCCCCCAGATACGAGCATATTTAAACCGGGCAGCAACTTCCTTATGGATTGCCGTGGCTACCTCGAGCACTGTTGTCCCCTGGGGGAAAACAAAGGGTTGCTCCATATCTGGTTTCTTCCCTGGAACCTTGCTATAGACCCTAACCAATTTTAGACTATTGAAGATCTTTTCCGGGAGGGAATCCACCCCCTCTCCCTTCAAAGCAGAGACGAAGATGGTTGGCAAACTCTCACCAAACGCTCCCTCCAAGAGCTTGCTCTGTTCCCCCTCCCCATCCAGATCAACTTTATTCCCCACGAGGACTAATGGCTTGGATATGCTCCTTCCCTCTAACTCCCCCTGGAGATATCTCACTTGTTCAACTGCAGGTCTTCCCAAATCGGCTACCAGCAGGATGAGGTCTGAGCCCCTGATGAGGTCAAAAACCCAAGGTTCCCGATATTCGGGAGAGATTGGAGGTAGGTCGACGAGCTGTATCTGAATGTCTTGATAAGGCATCATCCCAGGTTGGGGAAGTTGGGTGGTGTAGGGATAAGAGGCAACCTGAGGGGAAGCGTTAGTTAAGGAAGCTAAGATCGATGATTTGCCACTATTAGGCTCACCTACCAAGACTACCCTTGCCGCTCCCTCTGGCTCCACCCGATAGGGGGCCATCCTTCTACCAGATCCTCTTCTCGATTGGAGCTGATCCCCTAATTTGGAGATCTTCCTCTTCAGATCTGCCTGAAGTTTCTCAGTTCCCTTGTGCTTGGGTATAATGGCCAGAAGTTCCTTGAGAAGAAGAAGTTTCTCCTCAGGGTCCTTGGCTTCCCTATACCTCTTTTCTACCTCAATGTATTGTGGGGGAAGGTTTGCAGGCATCCTATAACTCCACACACCTTCGGGCTAAGAGATCTCTCAACTGATAATTATCTTGAGGAAACCAGCCCAAGGAATCCCTCCACACCCGGGGGCTCTCCATGCAGAGGTAGCAGAACACCTCTGGGGCTCTCTCCCTGATCCACTGATAGACCTTTCTAAAGAGCTGGGTCCTTATTGGTCTAAAATACCTCAGCTTCCCATCCATTCCTGGAAATAACTCCCCGGCAACCAGGCGGGATTGAGGAAACCTTTCCCTCAATATCCCTCCCAGCCGCGGAGGGAATCTTAAGGCCCCCAGGCTGACCCAGGCAACCCTCTTGGGGTCAATTGCCTGAAAGAGGGAGTCTACAACCCTTTGGTAATCGTTTTCCCAACCTGGATAGGCAATGAGGGGGTCGAAATGGAATCCCAGTCGGTAACCAGCTTCCTGACAGAGCCTGGCCGCCCTTAGCCTCTCTTCTAAAGAGGGGGCTCCCAATTCCTCTGAGCAGATGATTGGATCCGGACTTAGGGACCAGGCTACGATGGTCCTCCCCCTGTGCTCAAGATCTAAGAGGTTTTTTACCTCTGTGGATTTTGTTTTTAGCTCCAAACAGGCATTAGGGAGGTGAGAAAAATAGGGAACTAAATCTCTGCTTAGCTCAGTTATTGGGTCTAAACTCAGGCTGTCGGTAAGTTCGCCGGTCCCTATACGATAAATCCTGTCCCCCTTTAGGGTTCTATCCAGTTCGGAGAAGA
The DNA here is from genome assembly GCA_029932675.1 of bacterium. Lineage (GTDB taxonomy): Bacteria > SM23-81 > DAOVCL01 > DAOVCL01 > DAOVCL01 > DAOVCL01. The sequence continues at coordinate 57,371 of JAOZPP010000002.1, forward strand.
GATCATCAATGTTTACATATTGAACCAACAATGGGTTGTTTAGATAAGCTTGGAGGATGCAATAACTACAATCCAAATTGCAATTAGTGGCCAGATCGAGGATCTCGTAGAGACAACAGAGGTAGTTCTTCGTCCCAGGGCATGGTTTGAGGAACCTTCCTCTCTGCACCTCGAGGAGCATCACCCTCTTCCCCTCTCCAATGGGATCCTTGCGTTGAGAGAAATCTTGGATCACCTCTTGAGATCCGGAGATTATCTCCCGGGGGACATCGTGCAACTTCTCCAGGATGCGAGAGGTAAGGGGATAGCTGAGGGCCTCTTCCTCTATATATACTTTAGTGGGTGAGAACTGCAAAGATCTAAGTGAAACTCAAATGCTTAAATAACTTGACAATATCGCGCGGTGATTCCTGCCACAGCATAGATCAATAATTGATGCTCCCTTTTTAAGTTTTAGCGTGGCTAATATACTCAATTTTACCGCCAAATTCAACAGGAAATTTCTCCGTACCAAAAGGGGGATAATAATTTTGCCACAGAGGGTGCACTGGAAAAAGGGCTTGACAACTCCGCACCTCCCACTTATTATTGAAAAAAGGTAAGGTAGGGGATCGCGCGCGGATTACTGAGGTCCTAAATCTTCGAGAGAGGGACGGAGACTTTGCTTTTACTACTTGGTGTCCTCTAATGTTCTCAGAGAAGTCAAATTAGGGGGGTTGTATGATCGATGGGGTAGAGTTAAAATCCCTCAAATTCATACCGGATGAGAGGGGTTTTGTGATGGAGATCTTAAGATCTGATGACCCCATCTTTGAGGAATTCGGCCAGGTTTATCTCACTGTTGCTTATCCAGGAGTTGTAAAAGGTTGGCACTACCACCGCAGGCAGACCGATCTCTTCTCAGTGATTAAGGGGGAGATCAAGCTTGTTCTCTATGACCAAAGAGGGGACTCCCCCACCAGGGGGGAGATAGACGAGTTTTTCATAGGAGAGAAGAACCCCCTTTTGGTGCGCATTCCGCCTGTAGTCGTTCATGGTTTTAAGGCTGTAGGGATTGAACCTGGCTATGTGATCAACTGTCCTACCCTCCCTTATAACCGAGAGAACCCCGATGAGTATCGGATAGATCCCTGGGAGAATAATATTCCCTATGATTGGGCCCGCAGGGAGGGTTAGGTGGATCTCTTGGTTACTGGAGGAGCTGGCTTTATTGGCAGCAACTTTGTGGACTATATTCTCAAACACCATCGAGACTATAAAGTTATAGTTATAGACAAGTTAACCTATGCCGGGGGATTGGACAATTTGGCTAAAGTAGAGGATAACCCCCGCTTTCGCTTTATTCAGGGGGATATCTGCGATGAAAAGCTTGATGGTGAACTCCTCTCCGATTGTGATCTGGTAGTTAACTTCGCTGCTCAGACCCATGTTGATCGCTCAATCCATTCCCCCGCGGATTTTGTCCATACCAATATTGTGGGAACCCATAAGCTTCTGGAGGCAGCCCGAAGAGGGGGAAAGAGGTTCCTTCAGGTATCCACTGATGAGGTCTATGGAAGTAAGGAGGAAGGTTCCTTCACCGAGGATGATCCCTTAAATCCATCAAGCCCCTATGCGGCGAGCAAGGCAGCGGCGGATCTTCTTGTCCTTGCCTATCACAGAACCTATGGGCTTCCAATGAGCATAATAAGATGTTCGAACAATTATGGTCCCCGACAATATCCGGAGAAGCTCATCCCCTTAATGATAGCAAGAGCTTTAAGGGGGGAAAAACTTCCCCTCTACGGGGACGGAACGAACCGCAGGGAGTGGACCTATGTTGAGGATTGTTGCCGAGGTATAGACCTGATCCTTCATGAGGGAAAAGATGGCCAGATCTACAACTTATCCAGTGGGGTTGAGCTGACAAACCTCCAGATCGTTAGGGAGACCCTAAATCTTTTAGGGAAGGGGGAAGAGTTGATAGAATATGTAGAGGACCGCCCCGGGCATGACCGCAGATATTCCCTCTGCTGTAAAAAATTGACTGCCCTCGGTTGGGAGCCTCGCTGGAATCTCCAGGAGGGATTGGAACAGACCGTAAGGTGGTATGTAGAAAACAAGGAATGGTGGGAGAGAAGGTTATGAAAAGTGTCGTCAGCCTTTTCCTTCTTTTATCAATCTTTTCTGGTTTGGCTCAGGCTCAATCCTTAGAAGAGGGGGAGAAGAAACCTCCTCAGCGGATGATCCAACCAGTGGTTCCCCAACCCACAGACCAGACCTTGGAGGCTCCAGTTGATCCAGCCACTTATATTTTGGGACCAGGTGACGGAGTTATGGTAAGTATTTGGGGAGAGGAGGATCAGAACCTTCCTTTGGTGGTCACCCCAGAGGGAAAGCTCCTCATCCCTTCAGTAGGAGAGGTCGAGGTATCCGGATTAAGCCTCAAGGAGGCCAAAGCAAGGGTGAGTAAGGCAGTTCTTCTTAAGTATAGGAATGTGAAGGTAACCACTAACCTCACCTCTCTGAGGAGATTTAGGGTGAGGGTTTATGGGGAGGTGGCCAAACCGGGGACATGGATTGCTCAAGCTACGGATAGGGTTTCAGATCTAATAGGCTGGGTAGGGGAACCTGAGCAACCCCAACCAGACTCTGAAGCCATCTCAGAGGGAGAGGAGTTTCACCACCTCTCCTTCGGTGAACCTTCCAAGCGGAATATTATGGTCATCCATCGGGATGGCTCTCGCCAGAGGGCGGACATCTTTAGATTTTTGGCCCTGGGTGACTTAACCAGGGACCCTAACCTGCGAGATGGGGATGTCATCTCTGTGCCTCCAGTGGAGCAGATTGTAAGCATCTATGGAGCGGTAGCCAAACCCGGGGACTACGAATGGGTTAAAGGGGAAGGGGTCTTTGACCTCATCGAGCTTGCTAAGGGCCTGAGGCCTGATGCTGACTCCTCCCTCGTTATTTTGACCAGGTTTGCTCCCGATGGAGTGGGCATCAGAACATTGAAAATAGATCTGCGGAGCCAAAGGGATCTAACCCTGATGCCTGATGACCGGGTCTTCGTCCGTTATCGTCCCCAATATCACCTCAAAAAGGAGGTCTACATCCAAGGGGAGGTGCGCCATCCAGGGGTTTATCCTATAAAGGAGGGTTTTACCACCCTTAGCCAGGTGATTGATGAGGCCGGTGGCTTTACCAAGCAGGCCTCATTGGAGCTGGCTGAGGTAATCAGAGAGGGAGGCGAGGAGGAGGAGGATAAGGAATTTGAGAGGTTAAAAGATATTCCTGTTTCTGAGATGACTCGTACAGAGTATGAATACTTTAAGATGCGAGGTAGGGAGAGGAAGGGTAGGTTATCAGTTGACTTTGAGAAACTCTTTGCCCAAGCCGATCATAAGGAAGATATCCTGCTTAAGGATGGTGACCTAATTAGGATCCCCCCCAAACCAAAGGTAGTTTGGGTATTAGGGCAGGTAGCCTATCCCGGGGGTGTGGGATATATTCCTGGGAAGCCCTTGAGCTACTATGTGCAGATGGCCGGAGGATATGGCCCCAGTGCTCGCAGGGGGAAAGTAAGGGTGATCAGGGCCAAAGGGAGTGAATGGGTGTGGCCGAAACAAGTGGGGATGCTTAAACCCGGTGATACCATATGGGTGCCAGAGAAGCCGGAGAGAAGTTGGTGGGAGGTAACAAAGGAGGCGATGGCTGTGCTCTCTCAGGTGGCTACCGTCTATATCGTAGTTAAGCAAGCGGTTAAACCGTAACTATGAAAGAGAAGGAAGCAAACCTCTGGGATTACCTGTTGGTCCTCGCTAAATGGCGGAGGATAATTGGGCTGAACTTCGTGGGGGTCTGTCTGCTTGTGCTCCTCATTAGCTTCTTCCTGCCCAAGTGGTACACAGCAACTACCTCCCTCCTGCCCCCACAAGGGGAAGGAGGAGGGCTCTCCCTCCCCTCTGGCCTGGCCACTTTGGCCTCTCTGAGTGGAGGCTTCTCCCTTTCAGGGGCCGCTACCCCCTCCGATATCTTTGCTGCCATATTGAAGAGCAGGTCTGTAGCCGAGAGGGTGATCAAGAAGAATGGCCTGATGAAGGTCTACAGGACCAAAGATTTGGAGGAGGCAATGAGGACCCTCTATGATCATACCAACATCGATGTCTCCCCTGAAGGGATTATCAGAATTAAGGTTACAGAGAAAGACCCTAAGTTAGCTGCAGCGGTAGCCAATACCTTCGTGGAGGCCTTGGATAGGGTGAACAGGGAGAAGTCTACTTCCCGGGCAAAGAGCGCGCGCATCTTTATTGAGGAGAGGCTTGATTCCACCAAGGCCGAGCTGAAGAGGGCTGAGGAGAAGCTGAAGGAATTTCAGGAGGTGCATAAGGCCATCTCCTTAACGGATCAGACAAAGGCCGCCATAGAGAAGGCCGCTGATCTGAGGGCAGAGAAGACGGTCTTAGAGATAAAATTAGGGGTGCTTCGTCAGATGATGGGGGGTGATCACCCTCAGATCCAGAGGCTAAAGACCCAGATAGGTGAATATGAGAAGCAGCTCAGGAGGATGGAATTGGGGGGAGGGGGTGGTGATGATTTCCTCCTCCCCTTCTCCCACGTTCCCTCCCTTGCCCTGGAACTGGCCAGGCTGACCAGGGACTTGAAGGTAGAGGAGGAGGTCTTCGAGCTCTTGACCCAGCAGTATGAACAGGCCAAGATCCAGGAGAAGAGGGACACGCCCACTGTGCAGGTCTTAGATGAGGCCCTCCCCCCCACTCACAAGAGCAAACCGAAAAGATCCCTTCTCATCGGTTTGGCTGGCCTCTTAAGCCTCTTTGTAGGGGTATTTTTGGCCTTTGGATTGGAATATATGGAAAAGGTGAGTGCCTCGGAGGATTCTGGGAAGCTCCTCCGTATCTCCTCCCTTCTGCGGGAGGACTATTTCCATTTGAGGGATAAGTTGAAGCGAAAGGGGAAGGAAAATAATGATTAGGGTTGGACAGATAGGTTTAGGTGCTTGGGGAAAGAACCTCTTACGCAATTTTCATAGCCTTCCCGGATGTCAGGTAGGGATAGGCTGCGACCAGGACCCGAAAAGGCTGGAAAAATTCCGGGGGGAATATCCCTCGGTGAGGTTCACCACCGATTTTGAGGAACTCCTCTCCGATGAAAGGCTCCAGGCGGTAGTAATAGCTACGCCCCCAGAATCCCATTATAATTTGGCCAAGGCCTCCCTGGAGGCGGGGAAGGATGTCTTTGTGGAGAAACCTCTGGTATTGAAAGTGGAAGAGGGGGAGGAGTTGGTGGATCTGGCCAAGAGGGAGGGGAAGGTGCTGATGGTAGGCCACATAATGGAATATCACCCAGCCACCTTAAAGCTAAAACAGCTCATTGAGGATGGCGAGCTGGGGGGGATCTATTACATCTATTCCACCAGGGTAAATTTGGGGAAGGTAAGGGAGATTGAAAATGCCCTCTGGAGCTTTGCCCCTCATGATGTATCCATCATCCTCTACTTGTTGGGGAAAGTGCCGCTGAAGGTAACAGCCAATGGGATGGCCTATTTGAGGAAGGGTATTGAGGATGTTGCCTTCTCTACCCTCTACTTCGATGGGGGGACCCTGGCCCACATTCATGTCAGTTGGCTTGATCCCCATAAGATAAGGAAGATAACGGTTGTTGGCCAAAAGAAGATGGTTGTCTTCGATGATATGGAGTCAGCGGAGAAGATAAGGATATACGATAAGGGGGTCGATACCTATCGGGACTATGAGAACTATGGTGAATATCTCAGTTTGCGGCATGGGGATGTACTCATCCCTAAGCTCAACTTGGTAGAGCCATTGAGGGCCGAGTGTGGACATTTTCTCCAGTGCGTGGAGGAGAGGGCGACTCCGAGGAGCGATGGGGAGGATGGCCTGCGGGTGCTCAAGGTTTTAGACGCTGCCCAGAAGTCTATGAAAATTGGGGGAGCGCCGGTGGAGATAAAATAAGGTGCAGTCCCCAGGGAGTAGGTTCCTCTTGGGTCTGCGGTGAATTATAAAAGGGGAGAAGATGGAGAGTTACATTTCACCCCAAGCAAGACTTGGGGAAGGGACAAAAATAGGTTACTTTACAGTGATTGAGGAGGGGGTGGAGGTAGGCAAAGGATGCGTGATTGGCAACAATGTGGTCATTCATCGGGGATCGAAGATTGGGGATCGGGTGAGGATTGATGATCAGACGGTGATCGGTAAGGACCTGATGAGGGCGGCCAATACGGCGGTGACCAAGGAGATGGAACTTCCGGGCGCGGTGGTCGGCGATGATTGTATAATCGGAACATCAGTGGTCATCTATCGCGGTTGTCAGTTGGGGCGTAAGGTGCTTGTCGCTGACTTAGCCACGGTGAGGGAAAACGTTACAGTCGGCGATTACACCATAGTTGGGAGGGGGGTAGCAATAGAGAACTTCTGTAAAATAGGTTCCTGGTGTAAGCTGGAGACCGATGTCTATATCACCGCATATTCCACCTTGGAGGATAGGGTCTTCGTTGCCCCTTGTGTGGCCACGAGTAACGATAACTTCGTCGGCCGGACCAAGGAGAGGTTCAAGTACTTTAAAGGAGTGACCGTGCGAAAGGGGGGGAGGATTGGGCTTAATGCCACAATCTTGCCTGGAAAAGAGATCGGTGAAGATTCCTTGGTTGCTGCTGGATCGGTAGTAACCAAGGATACACCCCCGAGGAAGATCGCCTTGGGCTCACCGGCAAGGCCCTGGAGGGATGTCCCCCCGGAACAGTTGTTGGAAAATCAGGGGTGGGAGTAGAAGATGGCTGTTCCATTGCTTGATTTGAAGCGTCAATGGGAGGAAGTGGGAAGGGAGATAAGGGAAGCCATAGAGGAGGTGCTGAAGAGTCAGTGGTTCATCCTTGGACCCCAAGTGAAGGAGCTTGAGGAGGAAGTAGCCTCCTACTGTGGCACTAAGTATGCGGTGGGGGTGGCCTCAGGGTCTGATGCCCTCCTCTTGGCCCTTAAGGCGCTGGGGATTGGTCCAGGGGATGAGGTAATCACCACTTCCTTTTCCTTCTTTGCCACAGCGGGTTCGATCTCCAGATCTGGGGCAAAGCCAGTCTTCGTGGATATTGATCCACTGACCTTTAATATTGATCCATCCCTCATAGAGCCTAAGATCACCTCAAGGACAAAGGCTATCCTTCCCGTGCACCTCTTTGGTCAGTGTGCGGATATGGATCCAATTTTGGAGATAGCCAGGGGGCACAACCTCGCCGTAGTAGAGGACGCTGCTCAGGCTATTGGCTCTGAATATAAGGGGAGGAGAGCTGGTTCCTTGGGGACACTTGGTTGCTTTAGCTTCTTCCCCAGTAAGAACTTAGGTGGATTTGGTGACGGGGGTATGGTGACTACCGATGACCAGGAATTGGCCAATAAGGTGGAGATCCTGAGGAGACACGGGGGAAGCATTGAATACCACCACTCCATGATCGGCTACAACTCCCGCCTTGATACCCTTCAGGCAGCCATCCTCAAGGTGAAGCTCAAATACTTAGATGGGTGGACGGAGAGGAGGCAGGAAAATGCTCGTTACTATGACCAGGCGTTGCGGGATCTGTCTGAGGTGGAGACCCCCCCGGATTTGGGGTTCGGTCGGCATATCTATAATCAATATACCTTAAGGGCTAAGCGAAGGGATGAGTTGAAGGCGAGGTTGCAGGAAAAGGGGATAGGCTGCAAGATCTATTATCCCCTTCCCCTTCCCCTTCAGGAGTGCTATCGCTCCTTAGGCTATAAGGAGGGGGATATGCCCCAGGCAGAGAGGGCTGCTCAGGAGGTTATCTCCATCCCCATCTTCCCAGAGCTAAGCCAGAGGGAGAAAGAGGAGGTTGTAGGGGCTATCAGGGATTTCTATGGGGGTAGCTCTCCGATTTCCGCCTAAGGTCTTCCAGAGGGAGGACCTCTTCTCTCAGCTTCCCCGGCTAAAGGCACTTTTCTCCCAAGAGGAGGTGATGGCGGCTTATCTCTTTGGTTCCGTTCTCCAGGGGGGGGCCCGGCCAGGGAGTGATCTGGATATAGCCATCCAAGGGGGGGAGGGATACGAATGGGCGCGACTCTATGGGAGGATCTATAAAGGGCTCTGCGAACTTTTGGAGGCAGATAATATCGATTTAGTTATCCTTAATGAAGCACCAGCATCCCTGAGAGCTAAGGCCCTAAGCGAGGGGTTCCCCCTATATCTCAGGGGAGAGGGAGTTACCTTTCCAGAGATGGTCTCACAATCCAGTGAGTTTTGTCCCTTTGAGGGGACCTCAGCACTTACGGTGTTGGCCGAGGTGCTTCGCGGACTAAGGGGTGAGGAAGGGGGTGATCCTCAGCTTCTTAAGTTGGCTTTGATGAAGGGGATAAGGGCTGCCTCTGAATCGGCTAAGTGGGTAATAGAAGGGGTTTGCGTGGGGGAATACGAAAGGTTGGAGCAGGCCAAAGAAGCCCTGAAGGATGGACTCTCTCCCTACCGATTTTCCGATTGGATTACCGTCCTCTTGACCATTCGCAAAGTTTTGGTACATCTTCTCTGGAAACTGGAGGACCCCACATCCGAGATAATGGATATACCCACCTTTACTAACTGTTTCAGCCAGGTCCTTAGTTATTTGGACTTTGCCTTAGGATGAAGATAGCCTCCATCGTAGGAGCCAGGCCACAGTTTATTAAAGCCGCTCCCCTCTCCAGAAGGTTGCGGAAGGGACACCAAGAGCTGCTCATCCATACCGGCCAGCACTATGATCGAGAGCTATCCCATATCTTTTTTGAACAGTTAAAGATCCCCAGACCGGACTATAATTTGCAGGTGGGCTCGGGAGGCCACGGAGAACAGACAGGAAAGATGCTCCTCAAGGTGGAGAGGGTTCTCCTCAAGGAGGAGCCAGATCTGGTTATAGTCTATGGAGATACAAACTCCACCTTGGCTGGAGCGTTGGCCGCTGTCAAGCTCCATATAAAATTAGCCCATGTGGAGGCTGGGCTGAGAAGCTATAATCGGAGGATGCCCGAAGAGATCAACAGGGTATTGACCGATCACATCTCTGATCTGCTCTTTTCTCCTTCCCTGAGGGCAGTGGAAAACTTGCAAAGGGAAGGCATAAAGGAAGGGGTTTATCAGGTGGGTGACGTTATGTTTGATGCCTTGAGGGAGAATATAGAGGTTGCCCGGAGGGTATCCGGGGTTATGGAGGAATTGGGGCTTTCGGAGGGGGAATTTCTGCTGTTGACCATTCATCGGGAGGAGAATACAAACCAATTTGAAAACCTCAATTCCCTCGTTACAGCCATTACCTCCCTGGAAGAAAGGGTCGTCTTTCCTGCCCATCCCCGGGTAAGGAAATGGCTTCGTCACTGGGGCCTCTGGGAGCGGTGCTTGACTTCCCCTAACCTGATGATTATTGAACCGGTAGGATATTTGGATATGCTTTGCTTAGAGGAGAGGGCCAAGGCAGTTCTTACAGATTCGGGGGGAATGCAAAAGGAGGCCTATTATCTGAGGACCCCCTGTCTCACCCTCCGGGAGGAGACTGAGTGGGTTGAGCTCGTAGAGGGTGGATGGAACGTCCTGGTGGGAACCAAGGCAGAGAAAATTAAGAGAGCTCTTGCTCATCTTAGCCTACCCCTCCAGGAGGGGAACCCCTATGGGCGAGGAGAGGCGAGCAAGAGGATAGCAGAGATCATTGGAAGAATAGGGAATTAATAATTGGAGGTTTTGAGATAAAGACAGTTCAAAGGATAGCCAAGAATGCTATAGCTCTTTCTCTTACGAATATCTTTAGTCTTCTAACCGGTTTCTTCCTTACCATCCTTGTGGCCAGATATTGGGGAGTAGAGGATCTGGGAAGATATGCCTTTGTCTTTGCCTTCATTGCCCCTTTCTCCTTTCTTACCGATTTGGGCATCAACCTTTTGATCATTAGGGAAGGAGCAAGGGATAAGGAGCGGTTGCGCCTCTATGTGAGCAATGGCATAGGGTTGTCCACGATCCTCTCCAGCTTTACACTCCTTCTGGTGTTTATAGGGATCTACTTTTTTAAGCAAGCCTGGGATGTAAGGCTCGCTGTGTTGGTAGCTGGTCTCTATCTATGGGTGGGGGCTTATGTCCAACTACTTAGGGGCTCCTTTCATGCCTTGGAGAGGATGGAATATGAGACATTGGCCAGTGCCACAGGGAGGATCTTCACCGCTGGCCTAGGGGCCTTGGTGATCATCTGGGGGGGAAACCTGATCGAACTGGTTTTGGTATTCCTGGGTGGACGACTGATAAACCTGATAATAGGGCTCTCCCTATACAAAAAGAAGGTGGGGTTACCCAATTGGGGATCAGATCTCCGGGTCTGGAAGGAGCTAATAGGGAAGGCTTATCCATTCGGTCTAAACCTCATCTTTTCCACCATCTACATCCAGATCGATCAGGTGATGCTCTCCCTGATGAGGGGAGACAGGGAGTTGGGTTTTTATAAGGCCGCGGCAGCTCTCATGATCAACCTTCCCCTGATCGCTGGGGTTTTGAACTCCTCCCTCCTTCCCATTATGTCCAGGGAATATCTTGCGGATAAGTCAAGACTGATCAAACTCTTTGAAGGATCATTTCGCTATCTCTTTGCCATTGGTTTCCCCATTGCCTTGGGAACTACCATTTTGGCCCCGCGATTCATTGCCCTATTCTTCGGAGAGAAGTTTGTCCCTTCCATTTTAGCTTTACAGATCTTAATTTGGACTGTTCCCTTAAGGTTTGTGAACAGTACATTTGGCACCGTTTTAACCTCTATTAACCGTCAAAAGATAAGGATGGTAATCGTTGGTCTGGGGGCCGGTTTCAACCTTCTCACGAACCTTTGGTTCATCTCCAGGTTTGGCTACATTGGGGCCAGTATTACCACCTTAGCTACTGAGTTCCTCCTCTTTGGCTTGGTCTATGGAAATGTCTCCAAGCTCTTCTATCGTCTATCAATTGTAAAGAACTGCTACCGTCCATTTTTTGCCGCTTCTCTGATGGGGGTTATGGTTTTCCTCCTTGGCTCTTTCCACCTTTGGTTAATCCTGTTAGCCTCGATTCTCTTCTATCTTGGCCTCCTCTATGGATTGGGCGGTTTCTCCTCTGAGGATAGGGAGGTCCTTTCCACAGTTTTGGGCCGGTGGGGGAGGGGTGGCGAAAGATAATCGTGGCAATTTGTAGATAAGGCATCGTTGTTCGTTGAGTTGTCTTATAGTTTAAACCCTTTACTCCCGAATTATTCACAAGTTGGAAATGAATTGGTATAACTCTCTTAAATTTAAGGTATTATGTGTTTGTCTGGTAGGGACAGACATTTATGTCTGTCCGCTTCCTTGGACTCCGCTAAGGCGGAGTCCCTCCAGTGAGAAACTATGGCCTTTCAAGAATGTTCATATGTTTTTATGAATAAATCCGGGTAAACTATCCATATAGATGAAAGCGATAATATTGGCCGCTGGAGTTGGCCGCAGGCTCTACCCACTGACCAAGGACGTCCCTAAGTGCATGCTTCAAATAGGGGATAGACCCCTTCTCACCCAAATTGTAGGGAACCTCATCGAGGCAGGAATCAAGGAAATTTTAATCGTTACCGGCCATGGCGCTCAATTCGTGGAGGATCTGGCCAACTCCCTCAAAGGGGGCAGGATTAGTTGTCTCTACAATCCCAACTATGCAGGGATGAACAATTGCTACTCCCTTTGGCTGGCCCTAAGGAAAATTCCAGATGGTGTTCTTATATACAACTCAGACCTCCTCTGTGGAAAGGGCTTGGTGAGAAGGATAGTCGAGGTTTCATCGAAGGATTCACTTCTTATAGACAGTGGGAAGGCTTTGGGTGGAGAGGAGATGAAGGTGCAGCTTAATGGGGAAGGCAGGCTTAGCAAAATAAGCAAGGGGCTTTCACCAGCCCAAGCAAGTGGGGAATATATCGGACTGGCCAAGTTCTCCCGTCGAGGTAGGGATAAGCTTTTAAATTACCTCAATTTTTTGATCAAAGGTGGAGGGGTAGATCAGTTTTACGAAGCGGCTTTCGATCTTTTAGCCAAATCTCATCCTCTCTATGGGGTCTGTTTCCAAGGAGAGCCTTGGGTAGAGATCGACAACTTTGAGGATTTAAAGAGAGCGAGGGACCAGATCTGGCCTCGGCTAATGAAGGATAATCAACCTTGATTTCTCGCGATATAAGCATCCCCCTAATGTTGGAAATAGGGGAGGGCCTAATTGATAGGTTATCCTCAGTTCTCCTCTCCTATAGCCTTTCCTTTCAAAAGGCCCTCATCCTCTACGACGAGATAACTTATGCGGTAGCAGGGAAGCGGGTCTGCCGGGTGCTTTCCTCTGATTCTCAAGTCTTTGAATTACTGGTAGAAGGAAACACCACAGATTCTGTATCCTCAGTGAGAAGGGAGATCAGGAGCCGTCTACCGGATGTAGTGGTAGGGGTTGGAGGAGGAACTGTCTTGGATGTAGGGAAATATGCTGCCTCCCTGGAGAATGTAAACTTTTTGAGCGTTCCCACCGTGGCTTCCAATGACGGTATTTCCTCCCCCATAGCGGTGATTAAGTCAGAAGGGAGGAGCCTAAGTTTAGGGGCCAAAATGCCTTTAGGGGTAATTGCCGATCTAAAGGTCATCAGGAATGCTCCACGGAGGATGATTCGAGCAGGGGTAGGAGACCTTGTCTCCAATCTTTCGGCAATAGAGGACTGGAAATTGGCCTTCAGGGAGGGGAAGGACCGATTCGATAACTTCGCTGCTCTCCTTGCCGAAGCTGGGGCAGAGGCTGTCTTTAACTTTGCCCAGCCTGATCTGGGGGACCTAAATTTCCTCTCCAGATTGATAAACGGACTAGTCTTAAGCGGAGTAAGTATGGGGATAGCCGGTTCCTCCAGGCCGTGTAGTGGAGGGGAGCATGAGATAAGCCACAGTTTGGATAGGGTTGCATCGAAGCCAGCCCTGCATGGAGAACAAGTGGCTTTAGGGACGATCCTCACCACATATTTTAGAGGGGAGGATTTCCGCCCTTTAAAGGATTTTTTGAGTTCCATTGGACTTCCCCTAACTGCCGATAGCCTCGGCCTCTCCCCCCAGGAGTTGGTCCAGGCCATCGTCGATGCCCCCCAGACCCGTCCAGGGAGATACACCATCTTAGAGAAGATTGGAGTTGATGAGGAGAAGGCTAAAGAGGCCCTGATCGAGACAGGGATTTGTATAGGGTTCTGACCAAGGATATACAATCCAGTATAATGGATAGACCGAAAATGAACGCAGACCCACACAAGTTAGATTATATAAAAACCTTCAAAGACACAGGTTTTCACCTAATGGGTTGAGATCTGGAGCCTCCCCTTTGAAAACTCTGGGAGTTCATCTTACACTCCTTTCCTCTAATTTAGTCCTGGCCACCAGGAGACTTTATCGATACCATCTCCTGTTTAGCGTCTCCTTAAGGCACTTTAAACGCTCAGGGGTACAATGATTTCCTCCCTTTATTCCCCCTTACCTTCCATAGGTTCAAAATCTGAAAAGAGTTGACAAATTTTATTTCGATTAGTATCTTAACAGAGAAGGAACTTAGGCATTAACCTCGATTTTATTAGCTGTTTTTAGCAACTCTAAGCTATCATAACTTATTGAGCCAATAGGCTAAAGGTAGATAGATGGGCATAAAAGAACGGTGGGAAGGTTTTGCCCCTCTGCCTGAGGACATAAAATCAAGACTGAGTATCTTAATACCCTTATTTGCTAAGGAAAGGATTCTTCTCGCTTACTTGTTTGGTTCCTTGGGCAAAGGTGAAGGTGGAGAGGATGCCGATTTGGCTCTCCTCCCCAAGGGGAAGGGTTTGGTGGGCCTGAGGGAAAAGATCTGGGAACTTCTGGGAACCCACAAAGGGTCGATGTGGTAAATTTGAAAACAGTGGGTCCTTCTTTTCGTTTTGAGATTGTTCACAAAGGGACCTTAATCTATAAGGAAAACGACGAGGTAGAAAACAATTTCGAGCTACGGGTCTACAGGAATATAAAGATACCGATTATTTAAGGAGAAAACAGGCTGAGGTCCTCAGGGAAAGGACGCGGGAGTGGTTTTTAATAACCCGGATTATTCATAAAAACATATGAACATTCTTGAAAGGCCATAGTTTCTCACTGGAGGGACTCCGCCTTAGCGGAGTCCAAGGAAGCGGACAGACATAAATGTCTGTCCCTACCAGACAAACACATAATACCTTAAATTTAAGAGAGTTATACCAATTCATTTCCAATTTGTGAATAATTCGGGCCAAAGGAAATGAAACCAAGCATACCAAATCGCGTTCCCTATTGTCTCCATACCCTTCTTCTATTTCCCTCAGAAGTTTTTCCTTGCACAAGTGGGAATTAAGGAGCTAATTAAAAAGGCCCTAATGTTAGGTTCTCTCAGTTGCTTATAGTAGGTTGGGAGGGCACGAGGATGAATAGAGAACTGGTGGAGATGGTGAAAAAGGAGCAAAAGATAATACTAGCCTATCTCTTTGGCTCAAGGGTACAGGGGAAAGTAGGGGAACTTAGTGATTACGATATAGCGGTTCTCACAGATAGAGAGGTAGCTGGTGACTTTAGGTATCGGTTTAGTAGTAGACTATGTAGGGCATTGAACACCTCTAAGGTTGACCTGATAATTCTGAATTCTGCCCCCATTGAGCTTGCCTATAATGTTATCTCTACGGGCAAGCTAATCTACCAACGAAGCGCATATGAGCGGGTGGAGTTTGAAGCCAATACTCTAAGCAGATACTTTGATTATCTCCCCGTTCTAAGAAGGCAGAGGGAAGAACTATTGGAGGAATCAAATTATGAAACCGGAATTCAACGGCGTAGAGAAGCGCTTAGAAAGACTGAAAGAATGCTTGCTAAACTTGGAGTCCCTCAGAGAGAAAAAAATTGAGGGTTTTCTCGCTGATGCGAACCTGGGGCTATAGAGAGAGGAACTTAGAGGTAGCAGCACAATGGTGTATAGACATAAGCAATCGGATAATTTCCATAGAGCAGGCGGAAAGACCAAGGGATTACTATGAGGCCTTGGTGCGTATTGGTGAAATAGGGGTTCTTCCTATGGACTTTGCTCAGAGATTCGCCCATATTGCTGGATTTCGAAACATCCTCGTCCATGATTACTTGGAAATAGAGTGGGGGGAAGTTTATAACAACCTCCAGAGGATCTCTGATTTCTACGAGTTTATGGGGTATGTAAAGAGGTGGTTGAGGGAGGTTTCGGGTAGAAGCCGATAGACATCAACTCCTTCAATCAGTGAATAAGTGAGGCTCCTGGGGTTGTGTGGTGACAATTGGGAAACACTATAAGGAGGTGTAAGATGGCGGCCTTAAGTTTTCGGTTGAAGAGGTGGGCAGCCTTCCTGTTTCTTGCTCCTCTTTTTCTCACAGGCAGTTTACGAGCCTCGGTGGTTGAGCGGGATTATAGCTTCCCTGCTCCGCGGGTAAAGGCTGTAGGGGGATATCACCGGGTGGAGATGCCCGGGTTGAGAGGGGTGGGCAAGCCTGGGGAGCCGGTGCTTCCGGTAGGGGTGGCCAAGGTGCTGCTTCCCTATGGGGAGGAGATAGAGTCGGTTGAGGTTATAGCGGGTGAGAGGGTAGCCATAGAGGGGAGCTACCGGGTGGAGCCTGGCCAGCTTCCTCTGCCCTTAAGTTTTCAAGGGCCGTATGCACCTATTCCTCCTAAGGAAGAGATATACAGTTCTCCTCAGGCTTATCCGGGGAGTTATTACCGGATAGTCACGGTGCAGTTGCTTTGTGGACACAGGGTAGCCTTTATTGATCTGTATCCGGTGGAGTATCTCCCTGCCCAGGGGAAGCTCTACTGGTATAGGAGTTTCCGGCTCAGGGTGGTGACCGTGCCCTCAGCGGAGGCTATGGTATCCAGTCGAAGGATGCTCAAGAGGGCTCTTGGGGTTTTGCAGAGGGTGCGGGGTTTAGTGGACAACCCTGGAGAGATGAGCTCCTATCAAGGAATCAAGCCTCTAACACCTTCTCATTCTTCTTTAATAGCACCAGATGAGGGGTATAGGTATGTGATCATCACCAACGGGGAGTTGAGCAGCTATTTTCAGCCTTTGGCAGATTTTCATACTGGGAGGGGGATAAAGGCAGGGGTCTTCCTGGTGGAGGATATATACAATGGATATGAAGGGAGGGATAATCAGGAGAAGGTCCGCAATTTCATCATAGAGGCTTATCAGAATTGGGGGACAGAGTGGGTGCTTTTGGGGGGCGATGATGAGATAATTCCTCATCGGGGTTTATACAGTGAGGCGGCAGGTTATTATGATGATGACATAGCCAGTGATCTGTATTATGCTGGGTTGGATGGGGACTGGAACCAAGATGGGGATAACAGGTGGGGGGAGCCTGGGGAGGATGACCTTTTGGCTGAGGTCTGGGTAGGGAGGATGGCGGTGGACTCAGGGCAGGAGGCCCAGAATTTCATAGGCAAGGTGATCAGCTATCAGGAGAGTCCGGTAGTGGGTGATTGTGCCAAGGGGTTGATGGCTGGTGAGGATTTGGGGTGGGCTGTATGGGGGAAGGACTACAAGGAGGAGATAAGGGAGGGGTCGAGCAACTGGGGGTATACCACGGTAGGGTTTCCTGAGTGGTTTGCCGTAGGCACTTTGTATGACAAGGACTCCCCCTGGGGGAAGGATGATTTGATTGGGTTAATGAATGGGGGCCAGCATCTGATCAATCATTTAGGCCATGCCAATGTCACCTATGCGCTGAAGATGAACAATTCTGATGTGGACAACTTTCTCACCAATGATGGGGTAAATGAGGGTTATTTCATCATCTACACCCAAGGGTGTTACTGCAATGCCTTTGACAACCGCACACCAGATGGCTGGTATACCGAGGATGCCATTGCGGAGCATTTCACCGGGATAGCCAATGGGGCGGTAGCCTTTATGGGCAACACGAGGTATGGTTGGGGGAGCTATTCTACCACTGATGGTCCTTCCCAGCACTATGATCGGCAGTTTTTTGATGCTCTTTTTGGTGAGGGTTTGAGCAGGATAGGTTTGGCTTTTCAGGATTCCAAGGAGGACAACATAGGGTATATCGATGGGGAGTGTATGAGGTGGTGTTATTACCAGCTTTGTCTTTTAGGGGATCCAGCGATGGACATCTGGACAGATGTACCTCAGGGGCTATATGTGGAGCATCCCTCAGTGGCCATAGTGGGGCCAGCGCCGTTTACCGTATCGGTTTCCTTGGGGGGTAGTGCGTTGGAGGGGGCGTTGGTCTGTCTGCGTAAGGGGGAGGAGGTATATGAGAGTGGAGAAACTGATGCCACTGGGCAGGTAACCCTTTATCCTTCTCCGCTTACCCCTGGGCTGATGGAGGTTGCTGTCACTGCTCACAATGGTCTTCCCTACCAGGGTCAAGTGACGGTGATCCCTCCTGAGGGGCCGTATGTGACCTATTACAGGCAGATAGTCGATGATGACACCTTAGGGACAAGCTGGGGCAATGGAGATGGGCAGGCGAACCCGGGGGAGCTAATTGAGCTACCGGTATGGGTGAAGAACTGGGGCAATGAGGCTGCCTATGGGGTGCAGGGGGTTTTGAGCACAGATGATCCTTATGTTACGGTGACAGATAGCACAGAGGGGTTTGGGGATATAGCCTCAGGGGACACGGTGCTCAGCCCGGATGACTACGATTTTGCGATAAGCCTGGATTGTCCCAATGGGCATCTCATTGGGTTCACCCTAAGGTGCCGGGACAGCCAGGACAGTGTATGGGCATCCTATGCCAAGGTAATGGTGAAGGCTCCGGTGATAGCCTATGACACCTTTGTTGTAGATGATGGGGGGAGTTCTCAGCCCAATGGGGGAGTAGACCCTGGGGAGACAGTGGATCTGATAGTGACACTCAGGAACACCGGTTATGCTGATGCATATGGTGTAGGTGCTCTTCTCAGCACTGATGATGGATATGTCTCCATCATTAATGAAGAGGGAGGCTTTGGGGTTGTCCCTGCCGGGGGCAGTGCGGCTAATGTGGGGAGTCCCTATATAATCTCGGTTTCCTCTGAGTGCCCCCGGGGTCATCTGATCAGCTTTGGCTTGGAGATAACTGGTGATTGGGGCTATGCCACCGTGGATAGCTTCAACCTCAGGATTAATCCCATTTTTACTGATGTGACCTTAGAAGCTCATGTGGGAGATACTGGGGTTGGGAGAGGCACAGCTTGGGGGGATTTCAATGGCGATGGCAACCTAGATCTCTATGTTGCAAACTCCGCATCAAATGGAGAAAGTAACAAACTTTATCGGAACGAGGGCGATGGTACCTTTGTTGATGTCACTGGAATCGCCCGTGTAGGTGCCTTGGCTGAGAGCAATGGGGTGTGTTGGGCCGATTATGACAATGATGGTTACCTTGACATTTATGTAGCCAATTGGGGTGGATATAAGAACGTCCTCTACAAGAACCTTGGTAATGGTACTTTTAGCGATGTAACCGACGCTGCTGGGGTGGGAAATAAAGGAACAGGGGAAAGCGCTGCCTGGGGCGACTACAATAACGATGGTTATCTGGATCTTTATGTAGTCAACCTCCGTATACTCAATTTAAAGGGCAAGAATATCTTATATCGAAACAACGGCGATGGAACTTTCACCGATGTAACGGATTCTGCAGGGGTTGGAGACACCCTGATGGGGGAGGGTGCTTCTTGGTGTGACTTTGACAATGACGGTGATCAAGATCTTTATCTGACCAATAGACATGGGGGAAATGTTCTATATCGCAACAATGGTGATGGCACCTTCACCAACATCGCTACAAGTGCAGGGGTTTGTGGTCCAGAAGGTAGTCACGGCCTTGCTTGGGGTGACTATGACAATGATGGTAAATTTGACATCTATGTAGCCAACTGGGGGCAACCTAATACTCTGTACCGCAACAATGGTGATGGCACTTTTGTAGACGTATCAGAAATAGCTGGTGTAGATGCGGAAGGTTCCGGCCATTCTGTTAGCTTTGTTGACTATGATAACGATGGTTGGCTTGATATTTATGTAGTAAGGCCTCGAGAAACAAATATTTTATATCGGAATAATGGTGACGGGACCTTTACTGATGTTACTAATATGGCTGGCGTAGGAGATGTTATGGAGGGAGGTGGTTGTGGTTGTGCTTTTGGAGATTACGACAACGATGGAGATCTCGATCTCTACATATCCAAATCCCAGCAGACAAACCTTCTTTATCGAAATAATGGTAATGATAACAACTGGTTGTTCGTTAAAACTAGGGGGACTGTGAGTAATAGGGACGGAATTGGAGCCAAGGTGAAAGTAGTTGCTGGTGCTCTTTCCCTGGTAAGACAAGTAAGTGGTGGGTCTGGATTCCTTTCCGAGAATAGTCTTCCCCTCGAGTTTGGATTAGGAATGTACCCTCAAGCGGATACACTGATAGTATACTGGCCCAGTGGGATAATAAGCACCATGTATTCAGTCCAAGCTAATTCTATAGTTGAAGTAGTGGAAGAAGGGGGGTATATAAAGGGTCGAGTTAGTAATGCAGATAATCCATCCCAGGGTCTCCCGGCTATGGTGCAGGTTGTGGAAACTGGAAATAAGACTATTGCCGATAGTCTCGGTTGGTATAGTTTGGGTGTAGTGGGTGATACAAGCTATACTATTGAAGCTGGGCTTTTTGGTTTCAAGCCCGATTCTGCTGTAATCTTTGTTCCAACCGATTCCATAGTATTAGCGGATTTCGCTTTGTATCCTGCCTCTGTAGGGACTCTTCAGGGAACAGTTTGGGACAGCCTATCCACCGAGCCAATAGTTGGTGCCGCGGTTTCTATTCTCAATACTCCACTACCCCCTGAAACTACTAACTTCGAAGGTTTCTATAGATTTCCCTCCGTTCCCAGTGGAATTTCCTATGATGTGCAGGCTATTGACTCAGGATACCTAACTGAGGTGAAAAGTGTTCTTATCCGTGAAGGGCAAGTAAACACCCTAAATTTCAAACTAAGATTACCCCCATTGTTTACGGATGTTGCTCCTTCAGCAGGAGTAGCCAGTGAGAATCCAGGATGTGGTGTGGCTTTTGGTGATTATGATAACGATGGGGATCAAGATATTTATGTTGCCAGTGGGCAACGGCACGCTCCACAAGCTAATATTTTGTATCGGAACAACGGCGATGGAACTTTCACCGATGTTACAGCTATTGCTGGTGTGGATGATTCCAGTTATGGGGCAGGTATAGCCTTTGGTGATTATGACAATGATGGGGATTTGGACATATACCTATCCAATTATGAGGATACTAATGTGCTCTATCGGAACAACGGCGATGGAACCTTTACTGATGTTACTAGTGGGGCTGGAGTAGGGGGGGGTGATGCTGGGGAAGGGGTTGCCTGGGTTGATTATGACAATGATGGTGATTTAGACCTCTATGTAATGACCCGCTATGATGGGGGTGTTCTTTATCGGAATAATGGGAATGGGACTTTTACCGATGTAACTCAAGAGGTGGGAATAAGTAATCCTGGAGGTCAGGGGTGGGGAGTTGCCTGGGCTGATTATGACAATGATGGTGATTTGGACCTCTATGTAGTTAGGAAAGCCTACTATGGCGAGAACTCGTGCAATCTTTTGTATCGGAACAATGGGGATGGGACTTTTACCGATGTTACAGCACAAGCTGGAGTAGGAGACAGTGAGGAGGGACTTAGTTGTGCCTTTGGCGATTATGATAACGATGGTGATTTAGATCTCTATGTGACAAATCAATATAAAGGTTCTCAAGCAGATATCCTCTATCGGAATAATGGCGATGGGACTTTCACTGATGTTACTCAAGAGGCTGGAGTGGTAAATACAGGGGATGGGCGGGAAGTCGCCTTTGGAGATTTTGACAATGATGGCTATTTGGATATTTATGTGGCAAACACCTATCAGGCCAACATCCTGTTCCATAACAATGGGAATGGAACTTTCACTGATATTGCCCATTTTGCGGGGATAGATTGCGATAAGCCTGGAGGTGCAATTACTCTCTGTGATTATGATAATGATGGAGATTTAGACATTTATTTGGCAGTTGGAAATGGGGAGACAAATGTATTATACCAGAACAATGGGAATGAGAATCATTGGTTAGTTATAAAGACTAAGGGAGTTGTAAGTAATAGAGATGGGATAGGGGCCAGGGTGAGGGTAGTTGCCGGTGAGCTTTCTATGATCAGAGAGGTGAGTGGTGGATCGGGGTATCTCTCCCAGAACAGCTTACCAGTGGAGTTTGGACTGGGAAGATATTCTCAAGCAGATACACTTATGGTAAAGTGGCCCAGTGGGATTGTGGATACCTTCTATACAGTTGGTGCTGACAATTTCTACACGGCAATTGAGGGGAATAACTTGGTAGGTGTTAATGATAATAGGCAGATAGTTCAGCCTGAGAGATTTTCCCTCTCCCAAAACTATCCCAATCCTTTTAACCCTTTTACCAGGATAAACTACTCTCTGCCCAAAGACTGCAACGTAAAACTTAGCATTTACAATATCCTCAGCCAAAGAGTGAGAAAGTTAGTTGACGGGAGAAAGAAGGCTGGTTACCATTATGTTATATGGGATGGGAAGAATGAAGGAGGCAACATGGTAGGCAGTGGGATTTATTTCTTTAGGATAGAAGCAGATGGTTTCAAATCCACAAAGAAAGCGGTTCTGCTGCGGTGAAATTATGGCTTTTTATGTTTTTATGAAGTTTCCATTTTTAAACAACCACCGCTTCAGTAGCTCTTAGAGGATGGTAATGGTGGTAAAGGATGTCTCTATCAAAATCTATCAATTGTTTCCCTGCAAAAACCGTAGAATCGGTAGCTACAAGCTTTGGTCTGCAAAAATACCTTATAAATCGGCCATTTACGTAATCTAATTTTTAGCCTTTTTGCGGTAAAGCCGTCAATTTGATATTTATGATAGGGGGAAATTCATTTACGATCAGTTTTACCACATTGATGGTCAAGCGACGGAGAGGGTATTTCAGTTAGTTCAAGAGATGGTGGGAGATGCATAAGTTGAATTCCAACATAGTTGCAATTATACCAGCTCGGGGGGGATCCAGGGGTATCCCCCGCAAAAATGTTCGTTTGCTTGCTGGGAAACCGCTTATTGCTTACGTGATTAACATAGCTAAGAGCAGCAAGTATATCAAGCGAGTTGTAGTCACCACAGAAGATGAGGAAATAGCTGAAGTTGCGAAGAGATTTGGCGCTGAGGTGCTAATGAGGCCGTTGGAGTTGGCACAAGATGAGGTACCCTTAGATCCGGTGGTATTCGATGCTGTGCGACGTTTGGAAAAAGAGGGTTACTTCATTGATATTGTAGTGACCTTACAGCCTACCTCACCGCTCTTGAAAGTGAAGACGCTCAATGAAGCCATTGAACGTTTAGTCAATACTGGAGTTGAAACTGTCCTGTCTGTAGTGGATGATACCCATCTGTTCTGGAGTAATGGTGGAGAAGAAGGTTTTGTTCCATTGTTTAAGAAACGAGAAAACCGCCAATATTTGCCGAAAATGTATAAAGAGACCGGAGGTATAGTAGTAAGCAGAAGGGACATTCTTACTCAGGATAATCGTATTGGGAAAAAGGTGGATCTAATTGTATTGGACAATTCAGAGGGTATAGACATTGACACGGATATGGATTGGTGGTTAGCAGAGAAGTTGCTTGCTCGGAAGAGAATCCTGTTTAGGGTTGATGGATCTAAAGAAGTTGGATTAGGTCACATATATCGGTCTATTGCCTTGGCTAATCGCCTTATTGACCATGAGGTGATTTTTTTAATGAACGCCAGACATAGGTTGGGAATTAGGTTAGTGCGGCAAAACAATTACAACCCTCTGGAGTTCCAGGGAGATCCCATAGCGTCAATCGAAGCCTTACATCCTGACATTGTGGTAAATGACATTTTAGATACCAAAAGTGACTATATAAAGGCCCTGAAGGAGTGCGGATTTTTTGTCGTCAACTTTGAGGATTTAGGTAGTGGAGCAAAGTATGCAGATGTCGTGATAAATGCCTTGTATGAAAGAGAATTACCGCTTCCCAATCATTATTGGGGGGCAAAGTATGTCTGTTTGAGAGAGGAGTTTTATTCCGCTGGATTGAATAGTATCAGGCCAGATGTCAAAAACGTTTTAATTACCTTTGGAGGGGTAGATGAGAACAACTTGACTTGCAAAGTTTTGGAGGCAATTGATAAGATTGAAGATAATGTAAGTCTTGTGGTAATACTTGGGTTAGGATATTCTCACTTTGATGATCTCAACCGGACTGTAGGGAGAATGAGAAAGCCCTGCCGGATTAGACGAAATGTTAAGAGCATAAGTAAATACATCCAGCGAGCCGATTTAGTAATCACTTCTGCAGGTAGGACCGTATATGAAATAGCTTCCATAGGAACTCCTTGTGTGGTTTTAGCTCAGAACCAAAGGGAACTTTCTCATCTTTATTGTAACTATGAAAATGGCTTCGTTAATTTAGGTTTGGGCCTTGAAGTTAGTAAGGAAGAGATTAAGACAGCCATCTCCCGTCTAATAGAGAGTTATGAACTAAGGAAGGAGTTACAAGGGAGGATGTTAAGGATTGATTTGAAGGAAGGTATAAATCGAGTATTAGACTTAATCTTTAAACGTTTTAAGGAAAGGGGAAGTAATGGTGGCAAGAATATCTATCGGAGATAGGGAGGTAAGTGATGATTCTTCACCGTTTGTTATAGCAGAAGCTGGGGTAAACTACGAAGGAGACATAAGGATAGCTAAGAAGATGATTGACGAGGCTGCCCAGGCTGGGGCCGATGCTGTCAAGTTTCAGACTTACAAAGCAGAGAAATTAGCTGTCTCCAACTCTCCAGCCTACTGGGACACAACCCAGACACAACGGCAGTTTTTCAAACAGTATGATCAATTTGGGGAGGAAGAATATGCTTTGCTGGCAGAGCATTGCCGGAAGAGAAATGTGGTATTCCTTTCCACCCCCTTTTATCAGGAGGCAGTGGATTTTTTGGATAAACTGGTTCCCGCCTTCAAGATCGCATCTGCAGATATTACTAATTTCCCCTTTTTGAGATATGTAGCCCGCAAGCATAAACCTATCTTACTTTCTACTGGAGCTTCAACTCTTGAAGAGATCAAATCGGCCGTTGAGCTTATAGAAGAAGAGGGCAACTCTAAAATTGTTATTATGCATTGTGTTCTGAGTTATCCCACATCCAAAGAAGACGCCAATCTGGGGATGATCAGTAGCATAAAAAGACATTTTCCTCAATATTTGGTTGGATATTCGGACCATACTCTGGCGGATGAATCGATGATAATCTTGACCGCCGCCTATTGGTTGGGGGCGAGAGTCATAGAAAAGCATTTCACCTTAGACAAATCCCTCCCCGGGAACGATCACTATCACGCTATGGATCCTAAGGATTTGAAAAGATTCGTGAGCAATCTTCGAACATTGACAGAAGTGATCGGCAAGGAAGAGAAGACGGTCTTAGAATGTGAAAAATCAGCCAGGAGATATGCGAGGAGGAGCTTAGTATCTAAAAGGAAAATACAGAAAGGAGAAGTGATAACAGAGGAATTACTGACCTGGAAAAGGCCAGGCACCGGCATTTCTCCGGCAAAGATCGAAGAGGTAGTTGGGAAAAGGGCAGTCAGAGAAATCCCCGAGGACTCAATCATACATCCTGAGGATATCATTTAGGGATATATGAGTATTTAGCTTTCTGAGGATTGATACCATAGATCCCTTGCCTCAAGAGTACCGCCGAACTATTGAGGAAAAACCCTTACATTTCTCCGGCCAGGAGAAAATAGTTCTTGAGGATCTGCAAAACTGCACTGAAAATGCAGGGGCCATTGAGTTTTTTTCTCTTCTACTCAAATTTTTAGAGAAACTCCAAGGGAGAACTGGGGAGACCCATAAAATGAAGAAATTTGGCTCTCTTTTTCTTCAATATTCTCCCTTTTGAGTTAAGATCATCTGTTGGAGTAACCGTTATTTAGACAATAAAAGCATTATCAATAAACTTTTGTGAGATGGAAAAGGTACCCTCTTTAGGTGAAATCACCGTCTCTATAATTGTTCCTGCCTATAATGAGGAGAAGAATATTCCTCCCTTGGTGGAGAAATTCTCTCGGATGTTTAGCCAGTCCAAGATCAAAGGTGAAGTTATCCTGGTTGATGATGGAAGTACTGATGGCACCTTACAGGAAGCAAAAGAATGTGAGGAGAGGTATGACTTCTTCCGAGTAACTTCCCATAGAAGAAATCAAGGACTTACTGCAGCCTTAAGTACTGGATTTAGCCAAGCCAGGGGGAGTATCTTTGTCTTCTATCCTGCTGATCTTCAGTATGATCCGGCCGATATTCCTCGGATGGTTGATAAGATTAATGACGGCTGGGATATAGTTACTGGTTGGAAAAAAGGGAGATATGGAACGAAAAGGGTTGTATCCGTTATCTACAATTGGTTGTCCCGGAAATTGTTCAAGGTTAAAGTTCATGACTTAAATTCGGTGAAGGCATTTAAAAGAGAAGTGGTGGATGATATTCCTCTGAGGCGGGACTGGCACAGATATATGGTTGTTTTGGCAGCAGATAGAGGCTTTAAGGTTGGAGAGGTAAGGGTGAATTTGTATCCCCGTAGGTTTGGGAAGAGCAAATTTGGTGGTTTCTGGAGGATACCTATTGGCGTTTTGGACCTAATAGCAGTTAAGTTTCAAATCTCGTTTATGCGCAAACCTATGTTACTTTTCGGTACTATAGGGGGAGTTTTTACTTTCATCGGGGTTATTGTCGGCATCATTGCCCTTTACCAACGTTTTGTGCAACACCATGGCTATCGACCTCTTGGTTATTTAATCGTTCTCCTTATCGTCGTAGGGATCCTCTTTTTTGTTGTGGGATTCCTTGCGGAGGCGATAGCAGGGCTCTATGATGAGTTGAAGAGGTTGGAAAGAAAACAATAACTATTTTGCCCTCCAAAACGGGTTACAAAAAAATCAGCAGGTTTTAATAATGAAACTTTTAATTGACGTCAACCATCCAGCACATGTGCACCTTTTTAAGAATTTAGCTTGGGAATTGGTAAGCAAAGGCCATGAGGTACTATGGGCTGCTCGTCCAAGGGACATAGTTGAGGTATTATTAGGTAGATATGGCTTTGAATATAAAATGCTTACATCCGCAAAGCCAGGGTATATAAATATGGCAAAGGAACTCGTAGAGCGTAATTTCAAAATTTACAAATTGGTTAAAGACTTTGAGCCTTCCTTGATGCTTGGAACTTCAGTGTGCATTGCTCACGTCAGTCTGGTGACTAAGGCACGTTCAATCGTTTTTAATGAAGATGATGCCGATGTAGCAAAGACATTCACTGCCCTTTCTTATCCTTTTGCAGATACGATATGTACACCTGATTGTTTAAAAGATGATTTTGGGAGAAAACACATAAAATATCCAAGCTATCATGAACTCGCCTATCTTCACCCTAATCACTTCTCTCCAGATCCGAAAATAATGGAGAAAATGGGCATAAGTGAAAACAAAAAATATTTTATAATAAGGCTTGTATCCTTTCGTGCTGATCACGATATAGGGCAATCTGGCATTAGTATTGGTATGGGGAGAAGACTCATCAGTGAACTATTGCGCTATGGTAAGGTGCTTATTACCTCAGAGCGTGAATTACCTCCTGAGTTTGAGAAATACAGAATTCGTATTCCTCCTTATGAGATGCATAATGCCCTATATTATGCAACCATGTTCATCGGTGACTCACAGACAATGGCAGCGGAAGCAGCCGTTTTAGGAACACCAGCAATTAGATGTAATACCTTTGTTGGAAGATGTTCCACCCTGGAAGAATTAGAACACAAGTATGGTTTAACCTATGGGTTTTTACCAAACGATGAAGACAAAATGTTCGTTAAAATTGTAGAACTTCTAAATAGAGCCAATTTGAAGCAAGAGTGGCAAGAGAAAAGGGAAGGAATGCTCAAGGATAAAATCGATTTGACGGAATGGATGGTGGATTTTATTGAGAATTATCCCAGAAGTTTTTACAATTACGGTAGATGAAGATGAAAATGGAACTTCACGGGGATTTAAACTTTTTCAGACCGAATATAGGTGACCTGTAAAGAGATGAAAGAAATACCCCTACATTTCTTCCATACCATAGCCAAAGAAAAAATTGAGAACAACAGATCAATTATAGAATTAACTACATATGGTCATATATCATTATGGTGGATAATAGAATCCATATTATATAACTGGATTAATAAACGAATTAAGAGAAGTGATAGCTCTATTAAGAGGACAAATAAAAACCCGTTGAGGCAGCTACTAAAGACTAATCTAAGTTTGTACTTTGAATTTCTTTTTGACCTGTTAATGATGTTTATATCCAAATGGAGTGTAAAATCTTATAAAAACATAGAAAAGGGGAAATGGAGAAAAAAGGTGTTAATAACAACACCTGATACTACTTGGCGAATTATTGTCGATCCTATAACCAAAAAATCAAAGAAATCGGATATTTTATTTGATTCCATAATAACGGAACTAAAATTCCAATATGAGATCGTTACGACTTACCCACTGGGGTTGCCAACTTCTGGTTTGATTTTTTCGTTAGTTTCTGGGTTAGAGGTAACAATGGACAAACGAAAGAATCAAAAAGATATAGTACACAAGCCGTTCAATCTTTATTGGTCATGGAGCATTTGGAGAAAAGAAAGAAAAGCGATGAGACGCTTTAAAAAAATTTGGAATGAGCTGAGTGCTAAGGAGCAATTTAGAGCGCTCTGGAAATATGAAGATATCAATCTATATGAACTGATTAAGGATGAATTATCCTACCATTTTGTTGGTGTTTTTCCCCGTGTGGTAAAACTCATTGAAATGGCCAAATTAATGGTGGGAAAAGAGAAACCAAACCTACTTTTACTGGAAAACGAATATGGCATATGGCAAAGAAGTCTTGTTGTTGCAGCTAAGGCGAGAGGTATTCCGATCTTAGCCTTGCAACACGGAATCATCCATCCCTTTCATCCCGGTTACTTCCATACCAAAGATGAGATATCAGATGAAATCGCTCCCCAATATTGTCCTCTGCCGGATAAGACTGCTGTTTATAGCCCTTGGGTAAAAAAAATCTTATCGGAAGTAGGTAATTACCCAGAGGACAACATTGTTGTAACAGGGCAACCGAGATATGACATTTTATCAAGAGCTGATGAATTTTTTGATAGGGAAGAGTTTTGCAAAAACTATAATTTAGATTCTAAAAAAAAGATAGTAATTTTAGCTACTCAACCTTTCCCCGTATCCGAAGAGAGGGAAAAGTTCTTAAGAAATACATTGAGAGCTTTGAAGCGTTTTCCAGGAATAGAAATAGTAATAAAACCTCATCCGGGTGAAGGAGAGGAGTGGCACAAAAAAATTACGAAAGAAGAAAATGTAAATGCAACCGTTCTTCCTAGGGATTCAAATACAAATGAGGCATTATACGCTTGTGACTTGCAAATTACAGTTTCTTCAACTACTGCAACAGAGGCAATAATATTAGGTAAACCAGTAATCATAGTGAATTTTTTTGGTCGCCCAAGCCCTATCCCCTGGGTAGAGAGTGGCTCTGCCTTAGGAGTTTATGAAGTGAAAGAACTTGATAATGCGATTAAGAATGCATTATATAATAAAGAAGTTTTTAAGAAACTTGCTGAGGCGAGAACGAGATTCATTCATGAGCAGGCCTATTTACAAGATGGAAGGGCAACAGAAAGAGTTGTAAATTTAATTGTAGAAATGATAGAAGGGGAATATAGGTAAAATAATAGCGATAACACCCAGTTTAGGTTGCTCGAAAGGACCTCCCTAAAATGGGTTTTTAACAGGAAAGGCTTTAAAGCCGCGTTAGAATAGTAGAGTAATCTTCCCCAACTGTGGGCGATGAGGTATTCTTGTTTACCTTCGTAAAAGGACTTTAACCCGAATTATTCGTAAATTTCGCTGGCGTAGTCAAAATTGTTGCTAATGGAGTCTCTGGCTGAAGCTGATCCAGTCTATATTTTTTGAGTATCCACCTTGGATAGCTCCAAAAGTGAGATGGCAAAATCCCTGTTCTGCCACTCAGGGGATCTGACCGCTCAGCTATTGGTAGTTTGCAGCTACGTGCAAGTTTTTATGAGTAATTTAGGTTAACAAGGTTAAACATTAAAAAGCGTTGGAACAGCGAGAAACTCCAAGAAGAGATTTTACTTGACAGATCAATGTGACTTTTTTGTAGTTCCCTTGAAGAAACTGATGGGTGAAGGGAGCTAATATTTATAACCTGAATTATTCATAAATTGCTGCTATTCATTTTTTTTAACGCCGTGGCTACCTCCTTGTAGGGACTCCGCTAAGGCGGAGTCCGAAAGGGGCGGACAGACCTAAAGGTCTGTCCCTACGGGTGATAAGAAAACCCCTGAATTACAAACTCGTCATCAGTTTATGAATAGTCCGGGATAAGTAGGGGAAAATGAAACAGAAACAAAGAGCTAAAATAAGAATCATAATGCATGCATTTGCAGATGATAATGATGTTAATGCCCAAAATTTAAATTCAAAAGAGATAGCCTATAGGTTGAATCCTGATTTATTTGATATCACTCTTTTTTATAAGAACAAACCAGATAGCAGGTTTATCAATCGAGGGAATGTCCATTTAATTAAAATCGATGACCGTCAAATTGTTAAATCATTGGTAATTCTAAAGAATTTATTAAGTCGAGAGTATGACATTTTCTTTTATGTGCGAACCTTTTACCTTGATTATTTCTACTTTAAGTTAAAGAAGGTGTTTTTTGATAAGAAAATTACAATACATACGATCGAAAATATATTGCCTTACCCTGCAGGTAAAAGATACAACAGAATTGCAAAGGCAAATGCCTTAAATAGCGATTACATTTTTTCAGTGAGTAAATATGTCGCCAAAACAGCGGAAAGGGAATATGAAATTAAGACCCCTATTATGTATGTAGGAGTTAATACAAGGTTTTTCACTCCCGCCAAAGGAAGGATTATTAATTCGAATTCTAAGGTAAAGGTGTTGTATGTTGGTTCATTTCAGGAGAGGAAAAGGCCTTATTTAGTTTTGTATGCGGCAAAATATTTCCCTAATGTGGAATTTCATTTGATTGGTGACGGTCCTTTAAAAGAAAGGCTGTTTTCTATGAAAGAGAAAGAAAATCTTTCCAATATATACGTACATAATGGTATGCCCCAAAAGGAAATAATTCCGTATTATCAAAATTCAGATATATTCTTGTTCCCCTCCATTCATGAAGGATTCCCAAAAGTTACGATTGAGGCTGCATCTTGTGGTTTGCCTGGAATTGTTTTTGGCGATTATAAACCGGAAACTGTCTTAAATGGCAAAACTGGATTCATCGTAAAAGATTTTCAAGAGATGCTGTGTAAATTGGAGATTTTAATAAATAATTCTGATTTGAGACATAGAATGGGAAAAGAAGCAAGGGAATATGCTAAAAAATTCGATTGGGATGTAATTGTCAGGAGATGGGAGCAGATATTTGTGGATGCTCTTAGGGAGAGAAGAAATGGATGAAATAGCAAAGAGAATCGCAAGAGCTATAGCCAAAGATTATGGGAGAATTCAAACAGATAAAGATTTAAAAAGGCACATTAAAGAGTTTCAAAATCACTATGGGGATCATACGGTATCTCATTTGTTTCATTATATGCCTCGCGAAGTATTCAATAATAAAAAGGTCTTAGAGGTCGGTTGTGGTTTTGGGGGAGGAGTTATCAGTCTCTGGCGGAATGGTGCTCAGGCTTATGGAGTTGATATTGACGAAGAAGCCATAAAGATAGCGGAAATGATCTCTAAAAAGGAAAAGGTGAATCGGAATATGTTTTGCATTGGTAAGGCTGAAGACCTTCCATTCGGAGATGAAACCTTTGATATTGTATGGAATATTCAAGTACTAGAGCATGTCCAAGATCCATTTAAAGCTTTAAGTGAGAGCATCAGAGTCTTAAAACAAGAGGGGATTTTTTTTATTCATTGCCCCAACTATTTGTATCCATGGGAGGGACACTATAGAGTTCGAATTCTTCCGATGATGCCAAAGAAATTAGTGAAGTCTTACTTGAAAATGAGATGTAGAGAGACGAAATTTATTGAAAATATAAACTATATAACACCTCAGAAAATAGAAAGATACCTTAGTTTGTTACCTGTTAAATATGAAAATATCCATGAGAATAAAATAATACAAAGGATTAAAAATCCAAAAGCGTTTGATAATCGATTTTTTAGA
Source organism: bacterium (assembly GCA_029932675.1). Taxonomy (GTDB): domain Bacteria; phylum SM23-81; class DAOVCL01; order DAOVCL01; family DAOVCL01; genus DAOVCL01. The sequence continues at coordinate 88,802 of JAOZPP010000002.1, forward strand.
AAATTAGTTGGAGTTTTTTATTGTTTAAAACTTACACCTATCTTGATAAAGATGGTGCAGTCATTGCATTTTTACTCGACTTGCGTTTATCTGGGCCAAAAATTGGTAAATCGGAAAGAAAATGGTAAACGCCAACAATTATAATATTTCACCTCCCAAAACTATTCATTATAATAGAATCCGGTGTTTAACATTGTGTAGTGAACCCCATTTTTTGGACACTTTTTTGGGCTATTTAAGCAACAATTTC
>JAOZPP010000088.1 GCA_029932675.1 bacterium
AAGTCTTCGCCTAAAGGCGAGGGTTTTTCTCCCATTCCCCGAAGGGGACAATAAGGACATTTGACCCCACACCAAAAGGAAAAGCCACCAGACAAATCCGGTGGCTTCCCTCTTTTAGCTATAGAGGTACTCCTCTTATTTCAACAGAACCATCTTCCTGGTAGCGGTGAAGTCACCGGTCTTAATTCTGTAGAAGTAGATTCCAGAGGAGATATCCCTCACATCCCAGGTTACGGTATGATGTCCTGCCTCTACCTTCCCCTTCACCAACTCGGCCACCTTTTGCCCTGAGATGTTGTAAACTGTTAAGCTTATATCCACATCCTCCGGCAGATCAAAGGCTATTCTAGTGGTCAGGTTAAACGGGTTAGGATAGTTCTGGTGTAAGGCAAACCAAGTGGGTATCAACTCCACCTTGGCCGTCATCAGATAACCGGCAGCATCAGATGCCTGAACCTCCCTCAGCTCAAACTCACCAGGTATGGTCACCAAATTACCTACTGCAGTAGCAGTTTCATCCCTCCAGTCCGCACCAATGATGATGATTCTTCGCTCACCATTGACCTCACCAGTTTCCATCTGCATACCAGACGCCCTAAGCACAGGTTCACCACCACCGTCCACTACCAGGTAGAGCCCAGCAACAGGTTTATCGACTGAAACAGTATTACCCTTAACGATCAGATTCAGATCCTCGACCACAACCTTGGCTCCTCCTCCAGGTCTCTTGGCACCTCCATTGATGATATTCACCAGATAGATGAGATCAGCTATTGTCCACTGATGCCCATCCCTGTTGATGTCCGAAGCAGTGCCCTGATAGCCCTCATCTTCCAACTCAACCTGGCCCTTGAGATACTCCATAAAGTAGACTGCATCAGCGATGGTATATCTGATCCCATCCATATTGACATCACCATAAGGGCCATGAATCTCTTCACCCTCAATCTTACCGCCATATAAGCTAATGGGCTGTTCCATGGAACCACAGGGAGGGATGCCCTCAACATTATAGTCAGTGCCTTGCCAGTAATGACGTTCTTTTGCTGTCCAGAGCTGGGTGCCAAGTTGGTTGGAGAGGGTATTGTCGTTACAAGGATCATCAACCTCAAAATCAATGGGTATCTGATAGTTGGGGTCCCAATTAGAACTCACATCAAAGATTAGGTCGAAGAGCTTTTGATCTTGACCAGGCGATATAGGAGGGGTTCGCAACTGATTGGGCTTGTTGGCGATGCCTATGATCCTTGCCTTACAACCGTCATCCACCTGCCAGGAACTCCAGTTGAAATACTCGAATTGAAAGGAATCACCATCTACATAGTAGTATTTCTGTTCCACATCCACCAACTCAGCCAGGGTGCAATCCCAGTGGATGAGTATGTCGTGGGCACCAACTAAGTCAACATTACATAAGGTCACCGGGACATCAACAACTTCTCCAGGCCAGGCGAGAACCTTCTTCACTTGCAACGCGAACGGAGGCCACAGATCCTCTACATAGACAGCTACCTGGCAGGTGTCAGCCAGTCCAGAGGTGTCGGTGGCGATGAGGCTAATAGTATACCACGGTCCTAAGTTATGAGCGGAGCATCCAGGTGTCCACTTCAAAGTATCCTCATTAGGATTGGCCCAATCAGAGCCTGTCCAGTCGAGGTACTGAGTAACAGAGTCACCATCTGAACCGCCCGGGATTTGTGGGGTGGATTCCCATTGAATGTGGACCAGGTCACCACTGTCAGGGTCACTGGCAGTAACAACAATGATCGCTGTATCTACCTTCTCCATTGCCCAGATCGTATCAGGAGAACATAAGATCTGCGGCGGTTTGTTGGTCACCACCTTCTGGTTTAAAAGAACGAGGACATTGTCGGAACCGAAAGTTCCAGTCGTCAGATCGAGATCACCATCACCGTCAAGATCTGCAGCAAAAACAGACCAAGGATGATATTCAATGGGATAATCCGAATGGGGAGCAAAGGTGCCATCCCCATTGTTCAAAAGAACCGAGACATTACCGGAACCCCAATTGGGACCCATATTTGCAGTTATGAGGTCGAGGTCACCATCACCATCAAGATCTCCAGCAAACAATGACATGGGGACAATGCCGACTGGATAGATGGAATGGGGAGCAAAGGTGCCATCTCCATTGTTCAAAAGAACAGAAACATCGTCGGAATGGTTATTTGCAGTCGCTAAGTCGAGGTCACCATCTCCGTCAAGATCAGCAGCAAAAATTTGTGTAGGCCAATCACCTACTGGATAAATTGAACCGGGGCCGAAGGTACCATCCCCTTTGTTCAAAAGAACAGAAACATCGTTGGAACCGTTATTTGTAATCGCCAAATCAAGGTCACCATCACCATCAAGATCAGCAGCAAAAACTGAGAAAGCCCAATCACTTACTGGAAAGGTTAAATCGGGGCCAAAGGTGCCATCTCCGTTGTTCAAGAGCACCGAGACATTATTGGACTCACAATTTGCAGTCACCAAGTCGAGGTCACCATCACCATCAAGATCAGCAGCAAAAATCGAATGAGACCAGTCAGCAGATGTCTGATTGGTAGAATATGGGGCAAAGGTGCCATCACCATTATTTAGTAAAACATAAACATCGCGAGAAGCAGTAGCCAGGTCGATGTCACCGTCTCCGTCAAGATCAGCAGCAAAAATCGAACTAGCCCCACTATCTGTTGGGTAAGCGGAATAGTGGCTAAAGGTGCCATCTCCGTTGTTCAGTAGAACATAGACATTGCCGGAAGCAATTGCCAAGTCGAGGTCACCATCTCCGTCAAGATCAGCAGCAAAAATTTGTGTAGGCCAATCACCTACTGGATAGGCCGAATCTAAGACGAAAGCACCAGCACCATCATTCACAACATTGGTAAAAGACCAGACATAGCTGCTGTCCAAGGGAACCCCTTGTGAGGATCTTATATCGGTAGTGAGCACCACGGTTACTACCTCTCCTTCATCGAAATCGCTGGAAGGATCGAAAATTGCTGTTCTGGTCTGGCTGTTATAGCTAATCATCCCCCGATGTAACCCCGTAAACATTGCATTCACCACAAAGGTAGAGTCGTTAATGGTTGTCTCATCCATATCTTTATCGAAGGTCACCGATATATCGGTGGAAACCGGCACATTCAGCTCATTCTGTGCAGGTGAAGTGGAACTGATGTGGGGAATCTCCTCGGCAAAGCCTACCCGAACTATGTTGGCAAAAAGTGCCAAAAATACTGCTAAAGTGAAAGGCAAGTACCTCATGATACCTCCTTATTTACTCGTTGATTGTTTATACAATTATTCCTTTGTGGACAGACCTCCCAACCACCTACGGGGGATCAAAACAAGTTCTGACCTGTCAATACGCTTTGAATGTATATGCCCCAACAAACAAAAACCGACCTACCTTTATCTGACTCTCTGGCAGCCCGGCTGTCTAGCTTTTCGACGTTCAATAAAAATACTAAACGTTTGTTTTAGACCCCGGGCTTTGCTATTTACAGTTTCCACTACAGGAAAGGCGGGATTTGCCCCTATCGGGAACACGATCTAACATACTAAATATAATCAATTATAACCTTTCTGTCAACATCTCTCTGCCCTTTTGCGTAGGCTGTTATCTCACAAAATTGCCCCATTGGGAAGTTCCTGCAGGAGTCACCAGGACTATAGGGAAAGGATTAAAACATTAGGATCCTTCCTCTGGACAGCCTCCACTTTGCCTACTCTCTACCTCCTGGTACCAAAGACAAGGGAAAAATAACTTGACACCCTTTAAATGAGGCATTAACCTTAACCAATGTAGGTAACTTCTGCATCTCCCTCCACGAATGGATTTCTGGCGATATTACTGATGATCACAGCCGACAAAGAAATGATAGATGAACAATATCAGTGGGAATGACATCTTGGATTCTGCGTCTTTATCTTCATTTTAACTTGCTAATTGTTAATTGACCATTGTATAACTGTTCACAGTTCCGTTGGTTTCTGTGGTTAGTTATTACAATTTTGGACACTAATTCCTTACCAGGAGACAGTTTGAACCAAGACTCCTCCAAAGGACCTTTCATCCCCCCTGAGAAGAAGATCAATGAGCTAACCCTAAAAGCCATACTTTTAGGGGCGCTTCTTGCCGTAGTTATGTGTGCAGCCAATACCTACTTAGGTCTCTATGCTGGGATGACCGTTTCGGCTAGCATTCCAGCAGCGGTGATCTCTATGGGGATCCTGAGAGGCATTCTCAGGAGAGGGACTATCTTAGAGAACAACATCGTGCAGACGATCGCCTCCGCTGGTGAATCCCTGGCTGCTGGGATAATCTTCACTGTGCCTGCCCTGGTGATCACCGGGGTGTGGAGCGGATTCAACTTCTGGTTAGTTACCTTGATCGCCATTTTAGGGGGAACCTTAGGGGTAGTCTTTATGATCCCTTTACGCAGAACCCTCATTATAGAGGAGAAGGAGCTTGTCTACCCCGAAGGGGTCGCCTGTGCAGAGGTCCTGGAAGTCGGGGAAAGGGGCGGTTCAGGAGTGGGTTATATCTTTGCCGCCTTAGGGGTTGGTGCGGTTTTTAAGTTCCTTGTCTCCGGCATTTCAATCATCAAGGGGACAGTGGAAGGGGCCTTTCGATGGGGAAAGATGGCCTTTTATATGGGAAGCGACCTCTCCCCTGCCCTCTTGGGAGTGGGCTTCATCGTGGGGTTTAACATCTCCCTTCTGGTCTTCATCGGCGGGGCAATTGGGTGGATATTGGGAATCCCACTTTTCGGGCTCCTTAAGGAGATCTCCCCCACTGGCTCCCCCTTGGATTGGGTCTGGGGTTTATGGAACACCCAAATCAGGTACATGGGGGTAGGCACCATGGTGATCGGGGGGATATGGTCAATTATCAAGGTGAGAAAGGGAATCGCTCAAGGTTTGAAGCAAGCCTTCAGTGGGGTAAAAACGGCAGGAAAGCAGTCGGTGAGGCTACGCACGGAGATCGACCTACCTCCATCCCAAATATTGTGGATCGTCCTCCTGACCATAATCCCCATCTTCATCCTCTACTGGCAGCTCACCGGAGGGTTGAAGGTTGGCCTAGTGGCTGGTGGGGCTATGGTGGTAAGCGCATTCTTCTTTGTGGCCGTTTCCAGCTACATAGTTGGACTGGTGGGAAGTTCCAACAACCCCGTCTCCGGGATGACCATCTGTACGGTGCTCTTGGCCTCTGGCCTCCTCCTTCTCTTTGGGATGACCGGAAGGAGTGGAATCTTAGCCAGTTTAGGGGTGGCCGGAATTGTCTGCTGTGCTGCCTGTACAGCAGGCGATGTCTCCCAGGATCTGAAGACGGGTTATCTGGTCGGCGCTACCCCGCGTAAACAGCAGCTTGCCCAGTTAGTAGGGGTGGGGGCATCTGCCTTCGTCATTGCTCCTATCCTCACCGTCCTTAACTCCGCTTATGGTATAGGCACAACAAGTCCAACCTCCCTCAAGGCACCGCAGGCTACCCTCTTTGCCAGCATAGTGAAAGCTGTCTTCACTGAGAAGGGGCTACCTTGGCTGATGTTGGGTATAGGGGTCCTCATTGGGATCGCCCTTATCCTCACCGATGAGCTACTGCGGGCCAAGGGAACTGGATTTCGGGCCTATGTGATGCCTGTAGCCGTGGGAATCTACCTACCCCTTAGCCTCTCGGTTCCCATCCTCCTCGGGGGAATCCTCAGCTTAGTAGTGAAGAAGATAACCTCCTCCCAGGGGGAAGGGGAAGCCAAGGAGGCCAATCACCGGGGTATACTTTTTGGTTCGGGCCTCATCGCCGGTGAGGCCATTATGGGTATCATCATCGCCGCCTTGATTGTAGGGAAGGTCAGACTGCCGATAGAGGTTTTAGAAAACAGTTTTGTTTCCCTGCTTTTCTTTGTCGTTATCATCGGCCTCATGGCCTATAAGGCGTTGCGGAGAAGGGACAACTGATTTTAGCCTCCCCTTTTTACATTACACGAGCCGACAGGTGTGCCCACCTGATGACGAAGGTAAGAAGGGATTTGCACCTGTAGACCCTTTAAAAATAAGGAGGAATTGTGAAAAGGATCTCTCTTTGCTTGTTTTTCTTCTTCTCTATCTCCAGTCTTGCCTCAGCAGGTGGTCTCTTCTCTACTGACAAACAAATGCCTATAGACAAAGGAAACAAGATGTTCGTTGGGTCACTCAATTTCTCCACAGCAGGCGGAGATCTCTATGAAAGGAATGGTAACCGGTTGACCAGATTTCAAATCGATTACTCCTACAGTTCATTCCTGGGCAGAGGTTTCGCCTTCGGTGGACACTTCAGCATCGAGCACATCTCACAGGGATCGTCCTCCTATTCCTCGTATGGTGTCGGGCCTCAAATTATCTGCTTCCCGGGTAGGAATCGACCTAAACCGCGCATAAAGGGGGCAAACTACCCCTATTTCGGCTTAACGTTTACCCTTACCCATTACTCCGGCAATTTGGACGGCAGGATAGTAGGTATAGGTGTAGGAAATATCCATATGTTAACCCGCACAGTGGAGGTGCCCCTGGAGCTAACCTACCAAATGGAGAGGGTGAAATCCACAGATGGCAATAGCTTTAATGTTACTGTAGGTTTGCTTATCTTTATCTACTGAGTCAGTAACGAGCTAAATTTAAAAGTGGGGGTAAAATGGATGAGTTAAGAAAGGCCGCTCAGACGGCTTTAACCAACTGTTTGAGAGTAAAGAAGGGTGAAATAGTGTTGGTAATAACGGATGAACCGTTGAGGAAAATAGGTTACATCTTCTGGGAAGCGGCTAAGGGTTTGGGGGCTGAGGCAATGCTTACCGAAATTATCCCTCGGGGAAGCCATGGGGAGGAACCGCCACTTCCCTTGGCAAAATTTATGAAAGAGGTCGATGTGCTCATCATCCCCACCTCGATGTCCCTTTCCCATACCGATGCCCGTCGGCAGGCATCTCAAGCCGGGGTTCGGTGTGTAACCCTCCCGGGGATAAGGGAGGAGACGATACGGAGAGCCCTTAACGCCGACTATGAAAAGATCGCCCTCCGCAGCAGGAAGGTGGCCCAAATACTCAGCGAGGGGAAGGAGGCAGAGGTTATCACCCCCGCTGGGACCCAGATCGTGATGTCCTTAGAGGGAAGAAGGGGCCATGCCGATACCGGCTTGGTCTTCAACCCAGGGGACTTCAGCAACCTTCCTGCCGGTGAGGGTTACATCGCCCCCTTAGAGGGAACAGCAGAGGGAAAGATAGTTATCGATGGAGCCATCGCCGATACAGGTGTGATGGATGAGACCATCGAGCTCACCGTTAAAGGGGGATATGTGGAGGAGATCAAAGGGGGAAAGTGGGCCAAATACCTGAGGGAATTGGTTGAACCGCATGGGAGGCCAGGGAGGAATATAGCTGAATTGGGGGTAGGAACCAATGATAAGGCCAAGCTAATTGGAAATGTCTTGGAAGATGAGAAGGTAATGGGAACGGTGCACGTCGCTTTGGGGGACAACGCCTCAATGGGTGGGAAGGTTTCTGTAGCCAGCCATTTAGACGCCATCCTCCTGAGGCCCAGCCTCAAGATTGATGGAAGAACAATCATGGAAGGAGGTAAACTCCTGGTGTAAAGTGGGGATGAATCGCTAAATATGCTATTTATTCCCCCAAGCCTCCTCGGACAGGTCTAAAGACCTCTCCTCCAGCAAAAAAGCAGTTTGGGATTTAACCCAAAGTTCTGAATAGATCGGACAAAAATCGATCTAAGAAAAAGGAGAAATCGATGGAAAACTTTAGGGATTTGACCGATGAGATTTTGGAATTTGAATGGGAGAACCACCCGGTAGGAGCTACCGGAAAGGGCATTCACCGTTACGATCACCTCTTGGGTGACTATTCAGAGGATAAGCTTGTAGAGCTAAATCGCCGGGAGAAGGAGTTCATCGGGAGGCTGGAATCCATCCCTATGGAGGAGCTCTCTTCGGATGAGAAGATCGATCGCTCCATCCTTATAGGTCAACTCTCCACTCAGACGACCGAATTTGATGAGTTCAACCCTTATCAGGCCGATCCAGGAATCTATCCTATGATTGGACTGGGAGGAATTTACCTCCTCTTGGTGCGTGAGTTTGCCCCGCTCCCTCAAAGGGCTCAATCAATCTTATCCAGACTACGCCAGGTTCCTCAAGTCTTGAAAGAGGGCAAAGCCAACCTAAAGAAGGTTCCACCTGTCTTCGCCCAGGTGGCCATTGAAGTCTGCGAAAATAGTAAGGGTTTCTTCGGTTCCCTCATCCCTCAGATCGCCCAGAAGGTTCCCTCCCTAAAGGAGGAGCTGGAGAAGGCGAGCCAGGAGGCCCTGGAGGCCATTAAAGGTTATTTAAATTTTCTCCATAAGGGATTGCCGGAAAGGGACTTTGCCTATGGCACTGATCTCTTTAACTATATGCTGAAAATGCACCACCGTCTCCCCTACGATGCGCAGGACCTCTGGGAGTTGGGTGAGGAGGTTCTGGCCAAGACTGAGGAAGAAATAGAAAAACTGGCTAAACAGATAGATCCCTTCCAAAGTTGGACCAAGGTGGTGGAAAAGTTAAAGGATGATCACCCTGGACCTGAGGAACTATTCGATGCCTATCGGGAGAAGATGGAAGAGGCCCGCAACTTTGTCCTTCAGAAAGAGTTAGTTACCATTCCCCCAGGAGAGAAGCTGGAGATCATTCCTACCCCTGCCTTTGAGAGACCGACTATCCCTTATGGGGCATATATGCCTCCCGCTCCATTTGAGAAGGAACAGAAGGGATTCTTCTATGTTACGCCGGTGAACGAATCGCTACCCCCGGAGAAAAGGGAAGAACAACTGCGTGGTCACAATCGGTTCGGGATGGTTCTCACTGCATTACATGAGGCCTACCCTGGTCATCACCTACAATTGGTTCATTCTAATCAGGTGAAATCCAAGGTGAGAAAGACATTTTATACCAGCGTGTTTGCCGAAGGGTGGGCCCTTTACTGTGAGGAACTTATGTATGAAATGGGCTTCTATAAAGACCCCAGGGTTAGACTGATGCAGCTTAAGGATCAACTGTGGAGGGCTGCCAGGGTGCTCATCGATGTGGGTCTACATACTCGCGGGTGGAGCTATGAGAAGGCAGTTGGTTTCCTCATTGATAAAGCCAAGTTGGAAAGGACTAATGCTGAGAAGGAGGTGAAGAGGTATTGTGCCACTCCCACCCAGCCGATGAGTTACCTGATCGGGAAAGTGCAAATTTTGGATCTGAGGAGGGAGTTTCAAACAGCAAAGGGCAATGATTTTAACCTCAAGGGGTTTCATGACCAACTGCTCAGTTTTGGCACTATCCCTGTTGGTTTGATAAGGGAGGCAATCCTTGGAAATAAGAAGTAGGGAGATGGCCACTCCTTATCAAACGAAGGATGGCTCGCTGATTAGAAGCATTATGGACCTCTCCAACTCCCCGGTAAGAAACCTCAGCTTGGCGGAGGCTACGGTGGGTCCAGGCTCTAAAACCTATCCCCACCTTCATACCCAATCTGAGGAGGTTTACTATCTTCTCCAGGGAAAGGGGAGGATGTATATAGGGGAAAAGTCAAAGGAAGTGAAGCAGCATGACGCTATCCTCATCCCGCCAGGGACGAAACATTATATCGTGAACACTGGTCGGGAAGATCTCGTCTTCCTCTGTCTTTGCTCTCCCCCCTACACCCACCAGGAGACTAAAATATTGACCAACAATTCATCGGCCGACACCTGAGGAACGGCTCACCGCTGAGCGATAGGGTTGATCTCTGGCCCTATCAAAACCTTTGAATAAAATCCCAGCCTCAGGTGTATTTAAGGTAGAGGAAGCTTGTGATGCCTGATTCTGATGAGAAATTGATGCTCCGGGCTAAAGAGGGAGATATGGCCGCCTTTGAACTCCTGGTCAAGAGGTATATGAAGAAGGCTTACTTCTTGCTCTTGGGCTTTACCGGTGACCCAGAGGGCTCTTTGGACCTTTCCCAAGAAGGTTTTGTCAAGGTTTTTAAGTCCCTAAAGAGGTTCAATCCCCAATACAGGTTCTATCCTTGGTTCTATAAGATTTTGAAGAATCTGGCACTTAATCACCTCAGAAGTAGAAAAAGGGAAACCGATATAAGTAATCCCATTCCGGACAGTAGTTACAACCCAGAAATCATTAGGGAAAGGAATGAAAGGAAAGATGCGGTTTGGAAGGCAATCTGGGAGTTAGACCCTGGTGAGAGGGAGATAATCATCCTTAAACATTTCCAGGGCCTCTCCTACAAGGAGATAGCTCAGACGCTTGACCGTCCACTGGGAACGGTTATGTCCCGGCTCTTCTATGCCCGTAAAAAGCTCAAAGAAAAGGTAGAGAGGTGGCTTTGATGGCCTGTGAAGAGTATGAAAAGCTCATCCCTGCCTACTTGGATGGGGAGCTCTCCAAAGAGCAGAAGGGGAGGCTTGAGAAGCATCTGAGCGAGTGTTCCCACTGCTCGGAGGAGCTTTTAAAGTTCAAAAAATTGAAGGAGGTGACTGAGGAGATGAAATTCGTCGAACCCCCAGAGGAGGCCTGGAGAAGATACTGGACCGGGGTTTACAATCGCCTGGAGAGGGGGACAGGATGGATCTTAACCTCCATTGGAGCAATTATCCTCATCTTCTATGGAATATGGAGATCATTGCAGGGTTTAATTCAGGATCCCCATCTCACCCTGCTGGTAAAGATCGGCATCCTCGCCCTTGCCGGAGGACTGACAGTCCTCCTCGTCTCAGTAATCCGAGAGAAGATATTCACTTACAAAAAAGAGAGATACAAGGAGGTGGTGAGATGATTATAGTCACATCAGATACCATCCCGGGGAGGAAGATAATTAAGACCCTGGGTCTGGTCAAGGGCAATACAATTAGGGCTAGGCATATCGGGCGCGACATAATGGCCGGGTTGAAGAACATTGTTGGCGGTGAGATTGAAGAATACACTAAAATGCTGGCTGAATCCAGGGAACAATCTTTGGACAGGATGGTGGAGCAGGCGAAGAAGATGGGGGCAAATGCCGTGGTTTGCCTTAGGTTCACCACATCAGCCATTATGGGGGGTGCTGCAGAACTTTTGGCCTATGGCACCGCCGTGGTGGTGGAATGATGAAAACCCATACATGGCGACGATCTTTATAACCCGAATTATTCACAAATTCACAGCCCCTCTCAAATCGCTGAGGCCCCTTGCTGTAGGGACTCCGCCTTAGCGGAGTCCGAGGAAGCGGACAGACATAAATGTCTGTCCCTACGAAACAAATACATAAATCATTGGCCTTGAAAAATTTATGCCAATTCATTTTCAGTATCACCAAAAATGAGGTGGCAGATCACTGTTCTGTCACGGTCAGATCAGGGGACCTGACCGCTCAGCTATTTGACATGGCGACGATCTTTATGAAAACTACCCTATCCTGATCTCCCCTCATCCATTATTGGAGGGTTCTTCCAGGGGATCACTGCCTAAGTAGTCAAATTCATAATTACAATGGCGTATAAAGGACTTGACATAAAGGTTTTA
>JAOZPP010000032.1 GCA_029932675.1 bacterium
CCCAAAAGCAAAACACTATTAAAAAGAGCGTATGGGTCATTTGGCCTGATAGGAATTATGCAAGGAATCGAGAATGATTAGAAACATCCCTTCAAATTCATTTATAATCGAAAATTTAAGCCAAGCAAAAGAGAATATTCTACAAAACTTGAACATGGAGAAAGAAAAGCTGCCTAAATCTATTCAGGAAGAACAGTTCTCCTATTTCAGGAAATACTTTGGCGAAACAATTAAAAAGACAATTAAAAAAGACAACTATCCGCTGGATTGTTTTCTATTCAGAGAAATATACCAAATGGGTAAACAAATCAATAAATTGGGTGATAAACTCAAAAAAATAGAAGAAAAGTTTGGAGAATCTTTCTTACAGAATTTAATAGAAGAGCTCAAGGGGAAACATGGGGTAGAATTCTCCATAAAATTGCATTCTTTGGCACCTGAACTATCTTTTGCCTTTCTCCTTAGCAAATTACCAGGAAGTTGCTCGTTGCAAAAAATTAAGGAAAAAGGGAAAGGAGATCTACTTTTTAGATGTGACGATGATAAATGGTATATTGAAATAAAAAGGGCATTTGATGAAGACTTTAGCCTGTACTGGATAGAAGAAGCTCTCTATGGTTCTTTATTTCTTAAGAAAAACGCGGTATTAAAAAGACTCAACAAAGTTTTTCTGGAAGGAGAGGGAGTCAACCACTCTTTCAGGAATAAGGCAATAGAATTTATCCATGATGACATGCTCCGCATTATCTTGCAGATAATGAAAGACTGTAAAGAAAGGGGATTTAAAGATCTTTCCTGGGAGATGAAAAAGTACGTTATCAATAACGGAAAACAACAGAGTATCATGAACATTAGAATAAGTGGATATAACAATGTAATAGAAATTCTCCTATCGCTTGATGAAGCTGGAGAAACCGAGAAAAGAAATTTAAAAATACGAATGAAACAAGAGAAAAATTCCCCACACATTTATAGCATTTCCTACAATAACGTGTACTGGGTGGATAAGAAGTATTTAATCAAAGAGAAATTATATGGGAAATTGGCAAAAAAATGTAAAGAGATAAAGAAACAAGTTGATAGTAACAATGCAGCAGACAATAAAGCAGGACTTATACAATTGGATATTCATCCCAAACATGAAGCCCAATTTATATCTGAGACTTTCAGAGAAGAATTGAAGCATTTTTTGGATCAGGAAATTAGAGAAACCCCATGTATTATATTCCCAACTTCACTGTTTGAGCAATTTGACCCAATTCTAAACAAGGCTGCTGAGAATTCGATATTTAACCAACTTAGGAATAAATCCTAATTTTGGAATTTTACAGCAAAATGATGAAGAGCAGGGATAAACTTTTACAAACTTTTCACTGTTCCTTCAGAAGCTTCCTCACTTGCCATGCCAGAGGTAGAGACAGGTAAAAAAGTCGAATAATAGTGGAAATCTTTTGTAATCTGCAAAACAGAATTGAGGATATTCTCCACACTTTTATAGCCAAGTGCGATATTCTATTAAAAGACCTTAAGCTGGCGAAGGGTCTGTGAAGATATTGCGCCAGGGACTCCAAAAGGCATTGATGATGTAGAAACCAGTTGGAAAGCGTAGAAAGGAGTCTTAAAGTATAGCAATTAACCTCTATATCTCCAACTCAGGAGGTAACTCTTGTCTGAGCTATATGACAATCCCCGATATTACGAAATAGCCTTTTCATTTCGAGACATATCCGCCGAAGTCGATGTTTTTGAAGAGTGTTTTCGGCGCTTTGCGCAGATCCCGGTAAAGTCCGTGTTGGAATTGGGATGCGGCCATAGCCCCCATATGGAGGAACTCACCAAAAGGGGCTACCAATATAACGGGCTTGACTTAAGCAAAGCTATGCTGGAGTATAGCAGGGGAAAGGCATTGCGTATTGGTGCTCAGGTCAACCTCATCCAGGGGAATATGGTCGATTTCTCCCTTAAGGGAATGGTTGATTTCGTCTATGTCTTGCTTGGTTCTCTGGATGTCAAAAATACTTCCGAACTAACAACCCATTTCAACTCAGTTGCTCAAGTCCTAAAGAAAGGTGGCCTTTACTTCCTTGATTGGTGTGTTCAATATGATCCGCCAGGTGGATCAGAAGGCGGAGATAGCTGGGAGATCGAGCGCGAGGGCATTAAAGTCAAGACTGCCGTCTCCTGGAAAGTGATAAATAAGGTGGAGCAAACTTTTGAAGAGACCATTACCCTTGAGGTGAATGATCATGGAAAGAACCTCAACATTGTCGGAAAGGAGATCAAAAGAGCCATATACCCCCAGGAGTTCCTGTGCTTCGTCTCCGGTTTTAAACATTTTGAATTTGTGGGTTGGTGGAACAACTGGAATCTTCTACAACCATTAGAACAAGCAGAAAAAATAGATCGTCCCATTGTACTCCTGCGAAGGATATGAGTTGGCTTCGGAAGTGGAGCAGAGCAGGGAGGGAGATATTCGTAGTCCCGCACCTGTGCTTATGCATAGGTGGGGGGGTCAAGGGGTGAGGGCAAAGCAATCCGACCAGACGGAGGATTGCGGAGATCCAGAGGGGCGAAAACTCTATAGAGAACTTGGCGAGCGTAGCAAGCCAAGTTCCATCTATTGGGAATCCCCAGAGGATCAGCTCCCATCAAACAGCCATTTTTAGGGGAAGACCGGAATGCCTGAGCTACCAGACCTGGAGCATATAAAGGATGTCCTCAATCGCCGGCTGGAGGGGAGAAGAGTGGAGAGGGTGAAGATCCTCCGTCCTCTTGTCCTCCGCTGTCTCCAAGAGCAGCTTATCTCAACGGTTGAAGGAAATCAGCTTCAATCGGTCAGGCGGCGGGGGAAATTCCTTCTCCTCCCCTTTGCAGACGGGACGCTCACCTTCCACCTTATGCTCTCTGGGAGGTTCCAACTCGCTCAACGGAAGGATCGGTTGAGGTCACGCACCTGCTTAATCTTAGATTTTGCTGGTGGTCAGGAACTTCGCTATTTCGACCCAAAGTTTATGGGGAGGATCTACTTGGCCCAGCAAGGGGATTTCTCCCGCATACCCCAATACTTAGAGCTTGGTCCTGATGCGTTGGATGAATATCCCAGCCTGGAGGAGTTTAAATCCAGGCTCTGCCATTTTCGGGGGATGATCAAAAATGTCCTCACCAATCAGAAGTTCTTAGCTGGGATTGGAAATGCTTACGCTGACGAGGTCCTCTTCGCCGCTAGGCTCTCCCCACTCAGGAAACGTTCGAACCTCTCCGCGGGGGAGGTCACATCCCTTCATCAAGCTATTAGCTTGGTTTTAGCTGAAGCCATAAGGATAATCAGGGAGAAGATAGGGGAAAGGATTGAGGCTGAGGGGAGGGCGTTTTTTAAGGTGCATCGACGAGGGGGAAGCCCCTGCCCAGTCTGTGGGACCCCACTTACTGAGGTCTCACCAAATCGACAGATTACCACCTTTTGTAGGAACTGCCAGAAGTGACCTTACACAGCCGCCTAATGTGGGACCTAATTGGCTGCAGTAGATCTTATGGGACGCAGAATTGCTCAGATTTTTGTACTCTCCTCTCCCAGAATCATCCTGAAGGGGACCAGGGAGAAAGCAGTATAAATTTAGGCAGTCGATCCTGCCAATCCCGGCTGGAAAACGGAAATTCCAAACCGTTAGTTTGGCCTTGACTCTAAGCAATTCTTTCCCTATAATTCCCTTAGCCTGAAAATTCACAAACCGCAAAGCCCCAAGTTGCGAAGTGTTGATAAGTACAACACTCCAAATCCAAATAACCGCTTTTCTATTTGCTTTGGCCATAGGTGATAGGGTCTTACTCCATATTCCGAATAAATTGGCTAAGCAAGTGATCTAAAGTTAAATGATGAGGAAATTCCTGAAGGCACAAAAGAAGACGATTATCGGCTGTCTGATCTTCTGGGGCTTAGGCCTATTGGTCCTCCTCTCCCTCCTCCTCTCCTATCGCCGGGACCTCCCCTCATTGGCTCAGTTAGAAAGCTATGAGCCAAGCTTAATCACCAGACTATACGCTGCAGATGGAGAGGAGATCAAGGAATATTATAAGGAGAAAAGGGTTTTAGTTCCCCTGAAGGAGATGCCTCCCTATCTGATTAACGCCCTCCTCGCCACAGAGGACAGGAAGTTCTACCGACATTGGGGGGTTGACCTTCATCGGATAGCCGGAGCTCTCTGGGCAAACCTGAAGGCGCATCGGCTTGTTCAGGGGGCAAGCACCATAACCCAACAGTTGGCCAGAACTCTCTTCTTAACCCAGAAGAGAACGCTCTCCCGTAAGGTTAAGGAGGCTCTCATCGCCATTAGGATTGAGAAGACCTACTCCAAAGATGAGATCCTCCAGATGTATCTCAATCAGAGCTACTTCGGAAATGGCGCTTACGGAGTAGGAGCAGCCTCCCAGGTGTACTTCTCCAAGGAGGTGAGGGATCTGGACATCAATGAATGTGCGCTCCTGGTTGGACTTCTCAAGGCTGCCAACAGGTATGACCCATTCGACCATCCCCAGAGGGCTCTAAGAAGGAGAAACCTGGTGATAAACTCCCTCCTGGCGTGGGGGAAGATCTCCAACCCAGAAGCCGATAGCCTAAAGAGCCTTCCCTTAGAGCTCAATCCCACCGTAGAGGCTAAGGGCGAGGCTCCCTATTTCACTGAAATGGTGAGGAGGTATCTGGAAAAGAAATATGGGGAGGAGATGCTCTATCGCGGAGGACTCTCCGTTTATACCACCCTCGATTTAAGGCTTCAGCGGGCAGCAGAAGAGGCAGTAGAGAGAAACTTAGAGGGACTGCAGGCCAAGATAGAGAAATCCCATCCCCTAAGTGATACGGCTTACACCATCTTAGTTCCTGATTCCGCCAACGGGGAAGAGAGAAGAGAATACAAAAAGGTTCAGGGGGCACTGGTGGCTATTGAGCCGGGAACGGGGTTCATTAGGGCATTGGTCGGAGGGAGGGACTTCGCGGAGAGCGAATTTAATCGGGTTACCCAGGCCAAGCGACAACCTGGCTCAGCCTTTAAACCATTTGTCTATACAGCGGCTATTGACAATGGGTTTAAGCCCACGGATATCATCTATGATACCCCTGTGGTGCTCAGGGATGAGAAGAAGGGGCTCTGGCGTCCCGAGAACTATGATCACATCTTCAAGGGACCCACTACTTTGAGAACTGCCTTAGCTCTATCCAGAAATGTGGTTTCCATTAAACTCTTAGAGAAGATAACCCCCAGGCAGGCAGTCTTCTACGCCCATAGGATGGGAATAAAAACCCCTTTACGAGCCGTACCCTCCTTAGCCATTGGCACATCTGAAGTTACCCCTCTCGACTTAGTTTCGGCCTATGCCATATTTCCCAATCAGGGGGTGAGGGTGGACCCCATCTACATAACCAGGGTAACTGATAGGGAAGGGAAAATTTTGGAGGAGAACTCCCCCTACAAGGAAGAGGTGCTCAATGAGCAGACGGCCTATATAATGACCAATATGCTGGAGTCGGTGATGAACAGGGGGACAGGATATGGGGCCAGGAGGAGGGGGTTCCTCCGGCCCGCAGGAGGAAAGACGGGGACAACAGACAACTTTACTGATGCCTGGTTTGTGGGTTTTACCCCTCAATTAGTAGCCGGTGTCTGGGTCGGTTTCGATGACCTTACTTCCTTAGGAGAGGGGGAGACGGGAGCGAGGGCAGCACTCCCCATTTGGACGGATTTTATGATCGCTGCCCATCGGGGACTTCCGGTGAGGGACTTCCCCGTTCCTCCGGGGATAGTCTTTGTAGATGTTTGCGCGGAAAGTGGGCTCTTGCCTACGGAAAGGTGTCCTAAGGTGGTGAAGGAGGCCTTCATCAAAGGAACTGAACCGGCCCAGAGATGCAATCTTCCCCATAACATTCCTAAGCCTCCCCGGTTAAGTCCTGAGGGGAAACAGCCCCCTGAAGAGATACACTTTTAACCCCACCCTCGGTTACCAGATAGTGAACCAGAGGAGACCTCTCTGGAGGCTCCTCACTAAACTGATAGGCGTTTTGGACAAGAAGCTGGGCTTCCTCCCCTTTATCCTCCTCGGAGGCATAGATAAAAGCTAAGCTCTCACCCTCCTCCACCTTCTCACCCTCTTTTTTAATCAACTCGATCCCCACAGAGTGATCGATTCTGCTGGAAAGGTCCTTCCTTCCCCCCCCCAAGGCCACCACGGCCTGGCCAATCTTCTTTGCATCGAGGGAGCCTATATAACCCCTCGATTGAGCCTTGACCTCGATTCTCAATTTTGCCCAAGGGAGAAGCTCTGGATTATCGATGGCTTTAAGTCCTCCACCCTGAGCCTCCACCATCTCCTTGAACTTGTTCAGGGCCTCGCCATTTCCCAGGACTCCCTCAATCCTTCTCCTCCCCTCATCTATGCTTTTGGCCTCCTGGACCGAGAGAAGCATCCAAGCCCCCAGATCGATCGTTATCTCCCTAAGGTCCTCCGGCCCTCCCCCTTGGAGGAGATCTATTGTCTCCTTCACCTCCAAGGAGTTCCCTACCATCCTCCCCAGTGGTTGATCCATATCGGTGACCAAAGCGACAACCCTCTTCCCTAAGCGAGAACCTATCCGAATCAGGGATCTGGCCAACTGGAATGCTTTCTCCTCCTGATCAAAGACTGCCCCGCGGCCAAGTTTCACATCCAAAACCAGGGCGTCGAGATCGGCTACCAATTTCTTGCTCATTATGCTGGAGGCAATCAAGGGGATGGAATCCACGGTAGCGGTGACATCCCTGAGGGCATATATCTTGGCGTCCGCGGGAACCAGTTCAGGGGTCTGGCCAATTATGGAGACCCCGATGCGGGAGAGATTTTCCTTGAACTCCTCAATGCTCAGTTGAGTCCTAAACCCAGGGATGGACTCCAATTTGTCCAGGGTCCCCCCAGTATGCCCCAACCCCCGTCCGGAGATCATCGGGACTATAGCTCCGGCGGCGGCCACAGCCGGGGCCAGCACAAGGGAGACCTTATCCCCTACCCCACCTGTGCTGTGCTTGTCCACCTTTTTCCCCGGGATATCAGAAAGGTCAAGCTTTTCTCCGGAGCGAAGCATAGAGAGGGTGAGCGAAAAGGTCTCCTCCTCATTCATCCCTCGCAAGAAGATAGCCATCAACAATGAGGCCATCTGATAGTCGGGGATCTCACCCTTGGTGAAGCCAGAGACGAAGAAGTCTATCTCCTCCGGACTGAGGCCTTGGCCATCCCTCTTTTTGCTGATCACCTCATAGGCTCTCATTTTCCTCCATCCCCTTGGCTATCAAGAAACCCCTGGCCCTCTCCGTATATGGATAACGGTTAACAAGCTTCCAAAACCTTGGGCTGTGATTTGGCTCCTCGAGGTGGGCAAGCTCATGGACGAGCACATAATCCCTTACCCAATGGGGCATCTGAGCCAACCGATGGGATATCCTGATCTTCCCTTCTCGAGAATGGCAACTCCCAAATCTCTTCGATTGATTGGTAGCCCATTCGATGGATTTGAACCTCAACCTCCCGGAGAAGTACCTCCTATTCAATGATTGGGCTATCTTAGCTAAATCCACCTCTTTATTCAACTTCCCTTGCAGTTGCCTCCGCTCCACCCTCTTACGGATGTTTGCGATGATCTCCGCAAGCCTCCCCTCATCTATCCTCTCCGGGGCATAGACTATTAGTTTACCATCAACGACCCTTGCCTGAACGGTCTTCCTTCTCCTCTTGCTCCTCCTGATCTCTACCTTCATCAGCCCTCTCCAAACGAAGGTTGCAGAACCCCAATTCTGCCGCCCCCCAACAATTGTTCAATTAAGCTACACTAATCCCCTGAGAAAATCAAGCCATTTTTATGCAAACCTCTCAGAGCGGCCCGTTCTGTGAACGGGGATGAATAATATCCCTATAGTTCCCTCTCCCTTGGGGAAGAAAGGTTAAGGTGAGAGGGAATTTTAAGCAAGGGCAGACCTAAGGCAGAAAAATACAAACTGCCGAAGGGCAAAGCCCTCGGCAGTTTGGTAACTCCAATCCTAGCTCAATAGCCGAGCTATCTCAAAAGTATCATCTTCCTTGCCTTGGTAAACTCCCCAGCCTTCAACCTGGGGTGAGGGGATACCTTTTAGGAGTTCCTTTGTTATGGCATATTAGAAACTATCTAACCTCCTTGAATCTCCGACCTTTTCCCCGACGCACTAAGCGACCTACCTCCATAGAAGCCCTTTCCGTGACTGAGGCCCACCAATAACCTCCTTCCTGCTCCCCAATAGTTTCTCCCCTTCCGGCAACTGCTCTGTAAGCAACCCCTTATGCGTCCATCTGATAGCGTCTCGGTTCCCCCCGTAGGGGGCGATGATTAGTCCAAGAAAAAACAATTATATCGTTGCTTCATAAAAGCTTACAAAAAATGTCCCCTCTTTTATTCATTTTATTCTTGCAAAAAACAAGACCCGACCCCTTGTTATTCCATTATCAACATCCGCTTCAAATATTGGTTGGACCCAATCGGGGTTTTGTACTTGGTAATGTGTACCTCTTGTATCGCGGCACAGAAAACCTTCATCGACAAGTCGACGCCTAAGTGAAACATAATCTACGTGAATTCCAACACTTTCAAGCCACAGTTGCAATTTTTGGTTTATCATTTTTTCAGTATATTCCTGATCATTCAATGTTAGCACAATGCTTTTTAACAGGATAAGTTGGTCCAACCGTTTCTGGGGGAATGCCCATATCTTGCTACGGACACATAGGTCTACTATACGTTTTTCAAAGGCTTTGCGTCTAATAGAATACATCTCAACTCCCTGTTCAGTTAGCTATCTACTTGTCACTTGGCTTGCTTGAAAAAGTCCCATTAAATGTTGTTTTTAGCCACTTTCACTCATCTTGATGGCATCTACTGGACTATGATAAGCTTATCATCCAGGTATATTTCTGTATTTAAAGTAACAAAATCTATATTAAGGGATGAGCTATTTTTGCCTCCTAAGTACCTGTTTTCTCCAAGGGCTAAAAAAAATGCCCCTATAACATGTTCATCCAGTACCAGATCCCCTGTTGGCTGTGTTATTCCAGGATTTAACCCAAACCCAATATGGCTAATCTTGTCTTTGTCTCCTGTTGCACCATTCATAATTCTTTGAAAAACATCTCCGTTCTGTTCTGCAGAATACCTTATTAGCTTACCCTTACGAAATTCAAATGTAAGGTCTTCAAGTAATTGCCCCCGGAGGTATGCCCTTTCAAAGACAATTATTCCATTGGCACTTCCCTCAACAGGTAAGATATAGATACACCCTGATGGCAGACTTTCCAAATAGTTGCCGGAATTTATATCTTCCTCATCAATAATTCCATCCAGAAGTTTTGCCTCTCTCCCCTGAATACTCATAGTAATATCTGTGCCACTTGTGGTTTTTACTTGGAGGTTATCACCATTATTAAAAAGCTTTAATATTTTTTCTCCTTTTGCCCTTAAGTTCCAGTAATCAATGTTTAATGCATCAAGAAGAATTTTCTTATATCTCCCAAATTCAATACCATAGAATGCTGACCTCTCTTTAGTTGGATAAACTACCTGAACATTTGGAATCTGTTTTCTATCCTCTTCCTCTTCTAAGGCTCTATATGCAGCCCGAAACAGTTTCAATTTGCCAGATGGAACCTTAAATGTTTTCTGAGGATCTCTGCTGATGATGTTTATTATCTTATCCTTCCTTTCAGTCAATTCTTTTAAAACATATGGGGTACGTCTTAGATATTTATCTGGCACGTATTTACATTTGTTTTCTATGTATCCATCAGAAAAGACATTTATAAAAGGAAACCCACCTGCCACCTCAACTTCAACGGCTAATATTTCCATGAAATCTATCACATTCTTATCCCCCCGGATTTCAACTACTTCATTTCCGGATACATTCAAAGTTTGATGCACCACTTTTTCAGCAATCTCTTTGTCCATAATCAAGATCCCCTTAATGTAGAATTTCCCCTTGATAGGCGTTTTTAGGCTCTATTTTTTGATTCATGTCCTAGTATTTGGGGCACTTTAGAAAGACGGGGACTGAAGTTGTTACGGTTAAAATTTGGGAACACTTCCCATATTTTTCAATCTGGGATAAAAAACACCCTCAACCGACATCATAGTAGCTATCAGTCAGATTGAGGGGGGGAAGCATATCTACCTGTAGGTAGAGAGGTCTGGATGCAGTTATCCGAAAGAGAGAGTGTGTGTATCTCACCTAAAACTCCTTTTCTCTTTATATGCTACAACGGAGTCTTGAGGTATCGTCATCAATTCCCAAATTGACGAGGTTATTATAGACGATGATGAAGGGTTTGTCAAGTGTCGTTTGCGGAGGCCCACCAAATAACCTCCTTGCCCTCTAAACAATCTCTCTTCTTCCGGCAACTGTTCTGTAAGCAACCCCTTATGCGCCTATCTGATAGCGTCTCGGTTTCCCCCCGTAGGGGCAATGATTAGTCCAAGAAAAAATAATATATCGTTGCCTCATAAAAGCTTACAAAAGGTGCCCTCTTGTTATTCACTATACAAAACCTCTGAGAAAATCAAGCTCTTTCTCACCACCCCCCAAAAAAAGGGGCTGCCGAAGGGGAACCTTCGGCAGTCTTTAAAGCAGGCTGGTTCACGTTCAAACTACCGCATAAGTATCATCTTCCTAGTCTTCGTCATCTCTGAGCTACCACCTTTAACTTCTAACCGGTAGAAATACACGCCGCTGGAGACCTCCTTGCCGTAATTATCCCTTCCATCCCAGAGAACCCGATAGCTGCCCGCAGGTTGTCGCTCATCCACCAAGGTCTTCACCTCCTGGCCTAAGATGTTGTAGACCTTCAAGCTAACGGCCGACCGCTGACCACCGATTGCCGATAACTGATAATTTATTGTTGTATTTGAGTTGAACGGATTGGGATAGTTCTGGGACAAAGTAAGACATGCGGGCACCTCCCCCCCCCTATTAGACCCTTGAGCAACCCCCTCCCAGTCCCAGGTAACGATCTTGCTGTAGATGTCCCAACCCTTCCCCCTGCGCGCATCTTCCCAGACGAATATGATGTGGTTGTTATTGGCGGCAACAGATGAATTCCTCTGATTGGGGTTAGGAACATCCAATACATCGTTAACTCGGTAATTCGAACCCCAAGGCCTCCAATCCCAGTTGTACCGTTGCGCATATATGTCCCAGTCACCGCTTCGGTGGTCTCCCCAGCAGACGATAATGTTACATTGCTTGCTCATAGAAATTGAGGTTCCGGACCAACACCTGCTTGTTCCCGTAGTATCGCTCACCCGAAGATTTGAACCTATGGCCTCACCAGATGCGGTATAACGCTGAACGTATGGCTCAAACCTGTCTCCAACAGTCCGTTCTTCTAACCAACAAATCGTAAATCCCCCTAATGGCTCGGCAGATACTGAAGGGCAAGTCCTCCAGCACGGCTCATGATAATCACTTACCCCAAAGTTGGAGCCTAAAGGATAACCAGTATAGCTAAACCGTTGGGCAATGATCGCCGAACAGGCACAATAGTAGCACCGGGAGTACCAGCCGATGACAAAATTCCCGTTGTCCATTGCGTAGATTGAAGGGTGGCTATCGTAGCACAACCCTGGCCCTTCATTCACCACAAAATTATGTAACTGGGCCACGCCATTGGAATCATAGAGCTGGGCGTAGATATCTGTCCCCCAACCACCACCATACGGAACGCGCTCGTCTGTCCAGCAGATGATAAATCCGCCATTATGATACATAGCTACAGAAGGGTTAAATTGGCCACTGGTGTCCGAATTGTCGTTTACTATAAAATTGACCCCAAGGGGCTCCCCGGAAGAGTTATAGCGTTGCGCATAGATGTCGCTATTCCCATTCCGTTCATCTTGCCAACAAATGACAAAATCTCCATTACCGTCCATTGAAATGGAGGGATGCAGTTGATCCTCAGTGCCGGTGTCATCATTCACTCTAAAGTTCGCTCCCATTGCTTCCCCCTCGGGATCGAATAGCTGAGCATAGATATCCAAATTCCCCCGGCGCCCATCCGTCCAGCAAACCACGAAGTTTCCGGAATCGTCAATTGCCACTGAAGGGTATAGTTCATCCGCAGTTCCCTCATCATCATTTACCAGAAAATTTCCACCCTTCATTTCCCCTCCATAATTCAATCGTTGAGCATAGATATCTTGATTGTGCTCTCCGTTACGACCATCGGTCCAGCAGACAATCCATTCCCCACCGGTCATAGATACTGAGGGACCCTCCTGATCGGTGAACCCTTGGTCGTTATTGACCTTGAAGTTTCCCCCGGAGGCATCTCCGTCGGGATTATAAAGCTGGGCATAAATGTCCCAGTTACTATTCCGCTTATCCTGCCAACAGATGATGAAGCTCCCGAAGTCCCCAATCGAAACCACAGGCCCCCATTGCTCACCACCCTCCTCATCCTCATTGACCCTGAAGTTGTGGCCTATTGCATTTCCGTTTGGGTCATATCGTTGAGCATAAATGTCTGTATCCCCATTACGCTTATCCTCCCAGCATACCACAAAAGCTCCACTGGTGTCTATCGCAATTGAAGGCGAGGGATGTTGATAATAGGTTGAACTTCCCTCGTTGACCTTAAAACTGGGGCCCAAAGGAACGCCTGCAGAACTGTATTGCCGAGCATAGATGTCCCAATTTGAATCACCCATATGTTCCCAACAGATGACAAAGTCCCCTTCGGCGTTGGCGCTCACGGAAGGTGCATCTTCCCTCCGCTCTTCTTCATCATCATTCACTCGGAAATTGCCACCCATTGCTTGTCCGGATGAATTATAGCGCTGAGCATAGATGTCATCATTGTACTCCAGGCTATAATCCGTCCAACAGATGACAAATCCACCTGATGCATCCATCGATACCGAAGGGGGATACTCCTGATAGGCTGTACCCTCGCCATTGTTTACCTTGAAATTTACCCCAAGGGGCTCACCGGAAGAGTTATACCTTTGGGCATATACATCAGGGTTTCCATAGTGGTTGCGGTGATCAAACCAGCAGATGACAAAATTTCCGCTGGAGTCTATAGCTATCGCAGGCCTTTCCTGGGCATTGGCACCTTTATCGTCGTTTACCCTAAAGCCTTTTCCAATTGCTTCACCTGAAGAATCATATCTCTGAGCGTAGATCTCTGGTTCACCATTTCGATAGTCCTCCCAACATACAACGAAATTTCCCCTATTTCTACCAGCAACAGCAGAGTGCTTCTGACAACATCCACCAGTAACATCGTCATTAACCAGGAAATCATTTCTGACAACACCCGTAAACTGATTTCTCCTCTTCAATTTCGGTTTTGACTTCTGGGGCACACTTAGGTCACCTCGCGAGCTCAAGTGAGACACCCCCTGGGCAAAGCTTGAGCTCAGCCCTCCCAAAGAGAACAAAGACGCAAACAAAAACACCAAACTTATCTTCCGCATCTTTCTCCCCTCCTCAGAGGTTAAAGGCTACCTCTTAAGGCAAAATCTTGAGATAGCCATATCATTTACTGGAGAACTTAGTTGCACTTTAATCATTCCCTTTACAAAAGCACACGCTGAGAAAAGAAGAAAACCTTCCCCTCTTTCGTAAGGGGCACTACCAACGATTGGACCCACCTAATTCCCAATATACAGGAAACTGGCCTGCTTGTCAAGATATTTATGTTTGAGAGGGAAAGGAACACTTTTTGTATGTTCTTTTGTTACAACATATTAAATTTATTTAGCCCGTTTGAATCTCGAGCCTTTCCAGGGCACTAAACGGCTCGATCCCCCCAATAGCTCCACCCGGAATAGAGGTCTACCAACAACCTCAACCATCTCTCCTTTACAGATAATTGCTCCCTACCTTTAACCTTCTAACCCTTCCCTAATTTGGCTCCCCAATGGGTTCTCAACTCTTCTGGTGGTGGGGTGAGATATACAGTTGAAGGAAAATTTTTTATATCATTCAAACTCTCCTCTCTGGGGGCAGTGGCGCAGATAATCAATTATCTCCTTTAGGCTACCCGTGGCCAAGGCTACACAGGTGTCCGCCCCTCCATAGTATAATCGTAACTGGTCACCTTTCAATGTCCAACCGCAGGAGAAGACCACATCATCTACATCCCCCTGGCGCTCATAGAGCTCCTCTGGGCTGAAGATCCATTCGTCAGCCCGCCGAATGACCTGGGTGGGATCCTCCAGGTCTAAGAGGGCCAGACCCAGGCGGTAGATCACCCCGCTTACCGTCTTCTTCACCCCATGGTAGAGAATTATTACTCAGGCCACTAAGGAGATTACATGTCATTGCGAGCGCAACGAGAATCTCAAAATACCGAATACCTGCTTAGAACTGTGGATTGCTTCGTCGCTATGCTCCTCGCAATGACACTTAAAATGGTAGCAATATGCAAACTATAATGTGACCTGAGTAATAACCAACCCTCTGGGGTGCGTAGGGGAGGAGGAGAAAGGCCAATCCTGTTAGCATCCCACCATCCCCCCCGGCGGGCCCGAATTAGGATTTGATGGTCACCCCAATGTTTGAGGTCAGGAGAGAAAGAGATCCAAATGTGTTTACCAACATCGGATGGCGTTGGGGTGGGCCGATGTATCATTGCCCAGCGGTTGCCGAACCTCACCGGGAAGAGGGCTGCATCTTTGTTCTCCGGAGGCAACACGGCCCTGATCCTTTTAAAGGACCGAAAATCCTTTGTCCTGGCCAAGGAAACCAGAGGACCGAAATCGGAATAGGCTATGTAAGAGATGACCCATTCCCCCAATTCGCTTAGGTAGCTGATCCGCGGATCTTCTACTCCCCAAGCCTCTTCCGGGCAATTAGCTGGATCAGGCGGAAAGGTTGGGATGGGCTCTATCTGCCAGTTCTCTATTCCATCCGCACTACGGGCTATGGTCAGGTGGGAGATGCCTCGCCGGTCTTCCACCCTCACCATCAATAGGGTCTGGTCATCAACAAAGGTTGCCCCAGCGTTAAAGACAGCATTGGCTGGATAAGGCCACTGCTTCACGGTGAGGATAGGGTTCTGGGGATGACGAAGGAAGAGCTCCTTAATCATCTGGTTCCTCCTACTGACCCTGTGGCTTAGGGTTGTGCTTCAAGAAGTGCAATATCTGGTCCAGATGGCCAATGGCCAAACCGACGACCTTGTCGGCGATGCCATAGTAGAGCCTCAGTTCCCCGCTCGCTTTGTCCAGGATGGCCCCTGTGGGGAAGGTGACTCCAGGAACATCTCCGAAGAATTCATATCTCTTCTGGGGACCAAAAACCCAAGGGTTCGCCCTATAGATTATCTTCCAAGGTTCATCCAGGTCAAAGAGAGCCAAACCCACCCTATAGAGGCTACCCGAAGCGGTGATCCGAACCCCGTGGTAGATAATCAACCACCCCTCTGGGGTCTCAATGGGGGGGGGGCCCAGGCCCACCCGATGGCAATCCCAGTGGCCGGGCCTCACCGGGAGCAATACCCTATGCTTTCCCCAGAATTTCAGATCAGGAGAAAAGGCGATCCAAATATCAGCTTCTCCTCGGATAACAGGCCGATGGATGAGGGCAAACCGCCCTCCAAACCGACGGGGGAAGAGCGCGGCATCTTTATCTTCCGGGGGCAGCAATGCACCCATCCGAAGAAAGGAGTGAAAATCTTCCGTCATCGCTAAGGAGATCACCGGCCCACTCTTAGAGAAGGACACATAGGTGATGGCATACTTCCCAAATTCCTCCAACCAGACAATGCGGGGATCCTCAACTCCCCATTGTTCCTCATCATAAGCCGGGTCTGGCATAAGGGAGGACTTTGGATCAACCCTCCAGTCGGTCTTGCCATCCTTGCTCCTCGCTACTGTGAGATGAGAGAAACCCTGCAGGTCCTCCACCCTCACCAGGAGGAGGGTCTCTCCATTTAACTCTAAGGCCCCAGGGTTAAAGACCGCGTTTGCATTATAAGGCCACATCTCTGGGGAAAGGATGGGATTTCCCTCCCACCTTTGAAACAGTTCATTCGGACCAAAGGGAACCATTTTACCAATAACCTCCTGATTTTACATCTCATAAAACAATTTGGATATGGTTCAACTGAAGAATTCCCAACAGATGGCCATAGGTATCAGAAGTGGAATTCTTTGCAACGATAACCAAGTCCCCTAACTATACTCATTGACGGGGCAAAAATCAAGGTCAAAGGTAGAGGCTGATTAAATCAAATGGTCTCCTCCTTGACGAACTATATCCATCGCCTCCAAGAAGAGCCTTTGGGCCTCCTCCCTGCTCTTGGCCTCAGCTATCACCCGGAGAACTGGCTCAGTGTTTGATGGCCGGAGATGAACCCAGAAGCCCTCGCCTGAGACCCTTATCCCATCAGTTAGGTCGAACCTTGCTTTAGAGAATGCCCCCTCTATCAGAGGCTTAAGTTCGGCGAAGGCCTCCCTTCTGAAGGGCGCCTTCCCCTTAACCATAAAATACCGCGGGAGGGTGGAACTCAATGCAGACAACCTCTTTCGGCTCTGAGCCATAAGCTCTAAGATCAAGGCCATCCCCATCAAACCATCCCTTCCCAAGTGGAGGGCAGGGTAGATTATCCCCCCATTTCCTTCCCCCCCAATCACCGCCCCTACTTCCTTCATCTTCTCCGCTACCCAGGACTCACCTATCTTGGTGCGGAAAACTGGACATCCCATTCCCAATGCAACATCCTCTGTGGTTTGGCTGGTGGAAAGGTTTATGACTAGGGGCCCCCTTTTTTTCTCCAGAATGTGTTTAGTTGCCAAAGCAAGGGTAAATTCCTCCCCCAGAGCTACTCCCTCCTCCGAGACTAAGGAAAGCCTGTCTCCATCCGGATCAAGAGCGAAGCCCACGTCTGCTCCCTCATCCTTCACCTTAAAACAGAGCTGGCTTAGGTTTTCAGGTATAGGCTCTGGACCTCTGGGGAAGGGGGCGTCGGTACGGCAGTTTATCCCGATCACCCTACATCCCAGTTCCTTAAGAAGTTGGGGGGCAATCACTGAACCCGCCCCATTTACTGGGTCAACCACCACGGTATATCCTTTAGACCTAATGAGTTGAGAGTCCACCAACCCAAGGATAGCCTCTAAGTGGGAGGTGGCCGCGGTGGGGTCCTCCCTCAACAGACGAGAGGAGAACTGCGATGTAGGGGTTATCTTCCCTTCTAACCTTTGGATTTGGGCCATCTGGGAGGAATTCAAGAAGA
Organism: bacterium; assembly: GCA_029932675.1. Classification (GTDB taxonomy): domain Bacteria; phylum SM23-81; class DAOVCL01; order DAOVCL01; family DAOVCL01; genus DAOVCL01. Next base: position 17,281 of record JAOZPP010000032.1, read on the forward strand.
GGCCATCAGAACGGAAGAACTTTAACCCATTATATTCTATGGGGTTGTGGCTGGCAGTTACCATCACCCCCCCATCCATCCGACGAGCAGTAGTTAAATAACCAAGGGTTGGGGTAGGAACTATTCCCACATATTCTCCCTCACACCCTCCCATGCTGAGGCCCGTGGCCACCCCTTCTAACAGCTCTTTCCCTGAGGGCCGTGGGTCTCGTCCCACAACTACCTTTTTGCCCTTTATCAGACGGACAAAGGCTAGAGAGTATCTGGCGGCTACTTCAGGACTTAAGGGTTGGGGGGTTTTCCCCCTTACCCCAGAGATACTCACCAAAAGCTTCTCCATCATCTCCTTCCCCTTGACAATAGAATGAAATTGCCTTATATTGGAAGATGTAAACAGTTCACCGGGTCCAGGGATCAGGTCTCTCAGTAAAGCTCCCAGTGTCAAATAAAAAGTTTCAAGGCAGACCGAACTATTTGTAGACTGTAAAGGTTCTTCCCTTATCCCGTGGGACTCGTCCGCTGTTTTTCCGAAAAGGCTAGGTCCCTCTCTACTATAGGAGAATATACACTGACACGAAAGCCCTTCTGCAAATTATGAAATTTGGGTTCGCTTCATCTAACTGACTATCTCCGGAGGTCCTTTAAGATGAGGTCAACCAAATTTTAATCCTCGGAAAGGGGAATGTTGCCATCTCACCTTTTGTCCTTCCTTCTTGCCCTCTTTAACTCCCATAAAGGGATAGACTTCGAGAGGGCTAGATGGCTTATGCTCAACCAGCAGATCAAGGCTAGAGGAATAAAGGATAAGAAGGTGCTTCATGCAATGGGAAAAGTCTCCAGGGAACGTTTTCTCCCCCCTTCACTTATCCACTCTGCCTATAACGATCATCCCCTCCCCATCGGAGAAGGACAGACCATCTCCCAGCCCTACATAGTGGCCTTTATGACCGAGGCCCTCTCCCTTCATGGCCAGGAGAGGGTCTTGGAGATTGGGACCGGTTCCGGATATCAGGCTGCAATACTTGCGGAGATCGCTGCTGAGGTCTTTACTGTAGAGATAATAGCGAAACTCTCCGAAAGGGCCCAGGATGTCCTCTCTCAACTGGGATATGAAAATATCCACTTCAAGGTAGGGGACGGTTATTTAGGCTGGCCTGATAACTCTCCGTATGACCGGATTATAGTCACCTGTGCCACTTCAACTATTCCCCCTCCCCTCGTGGAACAGTTGGCAGAGGGGGGGAGAATGGTAATCCCCATTGGTAATTACTTTCAGACCCTCAGGCTTTTGGTGAAGAAGAAGGGAAGGATTAGGGAAAAGGACCTTATGCCAGTTATCTTCGTCCCAATGACTGGACCCCATCAGCCGTAGAGTCCCTCCCGACGAATGTAGGCCTCCACTGCCTTTGGAACCAGATAGCTTATCGGTTCCCCCTTTCTCACCCTCTCCCTTATTTGGGTGGAGGAGACGCCGATGAGGGGCATCTCCAAAGGTATTACCTCCTGAGCAAACCTCCCCTGGGGAGACTGACCAGGGCGGATGGCTACCACCACCTGGCAGATCTTCACCAATAACTCCGGCTCCCTCCAGGTGGAGAGTTCCCGCAAGCTATCAGAACCCATCAGAAAGAAGATCTCCTTGACCGGACCCCATGCCTTTCTCAACTCTTGGATCGTCTCCACTGTATAAGATGGGCCAGGTCTCCTCAGCTCTATATCGAGGGTTTTAAACCTCGGATCCTCAGATGTGGCCAAATCAACCATCTTTAACCTCTGGCTTGGGGAGGCTATGGGTGAACAGCCCTTATGTGGAGGATAAGCAGCAGGAATGAAGTTCACCTCCTTCAATTTAAGCCTTAGTATTGCCTCCTGAGCTAAAATGAGATGACCTATGTGGGGAGGGTCAAACGTCCCCCCTAAAACACCCACCTTCTCCATCAGCTTGCTGATAACCTCTTAATCTTCTCTAAGGCTTTGCGGGCACAATTACCATAAGGAAAGTAATGGGGAATGATCCTATATTCCTGAAGGGCTTTCTCCTTCTTTCCTTCCTTTTCCCAAATCTCTCCCAGTCCATAATGGGCATCATCTGCCCAATCCGTCTCCCCATATTCATCCAAGACCATCTGGAAGTAAATCTTCGCTGCCTCAAAATCGCCCATCTTGTAATAGAGCAAGCCATTTTTATATTCTTTTTCAGCCAGTTTATTTTGGAGCTGAGCAAGCTTTCCCTTGGCTTGAGGCACATATTTGCTTTGCGGATAGTCGGTCAAGAAGGTCTTAAACTCTTCTATAGCCAGATAGGTATATCTCTGATCCAATTCCGGCCGGGGGGAAAGCATAAAGTAGCAGAGGGCAGCCTTGTACTGGGCATCGTCGACAAAGGGACTGGAGGGAAAATCCCTGATCAATGCTTTATACTCAGATGCAGCGAGGATGTAATCCTTCTGCTTGAAATATGCTTCTGCCAGGCCATACCTGGCATCATCGAGGTATGCACTCCCGGGATGCTCAAAGATTATCCTCTTAAATTGGGCAATGGCATCCTCCGTAGCCCCTTCATCCAGCTTCCTGCAGGCCCAGGCATACTCCTCCTCCACCCCACCACCCTCTGGAGGATGGTGGGAAACACACCCGCTGAAAAGAGCGAGGAGAACTATCAGAAGATAATCTCTTTTCATCTTTTTTCCTTTCCTTAACGGTTGGAATAGAGCAAGTAGACCAAACCGGCAACCAAGCCAGTGACTATCACTGGCTCTCCATATCTCGCCCATCCTCCGGTGGGAAGAGGCGGATTAAGGAAAGGATAGGGGGAAACCTTTAGCTTCGATCGGGGTATCCAATCGGAGCTTTTCCCCCTTATCCTTCGGTTCCAGAGGACTTCACCGTGTCCTGAACCCTGCAGTCTGAGTATAAAGTCAACTTGGGCCTCCCTCCTCACCTCACGGGGTCCCAAGAATCCCTTCCGTCTCTGAGCAGGATAGTTAAGGCTGAGCTCAATTATCCTGAAGCTGAGCAAGGCAGAATGGAGATTCCCTTTCCTTAAGCTCACCACCTCTCCCCTTTCCAGAAGCCAGGAGAGGAGCACATCCTCCAAGAGCCAATTGGCTTCGCTCTTCCCCTCAGCCACCAGTTCAATAGGGGAATCAAGCACCGCCCGGCTGAGGGAGGAGTCTAAGGTCCTCCAGATGGCCAGGCGCAGGAAGTCCAAGTTTGTGATGGGGGCTTTATCTTGCGCCGAGGAGAAAGAGGGTAAAAACGCCAAGATCAATATGAGTATCCGGAATCTGAACAGCTTATCGAAAGTTATCGCCATCATAGATAAGCACAGACTTCTTTATACAATTGGCCTGAAGGGGGTTGAATGCAACTTTTGGGGGTTCTCCCATAAGCATATCTTGAGATAAAAGATGCCTTTAAATTCAAGAGTCGATCTTTTGGGCCATATCCAAGATAAGCCTATAGTTCTCCATCACGCTATTCAGGTAACGGGTGGGAATCCTTTCTCCCTTCCTTAACCGTAGTCTCAATTCGTTCTCACCCAAATTGTAAGCGACAATCGCCTTCTTTACATCCTTGAATTTGAGAATCAACTCAAAGAGATAGGCCAGGCCAAGCTTCACATTTGTCGTGGGATGGTAAAGGGAATAGGGGCCTGTCCACCTGATCCCCCTTCTTCTGGCTAGCCATTCGCCCGTGCTGGGAAGGATCTGCATCAACCCCCTGGCCCCCCTATCCGACTCTGCTCTCCAGAAAAAGGAACTCTCCGTCTTTATGAGAGCAAGGATGAGGAGAGGATCAATACCCCAGGCCCTGCTCTTGCTCCAGATAAGATTGGTCAGTTCCCTTACCTCCGCCTCCTTGAGGCCAACCTTGAACTCCTTGATCACCTTCAGAAGCCTCACCTTCTCCTCAAGTTCTCCTATCCGCAACCTCTGCTCCCTGATCAGCTCCGCCTTCTTGAACTTGTCGACCACCAAATAAATGGTTAAGGCAGTCTGGGCAGTATAGAGGACGAGCAAAAAGAAGGTGACAGAGAGGGAGAGCCTTATTCCTGTCTTCTTTCCAGCCTTTACACCTAAGGCCATTGATTCTCCTTTTGGACTCAAATCCCTTGCTTTCGCTACCCCCTGGTTCGAGATCTCTTAAAAATTCCGAATTTTTGGGGTAATACCCGGATCATTCATAAATCTCCAATGGCTTTCTCCTATCAACTTCTACTTGTTTGGTGTTGCAGCTCTGCTGCGCTATGAAAACTGCTTTTATTCCCGGTCGATGAATAATTCGGGCATCCCCTATTATATGTTCTTCTTCCTCAGAAAGCAAGGATTTTTGAGGCACCTTCTGAGCTGCATTATTCATTCCCCAAGACCCCAGAACTTAGCCTCTCCTCATCGCTCCCTGGCTTTCCCTCATTTTGCTTGCCCCTGAGACAACCAGATGATATTATGACTTAAAAGCTTAAATCAAGGGGAAAGATGGAGATAAAAGTTCTGAGGAACAAGGATGTTAAGAGGGTGCTCTTAGGAGTACCCCAGGGCCACCAACACCTGAGGCTCCTCTTGGAGACAGAAGGGATGGGGCTCGTCTTGCCAGAGGCAACTTTGGCTAACCTGATGAGGGCCTATATTGGGATTAAAACTCATCCCCAAAGGAGAGCTTTAGAACTGGCCCTGCAGGAAGTGGAGGTGAGGAAAGAAGGCTATGCCCGGTTTCAGCTATTGGAGACGGGGAGGGAAGATGGGGAGATAGAGGATGAACTGGGCAGGTTGTAGTTAATTGTCGGGCCTTAGATATAAAACCTCTGTCCCTTTTTCTCTAATTTTTGGAGGAGAGCTTGGGTCAATTTCCCTTCTGAACTGATGCCTCCAGCTTCCTTTGACAGCGATCACAGAAGAGGGATGCCTTGCGGTCCGTATCGCATAGGGTATGGGAGAAGTGCATTACGCAGAACTGATCTGGGCAATGTTGGAGGCCAAAGAGATGGCCCAGCTCATGGATGGCCTCCTTCAGGGTCCTCTCCCTGAGGAGTTGGGTATCAGGGGGACGGCTATAATACCCTGGGTGGAGCCTAGCCAGGGAGATTACCGCCCGCTTTCCCCCAAGCTCTGCTTCCCCAAAGCAAAAGTTCAGGCCGGGCGAATAAAGGTCCTTATCGACGAGAGACAAAAGGGGGGAAGGATATCCCCGAAGGTTCAACCAGTTAAGGATAACCCTGGAGTTATATTGATTTCTCTCCAGGTTTAATGCCTGTTTGGGAAGGGGAGAAGAAGGGAGGATGACCGGTACCCCCCCGAACCTCTCCCTAAGGGGGACCTTCAGCCACTCCAATACTTCCTTTCCCACAGTCCCCAAAGAGAGGAGAAAGATTTCAGGGAACATCATTCATTGAATCCAAGAATTCCTCGTTGTTTTTTGTCCTTTTCAGCCTCTCCAAAAGGAACTCCATCGCCTCCACGGGATTCATCTCATTAAGGAACTTGCGGAGAATCCATACCCGGCTTAGCTCCTTTTGAGACATAAGGAGCTCCTCCTTCCTGGTGCCAGAGCGGTTTATATCCATTGCCGGAAAGATTCTCCGGTCGGATAGCCTCCGATCGAGGATGAGTTCCATATTTCCCGTTCCCTTGAACTCCTCAAAGATGACCTCATCCATCTTACTACCGGTCTCCACCAAAGCGGTAGCAATTATGGTCAGGCTACCCCCATTCTCTATGTTACGGGCAGCACCAAAGAACCTCTTTGGCCGGGAAAGGGCGTTAGCGTCAACCCCCCCGGAGAGGATCTTTCCTGAATGAGGAACCACGGCGTTGTGTGCCCTAGCCAGCCTAGTGATGCTATCTAAGAGGATCACAACATCATGCTTTAACTCCACCAACCTCTTTGCCCTCTGCAGAACCATCTCCGCCACCTGCACATGCCGATCCGGAGGTTCATCGAAGGTAGAGCTGATTACCTCTCCCTTCACCGATCTCTCCATATCGGTGACCTCCTCTGGCCTCTCATCTATAAGCAAGATGATCAGAATCAGCTCCGGATGGTTGGTCGTAATGCTGTTGGCTATCTTCTGCAACAGGATTGTCTTTCCTGCCTTTGGAGGGGAAACAATCAGACCCCTCTGTCCTTTGCCTGTAGGAGTCAAAAGGTCCATTATGCGGGTGGAAAGATCCTCAGGGTCCCTCTCCAATTTTATCCTCTTCTCCGGATAGAGGGGGGTGAGGTTGTCAAAGATTGTCCTATGTTTAGCTTTTTCCGGATCAACATAGTCAACTTTATCCACCCGCAAAAGGGCGAAGAACCTTTCCGTATCCTTGGGGGGCCTTATCTGACCAAAGACTGTGTCCCCAGTCCTTAGGCCAAATCTCTTTATCTGGGAGGGAGAGATGTAGATGTCATCTGGACTGGGAAAGTAATTGTAATCCGGTGATCTCAAGAACCCATATCCCTCAGGAAGAACTTCCAAGACCCCCTCGGCAAAGATCATTCCATCTTTTTCCGACTTAGCCCTGAGTATCTTAAAGACGAGGTCCTGTTTGCGTAGCTCGCTGCAATCCTCCACTTTCAGCTCCTCGGCAATAGAGAGAAGCTCACCTATACTCTTTTCCTTCAGCTCTCTCAGATCCATAGCGGCCTCCTTCTCACATCTTTTCCGGGGCGGATACACCCAATATCCTCAGGCCATTCCGCAACACCCTCAAGCTGGCATGCACCAAAAACAGTCTAGCCTTGCTCAGTTGTTCGGCCTCGGTCACCACCCTATGCCTCTGATAGAAGAGATGGAAGGCGGAGGCCAAATCCTGGAGGTAGACAGTTAAGCGGTGGGGTTCTAAGGCTTTAGCTGCTCCCTCAACTATCCCAGGGAACCAGATCAGCTTCCTTATTAGCCTAAGCTCTTCTGGCTCCCTTAGAAGGGAGAGGTCAACTCCCTCCCCTAATGTTAGGCCCTCATCTTTTGCATACTCCACAATGCTACAGCCGCGGGCATGAGCATACTGCACATAATAAGCGGGGTTCTCGGCCGATTCCCTCTTTGCTAAATCGAGGTCAAAGACCAAATGGCTGTCCGCTCCCCTGGTGAGATAGAAGAACCTGGCTACATCCTTCCCGATCTCTACCATCATCTCCCTCAGGGTGATGAAGTTTCCCTCCCTAGTGGACATCTTCAGCTCAACCCCCCCCTTCTTGAAACTAACCATCTGGTGGACAAGGTAGTGGAGAAAACCATCTGGAAAACCCAACGCCTGGGAAGCGGCCTTCATAGAAGGGATGTGTCCCCAGTGGTCAGCCCCCCAGATGTCGATTACCCAATCAAACCCTCTTCTCCTTTTGTCTAAGTGATAAGCTATATCTGTGGCTAAGTAAGTAGGTTGCCCACTACCTTTTATCAATACCCTATCCCTCTCATCCCCCAATCTGGAGGAATTAAACCATACGGCACCCTCCTTCTCATAGATATATCCTCCTCCCCGGAGGATCTCAATCGTCTCCCTCACCTTTCCCTCCTCATGGAGGGTGGACTCCCGGAACCACCGGTCAAAACTCACCCCAAAGCGTTCCAAGTCCTCCTTGATTCCGGCTATTATCCTCTGGGAGGCAAAGTTCATAAAGATAGGTATTGCTTCCTCTGCTGGAAGCCCTCTCAGCCCTTCCCCCTTCTCCTCTCTCAGCTTTTGGGCAAGTTCCACAAGGTATTTTCCCTTATATCCTTCTGCAGGAAAGGGAAAGGAGGGGTCAAACAACTGTTCATATCGGGCTTGGAGGGATCTCCCCAACAGTTCCATCTGATTCCCCACATCATTGAAGTAATACTCCCTCTCCACCTTGTATCCTACCCATTCTAAGAGGTTGGCTACTGCATCACCTAAGGCGGCCTGGCGGCCATGGCCAACAGTGAGAGGGCCTGTTGGATTTGAGCTGACAAACTCCACTTGCACCCTCTTCCCTCCCCCCAGATCACATCTTCCGTACTCTTCTCCCAGATCAATTATATCTTGAAGGGAGCGCAACAATTCGCCTTGGGCCAAAAAGAAGTTGATGAATCCAGGACCGGCAACCTGGACCTTCTCGACGACTTCGGAGGCAAGGGATAATCCTTTGGCTATCTTCTCTGCGAGCTTTAGGGAATTTCCTCCCCGTTGGGGGGCGATTTGCAGAGCAATATTAGTGGTAAGGTCACCCCAACTGGGGTCCTTAGGGTTGTTCAACTCTATTTCCTTCTCTACACTCCAGCCACCCTTTTCAATGGCGTCCTTCAGCTTCTCTCTTAGATAGGTCTTCGCCCTCATCTTCTATCTCCTCCACAGGAGCATCCCCCCAGAGCTTCTCTAAGGCATACTTCTCCCTGGCCTCCGGACGAAATATGTGCACCACTACGGTTATATAGTCCAAAAGGACCCAGCTTAAGGCCTGATAACCCTCTATATGCCAGACTTTGACCCCTAACTTTTTTGCTCCCTCTACAATTGCATCTGCTATGGCCTTTATATGAAGATCTGAACTGCCAGAGCAGATGACGAAGAAATCAGTAATGTCGGTGAGGCCTCTCAGATCTAAGATTCTTAGTTGCTCAGCCTTCTTGGAGAGGGCCAGGGAGGAGATAGCTCTGGCTAATTCTTTAGAACCTATGGCTAATTCCTTCCCCAACTCACTGAAGAGTTAGCTTCTTGTAGTCTCTACCCAAGATAACTGTGAGATCCAATTCCAAGTAGTCACAGCTCTGCTGGATAATGTTCTCCCTCTTCACCCCCAGGAGCTTGGCCAGCTTTTGGGCAGCATCTCGATTCCCTACTCGATCGACGATGAGACTCTCCAAGAGGAGAGGGGTATTCCCTATATCCACTACATCATATCCCTGGCGGCGAAGGAATTTAGCCACTCTTGCTGCCAGTCCATCTACCCCACAGCCGTTTAATACCTGCACCCTGGTGACCACCGGAATAGTTGGTGAGGACCTATGCGGGTGGCGGGTAAAGACGGAATAGAGAAAAACGGCAAGGATTAGGGAGAAGAATATGATACTAACCCCTAAGAAGGGTATCCCTGAAGTTGCAGTACTCCTCGGACGGGCAACTCTTCTTTTTACCATAGCCTTATCTTCTAAGCGGTGCCTTTCTGATCCAGGATCGACAAACCAATGGCGCACAAAAAACATTAAATTCGCATCCAACCCCAACAACCAAAGCCCTCATTTCCTTAAGCCAGATCTGCTTCAAGCCGCCTGGAAACATCAATCTCCTTCATAGGCCTACTTATTAAACTTGGCATCAAGTTTAAAACAGCCTCCTCTGATAATGAATTCGCAGCTCAAAATTTAAGACAGTCTGAAGCGGACTTGCTTTTCGGAAGAAAGAGTTTGATTTTGGAACTTGAAATTGGAATTTAATCATCGGGATTTGTCCTTAATTTAGGATTCCCTCACTTGCTTCATACTTTCTCGGTTTGAGCGAAGTTAGTTAAAGATATTGTTTCAAATTTAAACAGATAGAGGTCAGCTTCGACCTATGCAAATTTTTAAGACCTTACCATATGATTAGATCAACTCAAGAACAGCAGATCTCACCTCCCTCCCTTAAACAAGGGGTTAACCCAAGGAGATGAGGTGACGTTTATCTGCAGGTTCAGCCATGGACTGGGGTGGAAATCAACCTGCAGGTTAGTGAGCAGAAACCTCTTCTGATAGCTATCCTTGATGCGACGATGGAGGTAATCCAAATCCATACTTATGGTTAAAGGCTTGGATAGGCGATACCTGATGGAGCTACGGTAGAGGGCCACGCTCTGGACACCCTTCTCAGAGGAGAAGTAAAACCCCAGGGAGTGAGAGAGGGATAGCCTTTGGGGATCAAGGAGGCTAAAACCTTGTTGTTTAAATAGATTTTGTTGACCTTGTTCCCCTCCACTTTCCTGTCCCCTTCCATTTCCTGTGCCCAGAAGTGATACTAAAGCCAAAAGGATAAGAAGCCACTTGGACATCGTCACCTCCTTTTTCAAAAGCTGGGGTTAGAGGTTTACTCCTTTCTCAACAACACCTTGGAATATTTCCTTCCCCCCAACTCCTCTTTGATCGCATACAACTGCTTGTAATCCTTTATAGAAAGGATCGCCTCATCAAGGTCGATCTTCAACCTATAGCGAAGGGAGTACCCATCACCCGAGTCCTTTTGGTAACTTATCCTCCCCAAACCACCAGGCAGGTCCTGTTGGAAACCCCCGGGAGCGAAAAGGACCTGATATCCTCTGGGTAGAACGACTTTGAGATCTACGGTTTCCCTCTCCTTCACTGGATTGAAGTAAGGATTATACCTCCTCTTAGTAGAGATATGAATATAGCCCTCCAAAGCCTCGCTCACCGCTTTGCCTAAGTCAAAGTAGAGGAAATCACCATCAGCAATCCCGTAGTGGGGGACTCGGCAGCTAAATGCCTCGATGAACTTAGAGGGCGACTCCCTGATCTGCAGGGCCCCGACTGGAATGGCATTCTTTGAAAGGTGGTTGAGTTTCTTCTGCACATATTCTTCCAGTTTCTTGGGGGATAGTTCCTCGTGAACCTTCTTTACCCGCGCGTACTCCACCCCTGAATATTCCTCCCTTTGAACCAACCTGGCATCCCCGTTGGCTCCTATTTGAACTTCAGTTCGGACCCACTTTCCACTGAGCAGGCTGTCAGGAATGTTCACCTCTTCAGAGGAAACCCTCTCACCCTCTATCAAATAGCAGATGCTTCCATCTATGCTTATGCCTAAAGGGCCATACTGGCCGTCTTGGAGCATAGGGTCAAGGTATAACTTCTGGTTGCCCAAATTCACAGCTACCAAAGGCCGGGAGATAGCGGAGAAGGATTGCTCCCTCAACTCCTCCTGGTAAAGCTGCAACCTTCTGTTGCCCAACAAGAAGCAGAAATGTGGTTCCATCCCCACCGACTGCAGGAGCCCATAGAGGAGGATTGATTTATCATAGCTGTTTCCATAGCCGTCCCTCAGGACCCTGGGCGCATCGCTCATAAAACCTCCGATGGCCTTGAGGTCCAGCTCAATGGAGTTTACCTGACCAGCAACGAAATCATACAACCTCCTTATCTTCGTATAATCGGTTGAGCCCTGGCCGATAATCCCTGCTGCCCTCTCCCTCATCTCCAGAGTAACAGTTGCCTTCTCCCTCATTCTGCGGTTAAGGCCGGAAAGGAATCCCTTTAGGTCAGGGATGTTGCTATAGTAGAGGGTAGGGGCCAAGTAGTTTAGGGGGGGTAAGTTATCCTCCTCAACTATTGGTTTCTTATCCCTTGCCGTCCACTCATATTTAATTCGGCCATCCTCCCTACTCTGGAGGAAATTTACCCCAGCAGGCTGGTTGAAGTGCAAGAGGGTCCCCTCTGGTACCTCAATGGTCACCTTCTTGCAGAGCAACGGATCATAGAATTGAAAGCATTCTTCACCATAGAAGGGGAAATTAGTATTGGTCTTTATCCGGTAGCTAATCTCTACCACATCCCCAACATCTACCGAAGGGAAGGAGATCACTCGGATGCCTATTGCCGGATACCGGGGGGCTTTGATAAGGGCACGACTATCCATATCGTTAATCTCTTCCTCTCTCACCGTCTCTATGGAGCCATCGGAGTTGATGGTCTGGGCATTCTCTATCTCCACCTCCTGAAACTTTCGCGTGTAGGTTATCTTAAACTCAGCAAATCGACGCTTACCTTTTTGATTCAAGATCTTCCTAATCACATGGAATTTGGCCGCGTAGCTCCCACCATCGTTGAGCATATAGGCGTGCTCGGAAAGGGCAATGACTGAGTTGGCTCGGGGGTAGGTCTCCGCCCCTGGGATTTTAGAGTAGTCATAGGCAAAGAGGTTAATGGAGAATAAGAGGAACAGGCCTATGCTCAGTAAACTTATAAGTCTTTTATCCATCGTTCACTCCTCGAGGCATCGCTAACTTAACATTTCGGGATTTCTAAAAAATTCCGAAATGTCGGGGGTAGTTTGAAGGGGGTAAGCCCCCTTCAAGGGTGACAGCGGAGCAATCCGAGCAAGTGCAGGATTGCGGAGCGCCACAGAGGGGCGAAAGCCCCTATGGAGAACTTGGCGAGCGTAGCGAGTTAAGTTCTCCCCCAACTGGGCAAACACCATGGTGACACCCTTCAACATTCGATGATCCCTTAGGGACACCTCTCCGCTTAAGTATAATCGCCTTTTTATCTGCAATCTCCTGTTGCTCGGTGCAACCCTTTAGCTGAAGGTATTCGGCAGGCGTAAACTCTACCCTGTTGAGGGCAAAACTCCGCCTTATCTCTACTGCCCTCCTACTCGGCTTTTGAAAATCAAACCGCAGGCTATAACCGACCTTTTCCACCGGCTCGTTCTTGGGAAGTACGATCTCCTTATAATCCTCATCAAACTCCATCCGAACCCTGTCCTCAGAGGATATGGTGAAACGGGTTCTGAAGTTGAAGTTGCGCCTCCTCAAGGCCATCTCCCCGAGGATATATCTCATCAATCCAAAGTCGGTGGAGAGGTAATGTAAGGGGAGCATTGCGTACTTACCATTGCCGATCAATGGCTCTTCCCAAGTAAACCTTAATACCAACTGGAGGTGCTGGCCCATCTGGTTAACCAAATCCTTGGGCAGGAGCTGAAATGTATCTACCTCAGCGGTACTACTCCATTTTTTCACCATCCTGTTGATGTAATCCTCAATATCCTTTGGAGATTGGCGGATGAAGTAGCCCCGATAAACTTCATCCCAAAGCCCAGTGAAAAGGACTTCAGTCTCCCCTTTCGCCTTTCCACCAACAAAGCGAATGGTAGTCTCCGTCTTCAGCAGGTTCTCCTTAGCCGGGCGCACTGGAGTGGTCTTTAGCGGCTCTCCGTATTTGGAGCTTACTAAGTAGCTGCAGTCCCTCTCCCAATCCGGAAGGTACTCCTTGGCCGTCTCGCTTGTGGCATCATAGAGGGTATAACTGCTATCGGACTCCCTGATGGCCGTGATGGCATGGTTGAAGTAGGGCAGGGGAACTTCCTCATCCCGTTTGGTTCCCACATAGATCAAAACAGGATATGCCTCTTCGCCGATCAACCTAAACATCCCGGCCAACAGGGCTGCCTTATCCCGACAGACCCCATATCCCCTCGCAAAGGTCTGAGTTATGTCATGGGGCTCATAGCCTGGGGCCTCCTTCTCAGTAGTTATCCCCATATATCTCACCTTTTGGGAAACCCAATGGAAGATTTTGTCGATCTTCTCGGCACGCTCCCCGCATCCAGCGGTTAGCTCCCGCACCTTCTCCTTCATCTCCAGGGAGGGAACGATATGAGGCTCTGATAGATGGTAATACCACTGGGAGACAGCAGGCCAATCAGAAAAGGTGGAGACTAAGACCCGCGTGCCCACCCTAACCACAGAGGGCATCTTCGGCTCCTCGATGAGTTGCGGCATATCCTCCGCCACCCAAGTATAGTAGATCTTGCCCTCCTTTTTGACCACAGTGTGGGATACCTTATCACGGTCCCTCCCCTTCACCATCATCTTCCTTAATGGAAGCTCAGTTGGGCCAATCACTTCATACCTGTAATGTAGGGTTGGCTTAAATTCCTGGAAGAGACAAAGGTCACAGAAGTTATTGGCTATTCTGGTGTGGAAGCATTCTAAGCTCAGTCGATAATGGATAAGATCCCCTACCTCCAGTCCGGGGATATTGACGGTGACCAACCTGCTGTTTGGGTCATAGATGTTGGAGCTCATCTGGGATGGGTTTACTTGATCCTTTATGTTCTTCTCTATCTTCACCGGTAGGATGCGGCCATTGGGTTTAATCACCTCTATGGCATCGATATTTAGTTTGGAGAGGGCTCTATTATAATAGCCTTTAAATACCGAGCTCTCCCTTCTCCCCTTTTCCGTGAGTACCTTAACATAGTAATCGTCGTCATTGATGTAGGTTCCATCTCGGTTATACTCCACCCTCTGATAATCGTCCACCAAAACTGTGTGGGCATTAGGATAGTCTGCCTTCCTTATCCCCTTGGCCTTCTCTACTACCGCATCCCTGTCCAGGAGCAACTCGTAGCCCAAGGAGCAGGGAGCAAAAAAGGTGAAAAAAAGAAGGAAAGAAAGGATCACGCTCTTCACATTCACATAGGCCTCCTTCCCGTAAGGTTTCCCCCTATCTGGGGTAAAGTTCGTTGGCCCACTTCGGGGGGTTGGGCCCCTGCCGCTTGGCCAATAGCTCCTGCCACCCCTCGTCCGTGAGCCTATCCTGCATTGGCTGCTTGAACTCGTAGTAGGAGAAGACCCCTCCCTTGGTCAGGGTGGGCTTCCCCTCTACCTGGGCGATGAGGTAGATGATGGATGGGTTCCCTACCCCCTCCTCCAATACCTGCTGGGAGTTGACATCTGTATGCACATCGGCTACCACCGCCATCTTCCTGTCTGTGCCAGATGTTATCTTCTTCATCAACTCAGGTGAGAACCTAATTATCCCCTCCAGCTTGGACCCTATATCCCAGATCAGCCTGTATTCCTCATCGCTCAGGGTCTTTCCTTGTAGCTCCTTTTGGGAGATAGTGGTCAGGGAGCTTAGTAGTTCCTCGAATTGCTGTAGTTTCCCGAAGGTCCCCTCAGGGAGCAGCCCCTGACTGCTTAGCCCTTCCCTCAGTTGGGTGATAAGTGCTCTTATCCGCTCGTAGAGTTTTGGATAGGGTTCGACATACCCCTTGGTGGGTTTAGCCCGGGGAAGCACGGCCGTAGCCCCCACCGTATAGCTCTGTTTAGCATAGAGGATGGTGTCATGCCTCAGCTCGGCCCAGGAGCCAAGGGCAGTGTTCAACTCCTTTAGGGTCCAGGCCTTGGTGCCCATAAAGGGTGGATAGCCGTTATGCTTTCTCCCCACCAGCCATCTCAGACAGGAGAACCAGCTCCAATAGAGATTTTCCTCCCAGGTTTCCTCGTCCAGATGGGCAAACTCTCGCCTCAGACTATTGAGCATCTGGTCATAGTTGCGGTATTCCGTATCCCCCTCCTCCTTGAGGATCTCCAGAGCGCACCAGCTCCCTAAGACTGCCATCACATCCAGCCCGCGCGGGAAACACCTCTGCGGGCCCATTGGCGTTAGCTCCATAGTAAAGGGATGTCCGTCACCGGTATACCCAACTACCTTGTTGTAGACCAGGTTCTGAAGGATATAGGAATCGGGGATGAACCGCTGTCCCATAAACCGAAACCCCTGAGTGATCTGAGCGGCCCCTTTCCTGGCGGCCTCCACATCCTCAACCAATGTGGAGATGATCTGCGGCTTTCTCAGAGCCCTGGCTCTCTTAATGAAGTCATCGAGTTGCTTGGTGTCTGTCAGAGCATCAATGGAGAACCTATCACCGTAGACATCTCTGATTAATTTGGTATAGTCATCGACATCGAGATCGTCCGTTTTGCCCACGAAGAAGACTGTAGGGCGATAAACCCTCTCCCAGCTTTTCCTTGCCCCCCTGGTCTCGTTTAAGAGGGTGCAGATGAGGATTGCCTGTCTGGTTAAGGATCTCCCTTTCCCCTTTGCATCCACCTGACCAGCCAATATGGACTTTCCAGGTTCAAGCCAGAAGCAGATCCTTCCATACCACATCATCGCCTGGAAGTAATGTTTAAAAAGCTGGGAACGGGTATAATGACCCCTGGGGAGATATTGGCTATAATCCTCAAGATAGTCGAAGATGGGAGAATAAGAAAAACCTTTATGGGCGGAGATAAGCCTGAGTTCTCCCTCAACTTGGGGGAGAATGGCTGGGGGGAGCTCCACATCCAACCCCAAGAGCCTGGCGGCCACCCCGAAGAAGGCCACATTTGCTAAGGCGGCCTCCCTTACCCCCTTCCCCTTGGCCTCCTCATACTGTCTCAGAGAACCCTTGAACATAGCCTCGGTCAGGTCCCTGAGCTCCTTGTTGAGCTTCTCCACCTCGACGCTCCTCAGCATATAGTCAAAGAGGATATGGGAGGTATGGAGGAGAAGATCAGAGGTAACCAGAATAGATTCCCCCCGGCGCTTAGCATCTTGGTATATTTGAAAGATCTCCTCTTCCTGACTAGGCAAGATGACGAACCCCTGCTCAGCCAGCTTCTCCTGAGCAGCGGAGGAGAGCCGGAAGGAGTTTAAATTCACTACCTCCCCCAATTCCCAACCCTTACCTCCGGCATTGGCCCAGGAGGTAAAGAAAAGGGCAAAAAGCGGAAGGATAAGAATTAGATTTCTCATTTCCCTTTAACCTCTCCTTGGCCTGAGGGGTAAAAGCCCTCAGGTTACAAGTCCGTGATGTTCCGCGGAAATTTTTCACCATCAGCAACTTCTTAAGATCTTGGATTAAGTCTAACTTGGTGAGTTCCAGTGATCATTTAATGATCCCCTCCACCCCAAGGTCACTTACCCTATCTCATCGTTAGGGAGGCACAATCGGCATTCTCCCCGCTGAAGGAACCAAGCTAAATCCCTCCCCGGTAAGCAAAATCTCCGAAAAGTTTCTGCTTGAATATTTATAAAGGGAAGAGCATAAAAAGGTTATGAGGGTATTACAGAGGAGATAAAATCCTTGTCTATTATGGGAGTTTGGATGTTATCCGGATTATCCTTTAAGGTTGGCCTAAATATAACTTCTCGATCATCCCTTGTCAAGCACTTTTCTAAGGCTATTTGGCTGATGACCCCACATGGTAACCACTCTGGATAGATTCTCTCTCTTCTATCCAGGCAGGCAGGAGCTGGTCAACGATTACGGGAGCAAGGTTGAAGACCTCAG